>DAIOWC010000365.1:0-1586 GCA_036758685.1 Streptosporangiaceae bacterium | reverse complement strand
GCGTTGTCCGAGAGGACCGAGAGCCAGTAGTTCATCCGTTCTGCGTTGGTAGTATCCCGCCAGTGGCGAAACAGCCACGCCGCGTCGGCGAGAGGCAGCCGGCCTTCGGCCTGGTGGACTTCGACCGTGAAGGACACTGCCCGCGGGGGAAATGCCTCAAGGGCTGCTGACACGATGGCGGCCAGGCCGTCGGGTCCGTACATGGTGCTGAGTGACTGGCGACCCTGGTAGGTAAAGGGAATCGGCAGCCGCGTCAGGAAGCTGAAGTGATCCGGGAGGCCCGGTATGAGGGGATGCCCGTCGTGTAGGTGAAAGTGCGTACGCTTACCGAGTCGGCCGAGCGAGCGTATGACGTCAAGAACGTCTGGCAATGCGCCGCCGACCGCGTCCTGAACATCGGCGACCAGGTCGGGCAACCGGTAATCCCCTGTAGTGAGGTGTCCCAGGCCCAGGCCAGGGTGGCGGAGCCAGAACCTGGCCGAGGCCTGCTTGATGCCAATGTGGCCGACGTCTATGCAGCAGCTAACCCGCTGCGCGTCCTGAAGTTGCTCCGCCACCTCCACGAACCAGCCCACATCTAGCCCGGCGGCGTACTCGAGGAAGACAAAGGGGCCATCGGGCCGCTCGCGAAGGCGTGTATTCAACTCGCGCATCCCAGCGACCAGGCGATCGGTCCGTGCCTCCATCTCGTGGTGGTCATGGACGACCACCCCTGCGACCCGGCCTGCGAAGCGGTCAGCGAATTCCCCGACCGCGGAGCGACCTCGCTCGTGGAGCACGTTGACGCCGCGATTCAGGTGCACCACAGGCAAGCCCGCATGGGCGGGCACGAATCGCAGGACGTACTCGAGCTGGTCCGGCGTATCGGCGTATACCTCAGGCGCGACGCCCATCTGGGCGAAGCGGAGCCCAGCGAGTTTGAGCAGCGCGTCGTCCCCGGCGATGCGCTGCTGGAACAAGGCATGAACGGCTTCCGGCATCACCTGCGCCGCGGTGATTCCCGCGCTGATCGTTTCGTCGAGGGCTCCTCCAGCACGATCCATTTCCCTCACTCCGCCATGGCCGGTGTCCTGTAATCCCGTCCTCTATAAGAGCACGCCCCCGATCGACTCTAGGCCGCCGGGCGCATCAGCTCCGTCGTCTCCGGGAAGCCGTTGACCATAGGCGGCATGGTCTTCCTGAGCCGCTCCAGCTGCGTGCGGGCGCTGTCACGTCGCATCCGAACATAGTGGACAATGCCCTCCATCTTCTTCCGCCCATGCCGCAATCCGCGCTGCCGGCAGCCGCTCCAATAGATATCGTCATTGCTGAATTGCCGACCGGTGAACGGCCGACCGTGCGGCGTGTCAGATTCCAGGTAGGCCGCCTGCCAGACGCGATCCCACAGTCCGCCCTCAGACTCCCCACCGATCTGCGCGGCAAAGGCGCCCGGGTTGAACTCGGTGTCGAGCATGTATTCTATATAATCAAGATAGTACTGACGATAGTCGTGGTTGCGGAGCAGATTCTGCACCAGCGGAATGTCCGAGGCATGCCGGTTCCGCCAGTAGCGCCACGTGTTGCCTGGCCAGTCGAGGATATCCGCG
>DAIOWC010000364.1:0-2352 GCA_036758685.1 Streptosporangiaceae bacterium | reverse complement strand
CCCGGCACTGCCGCGTGCTCACCTTCGACGGGCGTGGCAACGGCCGCTCCGACCGGCCGGCGACCGGGTACGGGGAAGCCGAGTTCGCCGCTGATGCCCTGGCAGTGATGGACGCCACCGCCACCGAGCGCGCGGTGATCGTCTCGCTCTCGGCGGGCGCGCAGTGGGCGCTACTGCTCGCGGCCGAGCATCCTGACCGGGTGACCGGCGCCGTCTTCATAGGTCCGGGGGCGTCGGTGGGCGAGTTGCCGGCCGAGCGCACGCGTTACTCATGGGACGAGGAGCTGGACACCGACGAGGGCTGGGCCAAATGCAACCGCTACTACTGGCCGCGCGATTACCGCAGCTTCCTGGAGTTCTTCTTCTCCCAGATGTTCATCGAGCCGCATTCGACCAAGCCGATTGAAGACTGCATCGGCTGGGGCCTGGAGACGACGGCGCCGACACTGGTCGCGACGTGCCTGGTTGATGAGCTCGGCGAGGCCGGCACGCGCGAGTTGTGCGGCCGGGTTCGCTGCCCGGTGCTCGTGATCCAGGGCACGGAGGATGCGATTACCGGGCAGGGCCTGGGGATCGCTCTCGCCGAGGCGACCGGTGGCGATCTTGTCCTGCTCGAAGGTTCGGGCCACGGCCCGCACGTTCGTGATCCGGTCAAGGTCAACCTGCTGCTGCGTGACTTCGTGGCCCCTCCGGCGGCGCCGCGCCGCTGGGTGCGAAGCCGGTCGCGCCGCAAGCGGGCGCTCTACATCAGCTCGCCGATCGGCCTGGGTCACGCCCGGCGGGATGTGGCGATCGCGGACGAGCTGCGCAAGCTGCATCCCGGCCTGGAGATCGACTGGCTCGCCCAGCATCCGGTCACCAGGGTGCTGGAAGAGCGCGGTGAGCGCGTCCACCCGGCCAGCGGATACCTGGCCAGCGAGTCCGGGCACATCGAGTCCGAGTCGGCCGAACATGACCTGCACTGCTTCCGGGCCATCCGCCGGATGGATGAGATCCTGCTCGCCAACTTCATGGTCTTCCACGACCTCGCCCGCGAGGAGGACTACGACTTGTGGATCGGTGACGAAGCCTGGGAACTCGACTACTACCTGCACGAGAACCCGGAGCAGAAACGCGCCGCCTACGCCTGGCTGACCGATTTCGTCGGCTGGCTGCCGATGCCCGACGGCGGCGAACGCGAGGCGTTCCTGACCGCCGACTACAACGCCGAGATGATCGAGCACATCGCCCGCTACCCCCGCATCCGCGACCGCGCCATCTTCGTCGGCGACCCCGACGACATCGTCCCGGACTCCTTCGGCCCCGGGCTGCCGCAGATCCGCGACTGGACCGAGCAGCACTACGACTTCACCGGCTACGTCACCGGCTTCGACCCGCGCCAGCTCGGCGACCGGCAAGCACTCGGGTACCGCGACGACGAGCGCGTCTGCATCGTGACCGTCGGTGGCTCGGGAGTGGGCGGACACTTGCTGCGGCGGGTAATCGCCGCCTTCCCCGAGGCCAAGGACCGCGTGCCCGATCTCCGGATGATCGTAGTGACCGGCCCGCGGATCGACCCCGGCAGCCTCCCGGCTTGCGACGGCCTGGAAGTACGCCCTTACGTCCACGAGCTCTACCGCCACCTGGCCGCCTGCGATCTCGCCGTCGTCCAGGGCGGCCTGACGACCACGATGGAACTGACCGCGAGCCGGCGGCCGTTCCTGTACTTCCCCCTCCGCCACCACTTCGAGCAGAACTTCCACGTCCGCCACCGGCTCGACCGCTACGGCGCTGGCCTGTGCATGGACTACCAGACCGCCGAACCTGCCGACATCGCGGCGGCGATCGCCACCCAGATCGGCCGCCACGTCGACTACCGCCCGGTCGCCACCGACGGCGCCGCCCGGGCAGCGTCAATGCTCGCCAGCCTGCTCTAGAAAGAAGCAAGCCATAACCCCAGGAACTTAACGTCCCAGATTGGCTGATCTAGGCCAACGATCGACGCGGTCGTCTGCGGGCTGGCATCCGGGATGGGTGCCACCGACCGCACCTGAGCACCGGATCGCGCAGGAGCGACAGCACGAATAGCCGCCTGTACGTCTGGCGGCCATTCGGCCAAGGACAGATGTCTAGCCCTGCAGGGCGTGCAGCGCCGCCACAGCTCCCGGCTGGTGCCCCATAGCCAGCATGAACAGCCACAGCAGTATCGCCAGTCCCGCGTAGCAGGCAAAAGCAGCCTGGGATGCGCGCGGGCTGAGCGGCGGCTTGGCCGCGGGAATGTCGGCCCCGGCCTTAGTGCGCGCATGCCTCCCGGCCTGCCGCCTATCTCGCCGCCCTGCCCGGTTCGTCTGGTGGCGGTCATACAGGTAGTCG
>DAIOWC010000363.1:0-2352 GCA_036758685.1 Streptosporangiaceae bacterium | reverse complement strand
TTCATCGCCGCCTTCAGGAAGTCCATCGGCGACGACATCGACAGCCCCCGATTCGTGGAACTGGCGGGCGAGCTTGCCCTGTCGAGCGAGCGGTTCCGGACTCTCTGGGCGCGCCACGACATCCGCAGCCTCGAAGGCGGCACCACCACCGTGAACCACCCGGTCGTCGGCGAGCTGCGCCTGCACCGGGACAAGCTCCCCGTCGACGACGTGCTCCTGGTCCTCTACTACGCCGATCAGGGCAGCGAGAGCGATGAGAAGCTACGCCTCCTCGCCTCCATGGCCCAGACCCCGGCGGGTGACGGATCACAAACGGCTGAACTGGGCAGCTACCTCGAACGCCGCAGTGACCGCTGAGCGCCGGCAAATATCAGATCCCGGGACCGCCGCTCCCGCCGGGCGACCAGGCCGGAGCGCCTGAAGTCGCGTTGCGGCATTCTTGGTCGGCTCCCTCTAATATCCCTCACTGCGGACCCCGCCCGAGTCGCGGGCAAATCGGACCGGCGGCCGACCGACCGTTCTGGTGAAGGCCGTGCTGAATGCGCTGGCCGATCCGTAGCCGGCGGCGAGCGCTATTTCGTCAAGCGACCGTCCGCTGAACCTCAGCGCGTCGCATGCAACGGCCATCCGCCAGTGCAGGGCGTACGTCATGGGCGGCTGGCCAATCAGAGACGTGAACCTTTGCGAAAAGACCGATCGGGACATTCTCGCCTCGGCGGACAACGATGCCACTGACCAGCTTCTTCGGATATCGGCATGAAAAGCGCGCAGCGCGGACGCGATCTGCGGGTCGGTAAGTCCGGTGAGCATGCCGCGCTGCTGGCTCGGCAGCATTTCTGGCGTCCTCAGCAGCTCGATCAGGACGATTTCGAGCAGCCGGGAAAGTACCGCCTGCTGGCCTGGCCGCACAGCCGATGCCTCGGCGTCGATCATGGCCAAGACGCCGGCCAGCCGCCCGCCGTCGCCGGAACCGCGCGACGGAATATGCACAACCGGTGGCAGGAATGCCGTGAGAAGTTCTTTATTGACGGAGTCAAATTCGAAGTGCCCGCCGACGACGCGAACCTGGTCCGGATCATCGTCGCTGCGCCCTGGTTCAGGCGATGCGGTGGCCGTAGGGAGATCCTCGAAGGCGACGACCGCCGCATCGCCAGCTCCGCCGCGCAGGATCCAGGCGGGGGGCTCTGTCAACAGCACGCAGTCGCCTGGTTCCAGGCTCTGCTCCGCGGTGCCGGGCAGCTGGAAGCGACAGCACCCGCTGACGACGCGCCCGAAGATCACGCCGCTGTCAGCGGGGAATCCCCAGGCCCAGTCACCGTGCCCCACCATGTGCTTCCACAACAAAGCACGCGGGCGCAGCAACTCGACAAGTTGGGTCAACGGATCCACCGGGACGACCCCCATCGGGACGATCTATAATTTATTCGGTACTTCTGAGTATAGATCATCCGGACGGCCTCGCATACGCTGGGTGTTACATGACAACGGAAGGTAACGACATGACCAAGACAGTTCTCATTACCGGCTGCTCGTCCGGCTTCGGCAAGGCTGCTGCGACGAAGTTCCATGATCGCGGATGGAATGTCGTAGCCACCATGCGAGACCCTGGTGACTGGGACGGCGGGTCGTCGGATCGTTTGCTTACACACGCACTCGATGTGACCGATCCGGCATCGATCAGGTCTGCCTTCGATGCGAGCGTGGCCCGCTTCGGGAGCGTGGACGCCGTCGTCAACGTCGCCGGCAT
The DNA here is from genome assembly GCA_036758685.1 of Streptosporangiaceae bacterium. Classification (GTDB taxonomy): domain Bacteria; phylum Actinomycetota; class Actinomycetes; order Streptosporangiales; family Streptosporangiaceae; genus JAJYUU01. Next base: position 605 of record DAIOWC010000363.1, on the reverse strand, counting down.
CGGCCTGTTCTCTGTCTTCGAAACGACGACGGACGAAACAGCGCGAAGCGTGTTCGAAACCAACCTGTTCGGCCCGATCGAAATCATGCGAGTGGCCATCCCGCATCTTCGAGAGCACGGCGGCGGACGTATCGTGAACCTGACCTCCGCCTCCTCGATTGTGCCGGAGCCGCTGATGGGGATCTACAACGCGAGCAAGGCGGCCCTTGACAATCTTACGGAGACCCTCAGGCTCGAGCTGTCGCCCCAGAACATCGTCCTCAAGCTGATCGAGCCTGGTTTCGTGCCCACGACTCGCCTGGCGGAGAAGGCGCAGGCCAATGCGCCAGTGCTCACCATCGTGCCGCCGGAATACGAAGCCTATGTAAACCAGCGGACGGCTGTCTTCAATTCGGAATTCCCCGTCGAGCTGGCGACGCCGGAAGATGTAGCAGACGCCATCCTGGCGTCCGTCAACGACGAAACCGGGCAGTTGCGCTGGGTCGTCGGTGCCGACCAGGCGGAGCGGATGCATATGAGGCATGAAACCTCAGAGGCCGAATACAACGACTGGACCTGGAGTCAATTGGGTCCGTCGCGCTGAACGCACGCCACCGGTCAGAAAG
>DAIOWC010000362.1:0-2637 GCA_036758685.1 Streptosporangiaceae bacterium | reverse complement strand
GCCGCAACACTGGCTACGGCGTCCGCTCTCACCTGGATGATGCGGACTGACCCGTCCGCGCTGCCGGGCTAGCCCTTCAGGACCTTCATGACTGCGTCGGCCGTTACCTGGGCCGAGTAGTTCTGCTGGCCCGTGACCAGGTTCCCGTCGGTCACGGCGTGCGGTGTCCACGCGGGCTTGGCCACGTAGTTCGCGCCTGCCAGGCGCAGCCGGTCCTCCAGCAGCCAGGGCGCGTTTCCCGCGAAGCTGGCCTGGGTCTCCTCCTGGTTCGAGAAGCCCGTGAGCGTGCGGCCGCTGAACAGCCAGGTGCCATCAGGACGGTGGGCCGGCAGGAAGCTGGCCGGCCCGTGGCACACGGCCGCGAGGATCTTGCCGGGGTCGTCGAGGATCGCTTGGAACAGCCCGGAGAGGTACGGATCGACCGCCAGGTCCTGCATGGGCCCGTGACCCCCGACGACGAACACGGCATCGAGCGCCGCGGGGTCCAGGTCGGCGAGCGGCGTGGTGTTCTCGAACCGGTCGCGCAGCTCGTTGAGGTATTTCTGCTGGGTGTCCACCACGCTCTGCTCGTTGTGGTTGTAGGCGAGGGCGAGGCTGAGAGGGTCGGTGGTGGGGGTCTTGCCGTACGGCGTCGACAAGGTCACATCGAAGCCCGCGGCGGTGAACGTCTTGTGCGGCTTGACGAACTCCTCAGCCCAGAACCCGGTCGGGTGCGGGCTGCCGTCCTTCATCGTCCACACGCTGGAACCGGTCATGATCATCGCGATCGAGGTCATCGTGCCAGCCGCCCCTTTCACCGAGATAAGCGCCCAAGGAAGATTCCCTATTAGTATGTTCCGTAGAACCAAGATACATAGAAGGCATCTTCCCGCGCCAGAGCCTGACTAGTACAGCCTCGCGTCTGTGGCTCGCGGATCAAGATTCCGCAGAACTGGTATCTTTGGAATCTACTTTGGCGAAGCAAGCCAGACTGCTCAAAGGGGACGGCGATGATCGCCGCATGGTATGACCGGCAGGGGCCGCCGGCCGAGGTCTTGCAGCTCGGCGAGTTGCCTGCCGCCGAACCCGGTCCTGGTGAGGTACGGGTGCGCCTGACGCTGTCCGGGGCGAACCCGGGCGACGTGAAGAAGCGGCAGTCCTGGCTGGGCTCGCCGATGGCGTTCGCCCGGATCGTGCCGCACAGCGACGGCGCCGGGGTCATCGAGGCGGCCGGCGCGGGCGCGGACCCGGCCCGGGTCGGCCGGCGGGTGTGGGTGTACGGCGCCCAGTCTTACCGGCCCTTCGGGACCGCGGCGCAGACCACGGTCGTGCCTGAGGCGCTCGCCGTCGACCTCCCGGACGCAGTCAGCGACGAGATGGGGGCGTGCCTGGGCATCCCGGGCATCACCGCGCACCGGGCGATCTTCGGCGACGGGCCGGTAACCGGCCAGACGGTGCTGGTGCACGGCGTCCGCGGCGCGGTGAGCTCGCTGGCCGCTCAGCTGGCCCAGTGGGCCGGCGCTACGGTGATCGGCACGGTCCGCACCGACGCCGAAGCCGGGCAGGCCGGCGCCGAGACGGCCGGCCATGTCGTGTCGCTGGAGTCCGATCCAGCCGCGGCGATCCGGCGGCTGGCGCCGGACGGGGTTGACCGCATCGTCGAGGTGGCGCTGTCCGCCAACGCTGACCTGGATGCCGCGGTGGTCCGCAATGGCGCGGTGCTGGCGGCTTACGCCAGCGGCCAGGACCGCCCGGAACTGCCGTTCTGGCCGATGCTGTTCAATAACCTGACCATCCGGCTGCTCGGCAGCGACGACTTCCCCGCCGAGGCCAAGGACGCCGCCGCCCGTGACCTGACTGCCGCCGCGGCGCAGTCGGCGCTGTCCGTCCCGGTGGCCGGGACATTCCCGCTCGCGCGTATCGCGGCGGCGCACGAACTCATTGAATCCGGCAAGGCGGCAGGGCGCGTGCTGGTCTCGCTGCCATAGGCATCGCCGTGACCTGGGCTGTCACCACCGCCCGTTCGGTCAGATAAACCGGGAAATCGGGGTGCCTGCAGCCACGAAACCCGTTATGTCCGGCTTGGGCGTTAGGCGCTGTCTTCCATGGCGAGGCGCTGGCTGGCCGCCCGGAGGCGGGTCAGGGTCGATGCGAACTGCCGCAAGGTGCGCTCCGGCAGGGCGGAACCGAGCCGGAGTTGCAGCTCCTCATCGAAGGCCGCTCCGGCCTTGGCGAGCAGGCGCCGGCCCGCCTCGGTCAGCTCTAGCAGTGACGACCGCCGGTCGTCCGGGTTCGGGAGCCGGCGGCAGTACCCGCTGGCCTCGATCCGGTCCACCAGCTTGCTGGTTCCGCCCGTGGTGATGCCCAGCTCGTTCGCGATGTCATAGACACGGCAGCCGGGGATCTTGTCGATTACTGACATCGGCTCGAAGTGCGTCAGCGGCAAGCTGAACTCGCTCTTCAAGCGGGCGTCCACCGCGTTCCACAGCTCGATCTCAAAGCGGATCAGGTCGTTGAACAGCCCCCTGAGATCAGACATGACTAGACCCACCTCTCGTACGGCCGCAGTGTATCGCCCTGCGAAAGTAACTTCCCTCTAGGCTGGTTCTCCGGAAGCGATGATAGGCGGAGGTGGTCAGGCGACGTTGGAGCTAAGCA
>DAIOWC010000361.1:0-2681 GCA_036758685.1 Streptosporangiaceae bacterium | reverse complement strand
CACATCTTCGCAGAGGGTCATGAGGCGCTCAACGAAATTAGGAACCCGATTCGCGAACGTATGTCGGCATCGCTCAGCCGGGCGGAACCTGCACCTGCATTTCCATGGTGCGAGCCAGCCGGAGCCGAGAAGGAGATGTCAGACAAACTGGGCATGAGCGCGTTGGCTGTCGAGCGGGTTGGCTGTCGAGGGCCTCGGCGGGCGCTGGGAACAATATTCAAACTGGCCTCTGGCCGTGCGCGACGGCTCTCGCGCCGACGAAGTCGAGCGTCATTAGCGCTTTGTCAGCGCCTCGATTTCCGAGGTGACGATGCCGAAGCCCTCGCGACTCCTCCGTTGTACGGCGCCGCGGAGCGCGGAAATGTGCCGGCAGAGTCCTGCCCGACACCCTCGCCGGCACGCGGGGCACATGGCAGCCTCCGGAACCTCCGGGACGCCTTTTAGGCAGTGGCTACTGCAGCTGCGTCACCCGCATCGGATGTCAGTGTTATCGCAGCTAGCGCCCCGAGCAGGACTCGAACCTGCGGCCTACTGTTTAGGAGGCAAACCCGAACCAGGCTATACAACGCTCACCATCGCGCCATATGACGCTGACTGGGACGACTATCGCCTCACGACGCCTGACGCCGCTCTGCTACTGCCAATGTTGGCTCCCACCTTGGCTCCCGAAGCTCGTTAGTTCCGCTAAGCAGTCGCCATAGCCAAGGCGTGGTCCTACGCATGCCGGTATTACCCGGCATGAGATCGCGCGGAGCACGACCCAGAAAACCTCCGCCGAGATTCAGTGGCTGCGCGAACTCGTAAAGCCTGACCAAGCCGATCCGGCGCACAGGCGACTCTGCGCGGCCGTCAGCCTGCCGACGCGAGCATCGGCTCGTACCCTCATGGCTCCGCTGTGTCAAGGCGCGGACAGGGACAAGGTTTTGGGCTGTTGGCCAGCGGACCTGGGAAGTGGCTTATCCGAAGAGCCGGCTGCCGGGGTTGGGCCGGTCACGCTGGATTGCAGAGTCGTCCCCGAGTGCCCTCCCAGCTCCGCCCGGTGGCGTGGGCATCGATTGTCATCTGGTGGTAGACGATGTCGGAGAGCTGCCGTTTCAGTTCCCTAAGCCAAGTCCTCGCGCGATAGAGCGTTGCTGGGCGCGGTGGGTGTCGGGGTCGTAGCGGATGGCGGTGTGCTGGCAGGCCCAGATGACGCGGATCCAGGCGCGGGCGACGATGCGGGTGGCGTGGGGGTTGCGCTTGCCGCAGGCGCGGGCGTCGGCGTGGAGCTTGGCGGCCAACGGTGATTGCATCCGGGAGTTGTGGGCGAAAGCGGTAATGGCTTTGCGGGCGCGGGCGCTGGCGGCCCAGCGGAAGTAGACGCGGGTGGTCTTGCCGGACGCGCGGTGCCATCGATCGGGATCGTGGGTCCACCCGGTGCTGGTAGTACAGGTCGATGTGGTCTGGTGACCTCATTTAGCCAGGCTGACTGCTCTGGATCAAGCCCATCCAGGCTTTCCAGAAGCTGCTGAGTCTGGGCTTCGAGTTGGCGCACCAGGGCGAGGTTACGTTCGGCGTGCCCGTATGCCATGGTCCTTTCTCCGTTCATGTACTCCGGGGTTGAGCTCTGGTAGAGCACCCGTATTCACCCGGATGGCGTGGCCTTTCGTTCGGTCGTCCGGCGGCCGGCGTTCCAGGGTCTGTGGCGAGGACCCTACGAGCGGGCCAATGGCTGCGCGGTGAGGCGCTGGGACTGGAGGTCGGCGAACGTGTCGTGTGCGGTGCGTGGCCACGCGCGCCTGTCCCGCGTCTTCCATGGCCGGGCCGCGGGTGGTGCCAGCAGGCAATCGGGGCAGGCGGGATTCGGTGGCCAGGATCGACGCTTCTGCCGGGCGGTGAGCCCTTGCCCGGAGGTCTTCTCGGGCTCGTCAGGGCCGGGGAATGTCGAATCCATTGAGAAGTGCGCAGATAGTCAGGTACCTGCCGATGAGGAGTGCGATGTCAACCAGCCCTTGTCTGCCAAAGGCATGCTCGGCTCTCTCGTACAGGGTCGGATCGACGGAGTGCTCCGACGTCAATCGCAGAGTGTATGTCTGGGCTAGCCGCTCCTTGTCAGTTAGTTCTTTCGCGGGCTCTCCATTCTGGAGCGCCTGGATCGTATCCTTTGACAATCCAGCCTGACGGGCGATCGCCGAGTGGGCATAGATTTCATAGGCGGACCACCACACCGCGCCAACGCTGAGGATCACCACCTGCCGGACTCTCTCGTCCAGCGACGATGACCGTTCCTCGGCCGCTTCGAAGTCCAGAAATCCCGTCCCGCCTTCCGGGCTGTACAGAAGGGGATTGAACGGCCCGATGAGCTTATCGTCGCCGGTCATTCCCTTAAAGTTGTGACGGTCGGCCCAGGGAACTTGGTGGGTGCGCATCCTCTGGTAGAGCTCCTTCTGCCGCCCGTCAGACAGATCACCGGGCGCGAGCAGAGGGAGACGACCACCCAGCAGGTAAGTTTCGGCCACTGCAGCAGACTCCCTATCTTCTTATGTTCGCTGATCGACGGCTGGGCCGCGGCGAGCCGGGCGAGGCTGGGTGCCTACCCCCTAGACCCATGCCCTTGGTTACCCGGTTAGCCCACGGCGGGCAACGACGTTCCATTGACCGTGGCCGGGCGCGCTCCGATCAGGACGAAGACGATCACGCAC
>DAIOWC010000360.1:0-2821 GCA_036758685.1 Streptosporangiaceae bacterium | reverse complement strand
GACCGAACCTTGACATCTCAATCGTGTTCGCCACAGCCAGCCTGCGTGCATGGTCACGCCCCAGGGCTCGCATTGCGGTGTTGTTCGGTCTGCCGTGAACTGTTCTGTCGGCGCTGTCGAGCAGTCTGTTGCGGCTGATCCGCTGCATGTTCCGCCGGCCTTGTGCGCGCGTCGTTGGCGGAGAGCATCTCCTCAGTTACCGCCGACCACAGCACCTCGCGGGCATCCTCCAAGGCGTCGGAAGATGGCGGGCCGACTTGGCCGATCACGCTGAGCAGTTCCGTAATATCAAGGTCCTCTCTGTCCGGATTCACTTTCGTACCTCAGCTTCATTCGCATCTGTTTCGGCCAGCATGTGACGCAAGGCCGCGCGTGCCCGGTGCAAGCGGCTGCGGGCGGTCCCAGGCGCGATGCCGAGGGCGACTGCGGCCTCCGCAGGAGTCATTTGTTCCCAAGCCACCAGCAGCAGTACGTCGCGCTCAGCTGAGGGTAGTTTCCTAACTGCCGAAATCAGTGCCCGTGCCCTGACGGCCGAGTCGAGCCGGTCCGTGATCTCATCCCACGGATCAAGCGTCTCCTCTGGCGTGGTCAGACCTATCGGCTGGTTAGTGGTCCAGTGTGCTCGCAGCACATTCCTCGCGATTCCGTACAGCCAGGGCCGGGCATCGTCGTAGCCGCTGTCATAACTGCGCCGCGCTCCGAACGCTCGTACCCAGACCTCGCCAAGCAGATCGTCGGCGGCCTGGTGCCCGGCGCGTCGGGAGAGGTACCCGTGAATAGCGACCTCGTGACGCTCGACAATCTCGACGAATGCTTCGGGTTCGCCGCACAGCGACCGCGCTATCAGCTTGCCGTCGGTCACGTCAGTCCTCAATTGGCCCGTCACAACGTCGGCCATCGCACGGCGAGGCGGACATGGGGCCGGTCGATGACGATGCTCGCGTCCGATCGTCTCTGGCCGCGCTCCTGGAGGCCAGGCACTCAGTTCCAGATCCTGCGCGCCCGGCCTGCCCAGCTCGTGCCAAACGATAGCTTGCCGGGCTAGGTATTTCGCGAGGCCGGGTCCGCTAGGACCGTAACCGCGGGCAGTGATGTCGTACGGCGCTGGCTGGTCTCCGGGGATGAATGCTGCGACGCCAAGTCTCCCCGTGCTGCCGACCTGGGCTAGGCCGCCGAGCGGCATCAGGTTCGCAATTCGCTGCTGGGCGGGACTGGCATAGGCTTCGTGTCTGCCCATCAAGTTCAGCCGGGTAAGGCCGGGTTCGGCCAGCGTCAGCCACAGATCCAGATCCGCCAGCTCGCCGATGTCGCCGGCCCGCAGCCCGGTGGGCTCCTCGGTCACGGGACCAGAAAGCGCTTCGTACAACGCGTCGGCGTCCGGCGCCGGCCCGTCAACGGCCTGAGCGTGGAGACCGGGCTGAGGACCGAGCGCCAGGAGCGACTCGGGACCGGTGATGGCGCCGGCCATTCTGATGAAGCTGCACCGGCAAGCCGACCTGCTCACCAGCAGATCCCCGGCAGTTTCTAGCCCTACCGAGAGCTGGATCCCTCGGATCGAAAGGGGCAGCACGATCCGGCCGGCGGGACCATGCTGCGCCCACCATTGAGTCGCAAGATCCCACGTGCCGGTAGTCACGATGATCCGGTCATAGGGAGCATGATCGGGAACGCCAGCCGCGCCGTCTCCGCAGACCACTGTGACGCGGCCATACCCGGCGGCGGTCAGGTTCACGCGAGCCTGGCCGATCAGATCGGGAACCACGTCGATAGTCACGACGGACTTCTGATCCCCGACGATGCGCGCGATCAGGGCTGCGTCATAACCGGTGCCAGTACCGATCTTCAGTACGCGATGCCCCGCGGCGAGCCCGAGCTGGCTCAGCATGACTGACATCATCGTCGGCTGCGTAGACGCACTGACCGGCAAACCTTCGCTATGCGATTTGATCACGACAGCGCACCCTGCCCAGTCAGCCGCCGGGCTGATTCCGGAGCCGGTAGTAGTCGTCTTCGATCAGGTCCGGCCGCAAGAACAGCGGGTCGTAGGAGCTGGCACGGGTCCTGGAAAGTCGCATCAGCAGGCCAGTGACGCGCTGCAGGCGGCGAGTCAGTGGTGCCATCGTTTCAGGCGTCGTGGCCGGTGCAAGTGCCGGTTGCGGTGAATCGCAATCGGGCTGCGACTGCGCGTCCGCAGCCTGGGTCTGGTCCTGATAGGCCTCCACCGGATCCATCTCCGGCAGGAACGTATGCCGGGGGACCCCTCGGAAGGCAACTTCCACTGCGGCATCAGCCCGGCCGGAGGCGAGCAGTTGATCCGTCAGCTTCGCCCGCGCCGCAGCCGCTAGGTTTCCGATGGCGACGGAATCCTGGTCAAATTCGTCGTCAGATTCCGAGCGACCGCCGCTATCGATCTCGTGCCCTTCCCGGTCCTGGCTGACGTCCAGTGCGCTCATGTGCTGGTACTCCATCGGTCGCTGCTGTTGAACTCCTTGTCCTCTTATTGCGGGAACGCCGTCCGATCGTTCGCGGCCCGCTAGGCAGCTGTCTCACAGTCAGCCCCATCCGCCGACACCCGCTCCGGCCAAGCCGCTCCCGCACGCCCGCCTGCATGACCTTCGTCACCTGCACGCGACCACGCTGCTTCTGGCGGGCGTCCCGGTCCACGTAGTCGCCGCCCGGCTCGGCCACGCCGGCCCGGCCGTGACCTTGCGGGTCTACTCCCATGTCCTGCGCGAGCACGCGGCGGGTGTCGGGGACATCTTCGCCCAGGCCGTCAAAGGCGCGCGTTAGCAAAAGCGTTAGCAAGCCAGAGATCAAGAGA
>DAIOWC010000359.1:0-3068 GCA_036758685.1 Streptosporangiaceae bacterium | reverse complement strand
GTGAGCAGCAGCGTGTCGGCGGCCGCGATCGCTTCGTCCTCCTTGAGCTGCTGGATGAGCACGTCCGGCTCGGCAGCATAGGTACGGCCGAATATCGCCTGCGTTGCCGGGTCGATGTACCCGATCTCGTCGCTGTTCTGGTTGCGGCGGCCGAAGTAAGCCCTGTCCTGGTCATTGACGAGGGCGAAGATGCTCCGGCTCACCGAGATGCGTGGCTCGCGCTCGTGGCCGGCCTGCTGCCAGGCTTCGCGGAATGCCCGGATCTGATCGGCCTGCTGCAGGTGGAAGGGTTTGTCCGACTCATGGGTGATCAGGGTTGAACTTTGCAGGTTCAGCCCCAGTTCGGCGGCCCACACCGCGGTCTGCTGTGACCCGGCGCCCCACCAGATGCGGTCGCGCAGCCCTTCTGAGTACGGCTCGACTCGCAGCAGGCCGGGCGGGTTCGCGAACATAGGTCGGGGACTGGGCTGAGCGAACCCCTCGCCGCGCAGGACCTCGAGCAGTACCCGGGCGTGCTCGCGGGCCATGTCAGCGTCCGTCTGGCCCTCTTCCGGCTGGTAGCCGAAGTAGCGCCAGCCGTCGATCACCTGCTCAGGGGAGCCGCGGCTGATCCCGAGCTGGAGACGACCGCCGGCGATGAGATCGGCCGCCCCCGCGTCCTCGGCCATGTAGAGCGGGTTCTCGTACCGCATGTCGATGACGGCGGTGCCGATCTCGATCCGGCTGGTGCGCGCGCCCGCGGCAGCCAGCAGCGGGAACGGAGACCCCAGCTGCCTGGCGAAGTGGTGGACCCGGAAGTACGCGCCGTCGGCGCCAAGCTCTTCGGCGGCGACCGCCAGGTCAATTGACTGGAGGAGAGCGTCCGAGCCCGACCGTGTCTGCGAGCCGGGTGACGGCGACCAGTGCCCGAAAGACAGGAAGCCGATCTTCTTCATCCAGGCCACAACGCGAGCCGGGCCCGCTGGCATTCCTGCGCCCGGCGCTTCCGGGCCCTGATCCGCACGTAACGCGAGAGCCGGCCGTGCTGGCCCTTCGCAGGCCAGCACGGCCGGCTGGTGCTTCGGCGCAGTGCTACCTGGTGACCGCACCGATAGTCAGGGACGCCGGCCCGCGCTTTCGCGAGCAGGTGCTGAACGGGAACGGCACCAGCTTGGACCGGGTCTGGTTCGGCGGGAAGACGCGCAGGCCCGCCGCGGTGACCGGACGGCATACCGACCGCGAGAAGTTTCCGGTCTCCACTATTCCCAGGATGGCGGTGGCGGTCCTGCCGTTCGCCAGTCTCACAAGGCGCGGCGATGGCGGCGTCCGGAACAGGGCTCTGGGTCCGACCTGACGCCCGGCGAGGTTGACGGCGAACAGGAATGGGAAGCCATTCAGCGTGCAGGCATGGCCGGAAAGGTTGGTGAAGTGCAGCTTGTAGAAGATGGTGCCGGCCGCGCCGTTGCCCTCGGTGTCCAGCCAGACAACAAGGCCGGGAGTCTGACACAGCGGCGTGAACGCGCTGGTGGCTGGGCGTGCCGGCGATCCGGAATTGGCTAGCGCCATAGCTGGCGCGAGCATAATGGCGCCGGCGACGGCAACTGCGGCGGTGATCCGGGACGCATTGTGCGTGAAGCGTTTCATCTGTCCCCCGAACTTGGATGATTTGGGATTCTGGCGGTCACTAGTATCGCGGCCAAAGCTCCCGGTGGCCGTCGACTGGCCAGATAACGGCTCGGATTATCGATGCTTACCGAGTCGGAGCAAGGGACTTAGAACAGCTTGTTGCCATTCACCGGCTCCTTGAACGGTATTACCAGACAAAAACTGGCTGATGCGGCCAGGGCGGCCATCCGCATTTATGCACGCGAGCGCCTCGGGGGCAGCGCTTGAATATCAGCCTGAGCCCGGAGAAGAACCATCACTGGCGGAGCCTCGTCCGCCGGGGAGCCGCGGGAGCGCCGAGGATCACGCTCGGATGTCAGGACGTCAGCGGCGGACCAGTTGCCGCGCGCCGTCCGTGCCCGGGTGGTAAGCCAGGCCGTAGTGCGTGAAGATCGCCTTTTCGTCGGCCGCGGGGAACTCGCCATCGGTGCCGATCGAGGGGGCGTCCCTGACCAGCTTCCTGTCGTAGTGAACCTGGAGGTATCCGAGGCCCACGGTGGCCTGGTTCAGGGGCACGAACACCAGCCGGTGGCGGGACGGCCGTCCGAGCCGAACGGTGGCGAACGATGGAAGGTCGGTGCCTGGGTCGATGTAGACAGACTCCAGTTCCCCGATCTTGTTCCCTTCCGGGTCGGTCACGATGTGGCCGTGCAATTCCCGGGTATCACCTGCCTCGAACATGCTGATCTCCTTCTCTCTTTCATGCGCTTCGCGCGCCCCCTCGCGGCTGCTAGCGGTGCGCGGACAAATCTCGTCGGCTAAGCGATTTCCCGTCGATCTGCTGGCCGATAATGCAGGTGAGGTAGGCGGCGAGTCAGTCAAGGTGGTAGGTCGTGACGGGCGCAGACAGAAAACTCCGGGCCCCCCAGTGCGCACCCGCGAACATCACGAATGCGGCTACCGAGGTCCGGAGCAGCAATTTGACGTTACGCGCCTTTCCCCCCGTGCGCAAAGAACGATCCGCTGCGACGGCCGATCGGCTTCTACGAGGTTCCGGGAGGCTGGTCTTGATCACTGTCGCTGACGTCCCCGTGCTACCCATCGGACGCTGACTCCTCAGGCTTCCCCGCGCTGTTGCCGACGAGCATGGCCAGGACGTCGCCGATGGCGGGCGCCTGGCTGGCGGGCTCGGGCAGCGGCAGGTGCGCCTGAATCTGGTAGCGGTTGCGGCGGCCGTGCTTGTGCTTGACGACGTACCCGGCTGTGGCCAGGTCGGAGACGATGGCATGCGCGCTGCCCTCGGTGATGCCGAGCCTGGCCGCCAGGTCGCGCAGGCGCGCGCCGGGGTCTTGCGCGATGCACAGGAGCACCCTGGCGTGATTAGTAAGGAAACCCCAGCTCTCCACACTCAGAAACCTATCACACAATACTAGAACTATGTTGCTAGTTTCTGATTTCATGCGTACGCTGATAGCAGACCCGGA
>DAIOWC010000358.1:0-3093 GCA_036758685.1 Streptosporangiaceae bacterium | reverse complement strand
GGGCTCAAGATCACCGATTCGTCATCGCAGATCATCAGCATGTACTTCACGGCCCTCCTTCGATTGTGACCATCATGCAGCCGGATGTCGGCGACGCAAGAAATTCCGCGCCGCTGACCCGGCGGTGTCCATCTGGGAGGCGTCCGCTCGTCGTGAGGGTGACACAGCGAAGAACGGACGGAAGGAAGGCCCGTCGACATGAACCCGTACGGCGGATACCAGCTCTACCAGGTCCAGCGGACCCAGACCCGCGCCGAGATCCTCGCCGGCGACGCACGGCGCGGACGCCAGGCGGCGGCGGTCTTTCGTGGCAGTCGCGCGCTAGCCGGCAAGGCCAGCACACCGGGCATCATGGCCCTGAACGCGATCAGGGCCATAGCGGCTCAGGTCACGGCCCGCGCCGCATGACGGTGACCGTGCCGGCCCGCCGGCCTCGCGCCGCCTCGCGTGGCGAGGCACCCGGGGACCGCCCGCAGCAGCGAGCAGGATCGATCAGCGTAAGAGAGGCTGAGATGGATGATCCGCGGGTCGTTTCACGAGATGAGTGGCTGGCCGCCCGCAGGGACCTGCTGGCGGCGGAGAAGGAATTCACCCGGCAGCGAGACGCGCTGAACACCGAGCGGCGCAAGCTGCCGATGGTCGAGATTGACAAGGAATACATCTTCCAGGGCCCGGACGGCCAGGCCAGCCTGCCCGGCCTGTTCGGGGGCCGCGGTCAGCTGCTGATCTACCACTTCATGTTCGACCCGGACTGGGACGAGGGCTGCGAATCCTGCTCGTTCCTGGCCGACGGCATCGGCCACCTCGCCCACCTGCACGCCCGGGACACCACGCTGGCCATGATCAGCCGGGCGCCGCTGCCCAAGCTCGAGGCATTCCGGCAGCGGATGGGCTGGACCGTGCCCTGGTACTCCTCTTTCGGCAGCGATTTCAACTACGACTTCCACGTCACCCTCGACCCGGCCGTGGCCCCGGTCGAGTACAACTACCGGGACCTTGATGAGCTCGGACCGGACTGGCAAGGGTGGACCGGCGAGATCCACGGCATCAGCGCCTTCCTGCGCCGCGGCGACCGCGTCTTCCACACCTACTCCAGCTACGCGCGGGGCACCGACATGGTCAACAGCACCTACCAGTGGCTCGACCTGACCGCCCGCGGCCGGCAGGAAGACTGGGAGCAGCCACCCGGGCGCAGCGACGGTCCGCTGATGAGCTGGCTTCGCCACCACGACAGATACGGCTCGTAGCCGCCACTGACCGGTCCCGGCACCGCGTCGCAGGCGACACCCTTGCTGGTGCCAGAGCACAGAACCGCCTGATCTGTCACGCCCGGCTCAGCGAAGTCGCAGCTGACACCGCAGCTCGTAATCGATCTGCGATCGCCCATGAGGACACCGACACGCCGGGGAACTGTCCTGTGCCAGATAAATCGGCCCGCCGTCCAGGGCTGACCTGGGCGGGCCTGTCTGATTGTCAGCGGGTCGAACCGCCGACCTTCCGCTTTTCAGGCGTAGCAGGGCGGCACGTGAGGGTGAGTTGCGAAGCTCGGCCAGATCCTGACGAGCGTCGGTAGCAGCCCGAGGTAGTCGACGTTGCTGTCACTGTTGCTGTCGGCCATTGTGGCGTCATCAGCCGCGATGATCTTTTACGCGCCGCTACGTTCTTGCACCACGCGGCCAGCGACTCGGTCGGCCTCGGCCAGCACGGCCTCGCGGTAGCGCTCGGTCAAGCAATATGCGGGAGGCATCACATGACATTCCTGGAATTGAAGGTCGTCGTAAGGCAGCGCGAAACCGGCGAGCGGCAGAACCTCGCGCGGGGACTCGCCATCGAAGATGGCAGGCACTTCCTGGCCGATCAGCCTGTGCTCCTCGTCGATGACGGCACCCACGACCAGGACCTCGTTGCCGCCGACCATCCCCCATGCCACGCCGAGCATGCGCCCTGATCCCCCCGCGCACCGTGTCACTTCTTCCTCGATGTCGCGGTAAATAAGGTTCGCTTCGTGCCAGGTGAATCTCAGCCAGGACTCGACTCCGAGAGTGGGCCATTTAGTCAGGAAATACCGCTCGTTGACTTTGGAGAACTCATCTTGAAAAGCGATGTCCCGGTCGTGAGGCAGATGGAGCCCGTAAATATCCTTCGCAAGCTCGATCGGGATACCTGCCGCCTGGATGCGGTACCCGAGCTCCTGGTCCTCTGCCCCCCAGCCCGTAAACCCCTCGTCGAAGGTCAGGCCGTGCCGCGCGACGAGCGCTGCCGACAGAGCCACCAGGCCGCCCCATACCAAAGTCCAGGGCAGCGGCGGGTCTTCGAGGTCATCACGTAGGTCCTCCACGACGCCGCCATTCCCCTCCAGTTCCGAGAGAAGTTCCCGGTAGTGATCAAAGGGCAGCGCCGACGCTGATGGGATGTCGCTTTTACTGAGCATGTCGTCGTAGCCAGCGGCACGCCCAAGCACGCAGATCTGACGCCCCTGGGTGAAGTACTCGCTGCTCAGTCGCTCCAGCAGTCGAGGCGGGATCGCCATGTCTGCGTCCAGGACGACAATGACCTGCCCGGTTACCTGACGCATGGCTAGGTTCCGGGCGCGGCATACATTCCATTCACCTGCGCTCATGACAGTTATGATGGTAAGGCGGTCAGTGAATTCTTGACAGAGCCTTACAAACTCCTCGGAATATTCAATCGCGCCGACGATTACTTCGAATCGAGAAGGATCTATTGTCTGCTCAGCCAACGACTGAAAAACTGGCCTGATGTTGTCCAGGCGCCTTCGATATGGGATTACTACGCTGAGCTTCACGCCTTCCACATTCCCTCCGCGCATCCTCTCGAGGTTAGCTGCCATTTCGGCACCCGCTAGGCCGACGCCTTTATCGCCAGTGCTGGCGACCAAGCAGACCAGCCTGGCCGACCGCTGGCATCTTTCTCGGCCGTGCGCACGCTCGTCCTGAGCCTCGACGCCGCGCAGAAGATTAGCGTTTGAACTCTTTCCGGCAATGCGGGCAGACCAAATGGAACCGCCAATACCTGCTTGGCCAACTACGCCTGCCCAGCAGTAGGGATATAGACCGTTCAATCCATAGGCGA
>DAIOWC010000357.1:0-3497 GCA_036758685.1 Streptosporangiaceae bacterium | reverse complement strand
ACCTGCGGGATCGACTTGGCCTCGTCCGGCGGCAGCTCGTAGAGGTCCTTGTCGAGCGGCTCCGGCGGCTCGATCTTGTTCTTGATGCCGTCGAGGCCGGCCATCAGCATCGCGGCGAACGCGAGGTAGGGGTTGGCCGACGGGTCGGGCACCCGGAACTCCAGGCGCTTGGCCTTCGGGTTCGGGCCGGTGATCGGGATGCGCACGCAGGCCGACCGGTTGCGCTGCGAGTACACCAGGTTGACCGGCGCCTCGAAGCCCGGCACCAGGCGGTGGTAGGAGTTCATGGTCGGGTTGGTGAAGGCCAGCAGCGTCGGGGCGTGCCGGAGCAGGCCGCCGACGTAGTACCGGCCGGTGTCCGACAGCCCGGCGTAGCCGACCTCGTCGTAGAAAAGCGGCGCGCCGTCCTTCCAGAGGCTCTGGTGACAGTGCATGCCCGAGCCGTTGTCGCCGAACAGCGGCTTCGGCATGAACGTGACCGTCTTGCCCGCGGCCCTGGCCGTGCTCTTGACCACGTACTTATAGAGCATCAGCTTGTCGGCCATCGACAGCAGCGTGTCGAACCTGATGTCGATCTCGGCCTGCCCCGCGGTGCCGACCTCGTGGTGCTGCATCTCGACCTCGATGCCGCACTCGATCAGCCTGCGGACCATCTCCGAGCGCAGGTCGGTGTAGTGGTCCATGGGCGGGACCGGGAAGTAGCCGCCCTTGTACCTGGGCTTGTAGCCGAGGTTGCCGCCAGGCTCGTCCCGGCCCGTGTTCCACGCGCCCTCGATCGAGTCGATGTGGTAGTAGCCCTCGTTCGGCCCGGTCTCGTAGCGCGCGGAGTCGAAGATGTAGAACTCGGCCTCGGGCCCGAAGTAGGCGGTGTCGGCGATGCCGCTGCCGCGCAGGTAGTCCTGGGCCTTGCGCGCGATGTTGCGCGGGTCGCGGGTGTACGGCTCGCCCGTCAGCGGGTCGTGGACGAAGAACGTCAGGTTCAGGGTCTTATGGGTGCGGAACGGGTCGAGCACAGAGGTGGCCGGGTCGGGAAGGAGCAGCATGTCCGACTCGTGGATCTGCTGGAATCCGCGGATCGACGAGCCGTCGAACATGAGGCCGTCCTCGAAGACGCCGGGCCCGAAGGACTCGGCAGGCACCGTGAAATGCTGGACCGTGCCTGGAAGGTCACAGAACCTGACGTCGACGAACTGCACCCCCTCGGCCTTGATGAATCCGAGTACTTCATCGCCGCTTGTGAACATCAGCTCTCCTTCTCGCCAAACCGTCGCTTGACGGTAGCCGCAGACGGTTTCCTCGCCGTGTCTCCTTTGTTTCGCTGGTGTTACACCGCTCTGGTCGGCACGGGCGGGCCCGCCAGGCCGTTCCTGCCAGAATGCCAAACCGGAGCGGTCGAGGGCCGGCCGCCCCGCCGCAGCGGATAACGTTTAGTCGTGACCAGCGAGCACGCCACCAGCAGCGGTGAGTTCTACCCCGGCCAGGATTTCGGTCTGCCTGAGTTTGGCAGCGGGTCGGTGGCGGGCTGGAGCAGGCGGCTCGGGGCGCTCGTCATCGACTGGGTGGTCTGCAGCCTGATCGCGATCGCGTTCCTGTACCACCCGACGCCAGGGCACCCGGAGAATGTGCTCACCGAGCCCCGGCTGTGGACGCTGCTGATCTTCGGAATCCAGGACTTCGTGCTCACCGCGACGCTCGGGTTCACGATCGGCAAGCGGATCACCGGCCTCCGCGTGATCAGGCTGCACGGCGGCGGCCCGGTCGGGTTCGGCCCGGCCCTGATCCGGACGGTCCTGCTGATGCTCGTTGTCCCGGCCATGATGATGGACCGGGACCTGCGCGGCCTTCAGGACAAGGCCGCGGGCACCGTCGTCGTCCGCGCTTAGCGCCTGGTCAGCGCATCCGCGGGCGCGGCGGCTTCGGCATCCGGGCGTTCCTCGGCACTGGCCCCTTGGGCATCTGCATTGCCTGCGGGAGCGCGTTGAGCCGGAAAGTGAGCTCGGCCACCGCCGGGCCCTTGAGGTTCCGCGGCAGCTTCATGATCTTCCGCTGGAGCTGCTTGATCGGCACCTGGCCCTCGGCGTCGCCCACCTGGAAGTCGTAGATGGGGGTCTGGCTGGCCACCCTGGAGATCCGCTTCTTCTCGGCCGCCAGCAGGCTGGGCAGCCGGGTGGGGGAGCCCTCGCCGACGAGGATGACGCCGGGCTTGCCGACGGTCCGGTGGACGACGTCCATGTTCCGGTTAGCGGCGATTGCCGGGGTCGTGTTGAATCCGCCCCGCAGGTTCTGGAGGATCGCGGCGGCGGCGCCGGGCTGCCCCTCGATCATCTTGAACTGCGCCGACTGGGCAAATCGCCCGAAGAGCAGCATCGCCGAGGTGAGGCCGAGCAAAAGCCCGAGCGGGTAGAAAATCGGCGCGGGGCCGATAAAGAGCCCGAGCAGCACAAACAGCACAAGGATGCCGATGCCGGTCGCGGCGACGATCGGGAGAGCCTTCGGGTCCTGCTTGCGGACGATGCCGGCGACCATCTTGATCTGCTTCATGCGGCCCATCGACGCCGGGTCTTCGGGGATCTCGGGCGCGCCGCCGGACTTTTTCACCATGCTGGCAAGGATACCGATCCCGGGCGGCCCTGCAGTCCCTGCCGATACTGCATTGCCTGGCGATATAGTCGCCCCGCCCGGTAGGAGGACCTAACCAGCGGCCCGGACTGAACTCCGGCGAAACCGATCTCCGCGGCCTCCTCGGCCAGCTCGTCGAACTCCTCCGGCGGCACCCAGCGGTCGACCGGATGGTGCCGGGGCGATGGCCGCAGGTACTGGGTGATCGTGAGCAGGTCGCAGCCGGCGGCGTACAGGTCAGACATCGCCGCGCTGATCTCGTCGCGCCGCTCGCCGAGGCCGAGGATCAGGTTCGACTTGGTGACCAGATCGGCCGCCCTGGCCATGGTCAGGACCTGCAGGGATCGCTCGTAACGGAACCCTGGCCGGATCGAGCGGAAGATCCTCGGCACCGTCTCGACGTTGTGGGCGAGGACCTCCGGCCGCGCCGAGAACACCTCGGCGAGCTGCTCAGGGCTGGCGTTGAAGTCAGGGATCAGCAGCTCAACACCGCAGCCGGGGATGGCCTGGTGGATCTCGCGGGCGGTCTGGGCGTAGAGCCACGCGCCGCCGTCGGGCAGGTCATCGCGGGCGACGCCGGTCACCGTTGCGTACCGCAGGCCCATGGTGGCGACAGACTCGGCGACCCGGCGCGGCTCGTCGGTGTCCAGCGGCCCGGGCTTGCCCGTGGCGATCTGGCAGAAATCACACCGCCGGGTACACTGATCGCCCCCGATGAGGAAGGTGGCCTCGCGGTCCTCCCAGCACTCGAAGATATTGGGACATCCAGCCTCCTCGCACACCGTGTGGAGGCCCTCGCGGCGGACCAGCTTCTTGAGCTCGGTGTACTCCGGGCCGGTGCGGAGCCTGGTCTTGATCCACGGCGGCTTGCGCTCGAT
>DAIOWC010000356.1:0-3644 GCA_036758685.1 Streptosporangiaceae bacterium | reverse complement strand
CATCGAGGGGCAGCCAGCCGCTGGTGTTGATCTCCAGTGCGCGGCCGCTGCGGGCTAGCGCGCGCAGCGCGGTGCGGTACTCCTCCTCGAAGTCGGCGCTGCGGTATTCGCCCTGCCTTCCCGGCCAGTACCGGGCCGCGTAGTTGATGTGCGCGAGTACGGCAAAGGCTGCGGATGTCTCGATCATCGTGGTGACCTCAGCCAGATACTCCCGGACCACCTCGGCGTCTGGTAGATCGGCGTAGCGGTCAGCGGCGTCGGCGAAGCCGGCCGCTCGGCGCAGGGAATGTACCGAGCCCACCACTAGGTCGAACCCGCTATCGGCCAGCGCCCGGGCCTTCTGCGGGTGCAGGTGCGGGTCGCCCAGTTCCACTCCGGCGCGAATCCGCAAGCCGCCGAACTCCCGCTGGCATTGCGCCACGCAGTCCAGGTACTTGGCGACCTCCAGCGGCGGCGGCTCAAAGATCCCGTCGGTGACCCGGCCGCCGACGGCCTGTATGTACGCGGCGGCATCGTCGGAGACCACCAGGGTGGTGAGGTCGGCGTGATCAGTGAAGGTAACCGCCGGCAGGCCAAGCTCGACCGCCCGCACGCAGGTTGCCCGCATCGATCCATGCGGCGCATCAAATGACCACTGCGTATGTACGTGCTGGTCAGCAGGCAACATTGCACGATCTTCTCACCGCGGCACGGAGCCCACGCTCAGCCGGCCTCGGCCGGCAGGGCGGATGCCCACTGCGTGACGGTGCGGGCGAACAAGGCGGGATCGGCACCGTGCATCGAGTGCGTCATCTGGGGGAACGACTGGTACTCGAACGGCTGTCCCGCGCTCTCGACCAGCTCCCTGGCCCGCGCGGCCTGCAGGTCGGAGATGGCGCCCATTAGCGCGCCGGTCGCCTCGTCTATCTGACGGAAATGGTGGGTGAACAGGACCGGCACCCTGACGTTGGCCAGCATGAGCTCGTGATCGCAGCTCGCGGCGACGGTGCCAGTCCAGAACGCCCGGCCCCACTCGGGGTCGTACTCCTTCAGGTTCTGCGGCGGCTCAGCCAGGTTCACGCGTTCGCCGCCGCTAGCCGCAGCCATCGCCACGAGCGTGGTGATGATGCGCGGTGGCAGCTCGCGGGGCGTGGCCGCCAGCATGCCCGGCCAGTCCCCGATCGACCACTGGTCACCCAGCCATTTGTTCCACATCGCGAACACGGGACCGATCGCCTGCCGTATAGACGGGCCGCAAGCCGGGTTGACTTCGGAGGAGAAGAGCGGCGGGTCCTCCCACACCGCGCCCCGTACCTGACCGGGCTTGGCGTATGCGGACAGCCACGCGGCCAGGACCCCGCCCGACGACAAGCCGCTGACGACGGCTGGCCGGCCGATGACCAGGTCCATGAAGCGGACCAGGTCGTTGCCGATGTTGTCCAGGGTGTAACGGCCGGGCGTCCAGGTGGACCGGCCCTGGCCGCGCAGGTCGACAGCGTGAACGTGGAAGTGCTCGGCCAGCAGCGGCATGGCTGCCTCGTAGCCCCACCATGACTCCGACTGGCCGGGAATCAGCAGCAGCGCCGGCAGGTGCGGCTCCCCGGCGGTGCTGTAATTCATTCGGATCTCGCCGAGGTCCGCCAGTGACTCGGGGAACGCGTGGGGCACGAAGGTGTGCTGCCGACCTGCGGCCTCCAGCCCGGTGATGGCACGCGGCATCAGCTGACCTCCTGTTGGGTCGTGTCGGAGAGCCAGGCACGGTCAAGTCGAATGAAAACCTACATGCGGCGTTACAGCGAGACGTTCCCGGCCTTACCGCCCTCCCGGGACCGCCTGACCGGGCTTCTCACCTGACGGGCGGCGGACTGCCCTCGGTGCTGCCAAGGAGGTCGGCGCTCCACGAACCCGCCAGGGCGGCCTGCCGGAACGCCGAGTGAGCGAACTCCACGGCCGCCGCCCGCGGATTCTCGGCGGCGCGTACGTCGTCCCAGTCCAGGATGAACTCGCCCAGGTCCTCGTCCCAGCCCGCGGCTGCCGGGGACAGCGTGGCGTCCGCCAGCCCCGCAGGCGGCGGGAACGCGAAGGCATAAAACGCCGCGTTCGGGTGGCCGGCATCGCCCGGCCACCAGCCAACGACAATCTGTTCGGCGTCCGACGAGTTGCGGGTGATGAAGCCGTCCCCCGGCGGATCGGCCGGCGCTCCGGAAAACAACGTCACGCACAGGTCGAACGAGCCCCACCACGCGTTGACCGGAGTGGAACGGCCACGGTAGGGGGCGCCGAACTCCGCCAGCGCAAGCGCGGCCTGGGTGGCCGCGGCGAAGTAGTCGGCAACCTGGGCCGGGTCGTAACTGGCGTGCTCGTGGTCCTCGTCAAGCGGCACGCCCCACGGGACCTCCTGGGGCACGGGGTTGATCCGGACATGACCGCCCAGCCGGGCCACCGCGGCGAGCACCTCGTTGGCCACGTCGGCGACCGGCCGGTCCGGGGTCAGCGGCACACTCTCGGCTTGCCCGTCACTGTGCTCCACCACCGCGCGATGCGAGTGCAGGTCGAGCGCGACCACCAGCGAGCCAGACCCGTCGGGCGCGGGCAGCGGCGCGGTCTCCCAGCCGCGCGCGGTCAGCCGCAGCGCCCCGTGGCGCAGTTCAGGCCCGGGCGGGGCGAGTTCCACGGCCAGCTTGCCGAGCACCTGCGTATGGGCATGCAATGTGTCGGCCGTCGCGGCCCAGCGGTCATAAGAAACTGCAGGCCAAGCAGAGGTCATGTGGCAATTCTCACCACCAGCCTGCGAACTCACCTCACCCGATCCGGCTGATTAGCTGGTGCCAGTGGCGCTGCTTACCACAGCGAGTCTTTCGGAAGTAGCTGGCCGAACGCCCTCCCCAGATCCGAGCCGAGGTAGATGCTGTCCAGATTGTCCCGCAGGACGTGGGCCAGACTGTCGGGGCTGGGCGAGACCTCCAGGTCCTCGTCAAGCATCTCGACGCGCAAGCCCCAGCCCTTAGGAAGGTCAAGCCGTCGGTAGAGGTGGCCGACGTCGCCTTCGCGCAGGGTCGGGTCCAGGTCCGGGGTGAAGGACTGCATCACGAACACCTCACCGTCGGGGGCGTCAAGCAGGTAGACCTCGCTGCCTGCGCTGAAGGTGAAGGTGTTGTTGCTGTAGATGTAGCCAGGGTCGTAGCTGACCTGATCGGTGGCCTGCATCAGCGCTGCCGCGCCCACTACCCCCGTCCAGGTGCCCGTGATGTCCCCGAAGGTCTTGTCGTCCCCGGCTTCGCCGATATCGAGCCGGTCGGACATCCAGTGCCTTACGGGATTCAGCCAGGCGCCCAGGGCCTGGTTTTCGTCCGCGATGGCGCCGGCGTCGAGGGCGTCGAATTGCTCGGGTGTCGGGTCGCACGCATCTGCGGTGCTCCAGATGTTCGCGATGGCGTTGTCCTGGCTAGTGCCAGTGATCAGGCCCACTTGGCAGAACCTATGGCCGCGCATGTCCTGCATGTGGATTTCCCGGCCGGGAACCAGGTGTTCGTCGCGAGCCGCGGTCAAGTTCTGCTCAAGACTGGCTTCGGTCATGGAAGTTCCCTTCTCGCTGACTGCCTCAACGCGACTTCGTTCAACCGTAGGACTTCAGCCTTCCCGGCTGATCATGCCGGCTCACGTCC
>DAIOWC010000355.1:0-3775 GCA_036758685.1 Streptosporangiaceae bacterium | reverse complement strand
CGGTCGCGATAGCTCCGAGCCCCTTGTCCGCCGGCCAGCGCCGCGCAGAAGCCCTTGACGTCGTCGCCCAGCACCTCCTCGATGCGCTGCCCATCCGCCGCTGTTTCTTCCAGCAGCCCGAGGGCGCCGTCGAGGATCGGCATCAAGTTGCGGCCGCTGAAGCCCCCGTAGGGGAAGAGGTGGACCTTGATCTGTTGCCACGCCGCCCGGTAGTCCGCCGGCAATACATTGGCCCGGGCTTCGAACACGTTCCATTCCCTGGTGAGGTCGCTGCCGGTCAGGGTCTCCCAGAACCTCATCTCTCACCCCTCCCTGAGCTTGTCGATTCGGGATGAGAGGTACTCCCACTTTGCCCAGAACGTAGCGAGTTCCTTGCGGCCAGCGTCGTTGAGCGCATAGAACTTGCGCGCCGGGCCCACCGCCGATGGCCGTTTCGTCACCTGGACGAGCCCGTTCCGCTCCAGCCGCAGCAAGATGGTGTAGACGGTGCCCTCGATGACGCTAGCGAAGCCGAGCTCGTTCAGGCGCCGCGTGATGGCGTACCCGTAGGTCTCCTCGCTGCCGATGACTTCAAGCACGCAGCCCTCAAGCGTGCCCTTCAGCATCTCGGTCAGGTCGTCCATCGCGGATCCTCTTCGGTCCTCTCAGTACTCCGTGGTACCGAGTACCACTATACGGTATCACAGAGTAGCGGGGACATGCCCAGCACGCCGCGGGCACTCCGGGCACGACGCTCGCGGCGCGCTCTGCGGTCCGGACCGCGGCGACACCAGACGGAGCCCATGCCACCGCTGCGCCCGAGGCCGGGCGTGCCGCTTCCCTAGGTCCAGCCACCGCTACGGGAACGACGAGACGTACGCGGACTCGGTTGATGAGCGCGCGCCGCTAATTCAGCCGAATTAGTCCTGTATGACACTCGGCAGTTTAGGTATTACCCCCTTTGCTAATAGAAGCGGGCGTTACCGTAATACGGCTGTCATCCAGGTCTGGACAGTCCCCTGGTCGGCGGGGCATCGCTGTCCCTGAACGCGGCGGAGTTCGGATAATGCGTAAGCACGCGAGCCCGGCCGATGGCGCGCGTTAACAGAGCGGCATCGCCGCCGGATGCCGGGCGGTCGGTCGCCGCCGGAATCGCTCGCGGGGCCGGCATCATCGCGGTCATCACGGTCGGCTCGCGTGCGGTCGGCCTGGTCCGCACGCTGACCTTCTCGCAGACCGTGGGTGCCACCTGTCTGGGTACTGCCTACGTCACCGCGAATCAGATTCCCAACCTGGTCTACGAGCTGGTGCTCGGCGGGGCGCTCTCGAGCGTCATGGTTCCGGTGCTGGCCCGTCACGCCGAGCGGGCTGCCGCTGATCGCGCGGACAGGGATCAGATCAGCAAGACCACCTCCGCCCTCCTGACGTGGTGCCTGCTGATACTTGGCCCGCTCACGCTCGCCATCATGGTGGCCGCCGGGCCCATCGCGGCGGCGCTCAACCCGGCCAATTCGGCTGCCGACTGCGTGCACGGGGAAGTCGTCTCCGCCACAGCCAGCATGCTGCGCATATTCGCGCCGCAGGCGCTCCTGTTCGGGCTGACCGTCATCCTGTTCGGCCTTCTGCAGGCATACCGCCGGTTTGCCGCCTATGCGGTGGCGCCGCTGGTCAATAGCCTGGTGGTGATCGCTTCCTGCATTGCCTTCTCCGCGCTCGCGAAAGGCGCGCCGCTGGGCCAGGTGCCCGCGCTGGCTCAGCTCGTGCTGTCCGCGGGAGCGACGCTCGGCGTTGCCGCGATGGTCGTCGTCGCGCTCGTGCCCGCCCGGCGGCTAGGTCTCCGGCTGCGTCCGGCGCTCCGGCTGCCTGAAGGCATTGGCCGTCGCGCGGGCGGTCTTGCGGTCGTGGGCATCATCGAGATGGCGGCGACGGAGATCTCCGCCGTCGTCGTGATCGCCCTGGCTAACGGACGGGGCGCGACGGGGGCGCTGGTGCTGTTCGGCTACGGCGGGCAGGTGTTCTCCACCCTGAACGCCGTGCTTGCCCTGTCGATCTCGATCAGCGTGTTCCCGGTGCTGGCGGCCCGAGACGGAGACGTATTCGACCGAGCCTGCGCGGGATCGACGAGAGCGGTGATGCTGGTCTCTTGTCTTGGCGCCGCGGTGATCGCCGCGGTCGCTGTGCCCGCCGCGCACGTCCTGGCCAGCCAGCCGAGCCAGGTGTCGGAGCTGGCCCTGGGGCTGGTGTGCCTCGGCCCCGGCCTAATCGGTACCGCCGTGAACGTGAACCTGTCTCGGGCAATGATGGCGGTCGGGCGGCTGAAGATAGCCGCTTTCTTCGTGGCGGCAAGCATTCTCGTGGGCTTGGTCGTGCAGGTCATTCTGGCCGAGCTAGTGCCCGCCCACCTGGTTGTCGCCGCACTGGCAATCGGCCAGACCGTGGGCACGAACATCGTGGCCATTCCGTTCGTGATCGTCACCCGGCGGGTCATCGGTCCGGCCTCGGTGCAGGGCGTGAGCCGGGCCACTTTCGCCGGCCTGATTGCCGCTACCGGGGCCGGCCTCGCCGGGTACGCCGTCAGCGCGGCCCTGCCAGCGCACCACAAACTGGTCTCGGCGGGGATTGCCGCACTGGCGACTGTCTGCACCATTCTCGTCTTTGCCGTGATCGCTATCCGCCTGGACGGCGCCGATCTGCGCGTCATCCTGGCGCGCTTCAGGCAATCCGCCCGGATGCGCCGCGGGCAGACCGGCGCGGAGGCGGGCGAGCCTGGCCGCCGCAGCGGACCGATCGACGTTGCGCGTCAGCGCCGCCCAGGTCTGCTTAATCGCGCCGAGCGCCAGGTCGCGCTCGCGATCGGAGCGATCGCCGGAGGCGCGGGACTCTACGCCGTCTTTGCCTCGTCGAATCGGGCCGGAGCCGCAGTGCTCCTGCTGGTCTCCGTCGCCTTCCTGCTGGTAAGCGTGGCGGGCACTCCGTTTGTCTGGCACCTTGTCCGGCCCGGCGCGCACATGGCCGGCAAGCGGCGGCTCGACCGGAGAGCACAGACAGAGCCGACGGACCCGCAGCCAGTCGCGGGGATCGGGGCGGACATCACGACAGCCCAGCCGATTCTGATCACAGGGCCCGCGGTCACGTCACCCAGTGCCGATGACGGAAGCAGCCTGTACCCGGCCGAATAGCAGGATGGGCGTGCCTCGCGAGCGCGGAGTTACCAGGCCAGCGGGTCGATGTCGGCGCCCTGAGCAGGGTTGTCCTTGCCGTTGAGGTTCAGCGGTGGGATCTCCGGAACGGTGCCTGACAGCTCGGTGTACTGGCCGGTCGTGGTGTTGATCCTGGCCAGGCTGGCTCCCTCGGCCATCAGCAGATAACCGCCTGCCGGGCCGGGAGCGAGCTGCGGGACAAAGTCGCCCCAGACTGCCCGCCAGGTGTGCAACACCCTGATGACCGAGCCAGTCCGGGTGCTGACGGCGGCGAGGTGGAAGGTCACTGGGTTCTTGTCGCGGTGCGGCTGGCTGCTTATCTTGCCGACCTGCAGGAACTCATACAGGATGCGGCCGTTCGGGCTGAGCGCCAGGGTTCCGGCCTGCGGCAGGAGCCTTGGCAGCCGGTCAAGAGGCGTGCCTGAGGTGGCGGGGCGCAGCACCGACGTCCACTGCGTCAGGTCGCCGTGCGCGATCTGCGCGTTGGTGCCGACTCCGGGGTTGCTGTAGGAGTACGCGCTCACGGCCAGAGTGTTGCCGCTCCCGTCGACGGACAGGCTGGCGATCTCGTCACTGACCGGGACCGGCCAGGAGGC
>DAIOWC010000354.1:0-3947 GCA_036758685.1 Streptosporangiaceae bacterium | reverse complement strand
CGAGCGTTGTCTTTCCTGCTCCTGAGTGGCCGACCAGCACCACGTTGCGCACGCTTTCGGGCTGGCCGGCCGCTGTTGTCCGGCCGGCGGCTCCCGCTGCATGAGACTTGTCCGCCATCCGCATCGCCTCCCGTGGCTCGTGCAGTTCTCCTGCTTGCCGCCCAGCCTTTACCTGACGGTCGATGTTCACAAGCCCCTGGCCGAAATGGGGCCTCTGCCCCCGCGACCTCCGGGGTTCCGCCAGTAAGATCAAGCCGCCATGCTCAAAGTCCTGCGCCCAGCGCTGGGCCGTCTGCTGACCCCGGTTGGGCAGGCCCTGGCCCGGACCCCGATCACGCCGAACGCCCTCACGATCGTCGGCTGCATCGGCATGTCCGCGGGCGCACTTATCTTCTTCCCCACCGGCCACCTGTTCGTCGGCGTCGTCGTCTGCACCCTGTTCGTCTTGCTGGACATGCTCGACGGGACGCTGGCCCGGATCAAAGGAACAACCGGGCCGTTCGGCGCGTTTCTGGATTCGACGCTGGACCGCGTCGCGGACGCAGCTGTCTTCGGCGGGCTGGCGATCTGGTTCGTACGCGGCGGGCACGACCGGGTGCTGGCGGCGGTGTCGCTGTTCTGCCTGGTCGCGGGCTCACTAGTGTCGTACGCGAAGGCCAGGGCGGAGAGCCTCGGCCTGAAGTGCGACGTTGGATTCGCAGAACGTACCGAAAGGTTGCTTATCGGGCTTGTGGCGGCGGGGCTGTCGGGCCTTGGCGTACCGTATGTCCTCCCCGTAGGTCTTTGGCTGCTAGCGGCAGTTAGTGCCTTTACCTTCGGGCAGCGAGTGTTGGCCGCCCGCCGGTCCGCTCTCGCGCTCGCCGCCAAAGACGCAGCTGGATCCGCGCCTGGAGGGTAGATGCCTGGAGTCAAGGACAAGCTCATCGACGCCGGGTACGGGCTTGGCTGGAGTCTTGTCTGCAGGCTCCCGGAGAAGTGGGCGGCCGCCGCGTTCCGGTTCGTGGCCGACATTGCCTGGCGCCGCGAGGGCAGGCGCGTGCAGGTGCTTGAGGCCAACCTGGTGCGCGTCCTCGGCCCGGACGTAGAAGGCAAGGCGCTTCGCGCCGCGTCGCGCGAGGTTATGCGCAACTATGCGCGATACTGGCTAGAGATCTTCCGCCTGCCAGTGCTGCCCGTGGAGCATCTCGTGGACGGAATGTACGACCCGGACGGTGCGGCTCAGGCGATCCTGGGCGCGGCCGCTGAGGGCCGCGGCGTCGTGATCGCCCTTCCGCACATGGGGAATTGGGACCAGGCAGGGGCATGGATCATCACCAAGGGGGCAGGCTCATTCACCACGGTCATGGAACGGCTGAAGCCGGAGTCAGTCTACGAGCGCTTCGTCACGTTCCGTGAGGGCCTAGGCATGGAGGTGCTACCTGCTAGCGGAGGGGTCCGGCCGTTCGGGATACTGGCCCAGAGACTGCGGGCTGGCAAGATTGTCATTCTGCCGGCCGACCGCGATGTCACCGGCAGTGGCATCGAAGTAGATTTCTTCGGCGAGAAGGCCAAAATGATGGGCGGTTCTGCTGCGCTCGCGGTGCTGACCGGCGCCGCGCTGCTGCCCGCCACCCTCTGGTTCACCGAGGACGGGTGGGGAGTCAGCGTCGGCTCGGAGATCCCGCAGCCCGCCGAGGGCACCAGGCCGCAGAAGATCGCCGCGATGATGCAGGACGTCGCCAGCTTCTTCGAGGCCGGGATCCGCGAGCACCCCTACGACTGGCTCATGCTGCAGAAGGTGTTCGTGGCCGACCTGGACCCGGCGCGGCAGGCCCGCGCCGTCGCCCGCGCGGCCAGCAACGGCCAGCACAGCGGTGACCTGGGCCGCAACGGCCCGGTCCTCGGTCAGGAAGCGCCATGAGGGTCGGCATCGTCTGCCCCTATGACTGGGAGGTGCCCGGCGGGGTCCGCGAGCACATCAGCGGGCTGGCCGAGGCGCTGATCGAGCTTGGCCACGAGGTCTCGGTGATCGCACCGGCCGATGACGACGCTGACCTGCCGTACTACGTGGTCCCTGCGGGTCGCGCCGTTCCCGTCCCTTATAACGGCTCCGTCGCGAGGCTTGCGTTTGGCTTCCTGTCGGCCGGCCGGGTGCGGCGCTGGCTGAAGGACGGCGACTTCGACGTCCTCCACGTGCACGAGCCCGCCGCGCCGAGCCTGTCGCTGCTGGCCTGCTGGGTTGCCGACGGGCCGATCGTCGCGACCATGCACGCAGCGATGCCGCGCTCGCGCGCGCTGCACGCCGCCCAGCCGATCCTGGCGTCCGCGCTGGAGAAGATCAGCGGCCGGATCGCGGTCGCCGAGGCCGCGCGGTCGACGCTGGTCGAGCACCTCGGCGGCGACGCGGTCCTGATCCCGAACGGTCTTCACGTCAGCCGGTACGAGAAGGCCGAGCCGCTGCCTGGCTTCCCCGGCCGGGGCGGCACGCTGGGCTTCCTCGGGCGGCTGGACGAGGCGCGCAAGGGCCTGGACATCCTGCTGGCCGCCTTCACCCTGATGGCGGCCGAGCGGCCGGACCTGCGCCTGCTCGTCGCGGGGCGGGGCGACCCGGATGAGGTCTATGCCCAGGTTCCGCCGGCGCTCCGGGACCGGGTGGTTTTGCTTGGCCAGGTCAGCGACGCCGACCGGATCCGGATGCTGCACTCGGTCGACGTGTTCTGCGCGCCGAACACCGGCGGCGAGAGCTTCGGCTACGTGCTCGTGGAGGCCATGGCCTCCGGCGCCCCGATCGTGGCCAGCGACCTGGAGGCGTTCCGCCAGGTGCTGCGCGGCGGCGAGGCGGGCGAGCTGTTCCCCACCGGGGACCCGGCGGCGCTGGCGGCGGCCGCGGGCCGGCTGCTCGATGACCCGGCCCGACGGGCGACGCTGGCCGCCAACGCGGCGGTTGCTGTGCGCGAGTTCGACTGGTCCGTGGTGGCCAGGGACGTTTTGCGCGTGTACCAGGCCGTTGTGCCGGCGGCCGGGCGCGTGGCAGTCTCGCTGTGACACTGTCTGTCCCTGTGACACTGTCTAAGGCAGGCTTAGCATGACCCCGATGACCAGCATTCTTGTCATTGCCCTGCTGGCCTGCGTCGGTGTCTACATCTCCTGGCGGGCCGGCCGGCTCGACCGGCTGCATGCCCGGCTGGAGGCGGCCCGCTTCGCCCTGGACGCGGCGCTGGTCCGGCGCAGCTCGGTAGCGCTCGAGCTGGCCTCGTCGGGGCTGCTTGACCCGGCGACCAGCGTGCTGCTGGCCGGGGCGGCCCACGACGCCCGGTCGGCTCAGTCGGCGCGGGAGATGCCCGAGAGCGACCTGACCAGGGCGCTGCGCGCGGTGTTCAGCCAGCCGGACTTCATGGCGCTGCTGGCCGGCCGCGAGGGCGCCGAGGAGCTGCTGGCCGAGCTGGAAAGCGCTTCTCACCAGGTGTTCCTGGCCCGGAAGTTCTACAACGACGCGGTCGCCGCCACGCTGGCGGCCCGCCGCCGCTGGCTGGTCGTGATCTTCCGGCTGGCCGGGCGGGCGGCGATGCCCGAGTTCTTCGAGATCGACGACTCCCTGGTGCCGGCGGGGGACGCCGGCCCGGCGGCCGACATCCCGCACCTGACGAGCTAGCTGAGCCGCGGCGCCGGCGGCGATTTGAGGATTGGGACCGTTAGTCAGTGCATAGCGCTGATTTACGGTCCCAATAAGCCGGACGATCTCGTCAGCTGAAGCGCTTCCCGGATCAACCTGTAGCGCTAATGGCGATCTGGGCGGAGGGCCTGGCTGCGGGGACCACCTACCATGGAAGGGTCTCCAGCACCCGGTTCTAAGTGAGGTTTGTCGTGTCTGTCCAGGATTCCGAGCGTTCCAGCACCAGCGGGCAGAAGGGCACCAGCCGGGTCAAGCGCGGCATGGCCGACATGCTCAAGGGCGGCGTGATCATGGA
>DAIOWC010000353.1:0-4005 GCA_036758685.1 Streptosporangiaceae bacterium | reverse complement strand
GTCAAGTCAGGACAAGTCCGGCAGCCGGCGAGCCCCAACAACGTAGAAAGCATGCCGCCCAAGGCGGGATGTCTGATTTGCGCCCTATGCGAGTCGGCCTCGCATCACGTAGGAGACTTACCGTCCGGTGCGGACGGAAAGTCTCCGTCCTGATGAAACGTGGCCGATTTGTCCGAACCGGGCCGGGCGCGGTGGCTGGGCCCGTCAGGCACCCGGCCCGGCCAGTCAGGCGAGCGAGCCTAGCCTGCGAGGATCTGGCGGAGGCGGTCGGCGACCAGGTCCCAGGTCCACTCGCGCTCGATCCAGGCCTGGCCCTTCACGCCCATGGCCGCGGCGCCGATCGGGTCGGCCAGGAGCTCGCTCAGGCGGGTGGCCACGCCGGCGACGCTCCGCCCCGGCACCACGTAGCCGGTCTCTCCGTCGATGATCGCGTCCGGTGCGCCGCCGGAGTCACCCCCGACGACCGGCAGGCCCGTGGCCGAGGCTTCGAGGTACACGATCCCGAGGCCCTCGACGTCCAGGCCGGCTCGGCGGGTACGGCACGGCATCGCAAAGATGTTGCCCGCGTCGTAGTAGGCGGGCAGTTCGTCCCAGGTGACGGGGCCAGTGAACAGGACCGAGTCGGCCACGCCAAGCCGGCCGGCAAGGCGCTCAAGCCGAGCCCGGTAAGGCCCGTCGCTCACCAGCAGCAGCAGCGGCCGCGGCGGGCCCGCGCCGACGCCTGCGCCCGGCGGCGAGCCCGCACCGACGCCTCCGCCGACGCCTGTGCCGACGCCTGCGCCCCGCGGCGAGCCAGCGCCGGCGAGCACCGCCGGCCACGCTCGCAGCAGCGTGTCCTGGCCCTTGCGCGGCACCATGCGCGAAACGCAGACCACCACCGGCCGGTCCGGATCAATCCCGAGCCGCTTGCGGACCTCTGAGCCGCCTGACCCTGGCCGGAACTCGGCCGGGTCCACGCCGGGCGCCAGCCGGACCAGCCGCCCGGCCGACTGCGCGGGCAGCGCCCGGGCGAGCCGGATCCGGAAGTACTCGGCCAGGTAGGTGAGAACGTCGACCTCGGCTGCGATCCGCCGGAACAGCCAGCGCGCTCCCGGCAGCGCCGCCCAGCCCGCCTCGTGCCCGTGCGTCAGCGCGACGATCCGGCGGGCACCGGCCCGGCGAAGCGCGGGGGCCAGCAGGCCGAGGGGCGCGGCCGCGCCGAACAGCACGGTGTCGCAGCCGTGCTCCGTCAGCAGGGCCCGCGCCCGGTCGCGCACCGCGGGAACCGGCAGCATCAGCGAGCCGGGATGCCTGATCACCGGGAACGGCAGCCCCGCGTCGAACTCGGCGGCTCCCTTCCAGGCCGGGGCGTAGACGACGACCCCGTCGGCCGGCAGGCGGCAGGCCAGCGCGTGCACGAACGACTGAATCCCGCCGCTGCGCGGCGGGTAGTCGTTGGTGACAATCAGAACCTTGGTCATAGAGCCGTCCCCCGCGCTGCCGCATTGACGAGCGGCCGCGCGGGTAGCCAGGTCACAGCCTACCCGGGCGACCGCCCCGCACTCCTCGACTAGGGCCTGACGGCGCCGTCAAAGGTTTCCTGATACCAGCCCTGGAACGGCACCAGCTCCACGTCCGCCCCGGTATGGGGCGCGTCTATCAGCTCACCGTGCCCAACGTAGATGCCCACGTGGCCGGCGCCGTTGAAGACCATGATGTCGCCAGGCTCCATGTCCGCCTCGGACACGTGCGGGAGGCTATCCCACTGGTCCTCGCTGGTGCGCTCGATCGCCACGCCGGCGTAGGCCCAGGCGGCCTGCGTCAGCCCGGAGCAGTCGAAGCCGTCGGCGCACGGGCCGGTCCCGCCGTACACGTACGGGCAGTTGAGCTGGTCGTACGCGAACTGGACCGCCTTCTGGGCCTGAGTTGCGGTCGGGCCGCTGTACTTGGGCGGCGCTGGCTGCTTGGGGCTGCCCCCGCCAGGGCCGATGCCGACCTGCTCGACCGGGGTCAGCTGGTTGACCAGCTGCTGCTCCTTGCTGGTCAGCGCGTCCAGCGCTGCCTTGCGCTTCTTCAGGCTGGCGCTGAGCTCGAGCACGCCCGCCCTGGTGCGCTGGACGAGCGCCTGCGTCTGCGTCAGCTGCCGGGCGGACGCCAGGAACTGGTTGATCTCCGCGCTGTCACTAGCCGACAGCTCCAGGAGGATCGAGGACTGGTCCAGGATCTCCTGCGGGTTACCCGAGGTCAGCAGCGTCAGCGAGGAGGTGACGTTCCCGTCCTCGTAGGCGGTGACCGCGATCCTGGAAATCTGGGAGCGCTCGCCTGCGAACTGGGCCGTGTACCGGCTCAGCTGCCGGTCGACCAGAGCGAGCCGCTGATTGGTGGAGGTGAGCTGCGACTGGACTGCGTCGTACTGCTGGTCCAGTTGCTCCAGGGAGCTCTCGAGCTGGCTGAGCTTGTGCTGAGCCTGCGAGAGCGTCGGCGTGGGCGCGGCCGCGGCGCTGCCAGTTACGGCGTAGAGCAGCCCGGCGGTGAATACTGCCGCGGTCACAGCCCCGATACGTCTACGCACTGCCTTCTTTTCCGGCGGCGTATGCACCTGCGTGACACGCTCCTTCTTCCACGTCGGCCTACCGGGTGAGCTGACGGGTTCGGGCGGTGGAAGAACGGCCCTACGGTCCGAGGGTCCGGACCGATTCACCCCTGGCGGCGCCCGCGAAGCGAGGGCGCCATCCGGTGGGTCCCCGGCTCTCGTGCTGGCCGGCTGCCAGCAGCGGGAGATTCGGCTGCGGCCGACCGCCGCCGCCAAGCTGGCGGCTGGTGAGCGATACGGCTCGGTGAACGAGACTAGTGAAAGGCCAGGGGTAGATTCAACCGCTTCGCACACTCTCGCGGTTCGTGTTGGCCACTCCGGCCCCACCTGACCTCATATTTCTTGGCGGGAACGAGAACCCCCCGGGGCCGGCCACGCCCGATCGGCGCGCCTTATCCAGACTGTCAGCACCACGCCTTAGCGTGATTCACGTGCCCGGATCGCTCGCAGCCTACGACCTCGTGGTCGTCGACGTGGAGACGACCGGATGGCTGCCCGGTGAGGCCGCGCTCACCGAGATCGGGGCCGTGCGCCTCAGCGGCGGCGTGCTCACCGGCGAGTTCTCCTCGCTGGTCCGGCCCGGCGGCCCGATCCCGGCTGACATCTGCGAGCTGACCGGCATCACCGACGCGATGGTCAGCCGGGCACCCTCGGCGGCCGCCGCGCTCCGGGCGTTCCTGGCATTCGCCAGGGACTGCGTCCTGGTGGCCCACAACGCGCCCTTCGACCTCGGATTCCTCACGGCCGCCTGCGCCGCGAGCAACATTCACTGGCCGCCCACCGCGACGATCGACACCGCGGTCCTGGCCCGGCTGCTCCTCGGGCCCGACGACGTCCCCGACTGCAGGCTCGCGACGCTGGCCCGCTACTTCAGGACCGGGACCGCGCCCTGCCACCGGGCGCTCGCGGACGCGAAGGCCACCGCCGATGTGCTGGCCGGCCTGCTCGACCTGGCCGCCCACGGCCGGCCGGCCAACGCCACGGCCGTACTCAGCCTCGCTTCCTGACCGGCAGGCTTGTAGCCTGTTTGCCGCGCCGGGGCGCCGGCTCGCGCAGGCCCGAGGAGGACGAAGTGGTCACCGCAATCGTGCTGATCAAAGCCGACGTCGCGCGCATTCCGGAGACGGCCGAGGCGGTCGCGCAGATCCCGCAGGTCAGCGAGGTCTATTCGGTCACCGGCGAATTCGACCTGGTCGCCATGGTCCGCGTCCGCGCACACGACGAGCTCGGCGACGTGATCCCCGGCCGCGTGAACCGGGTCCCGGGCGTGACTCACACCGAGACGCACATCGCGTTCAGGACCTACTCCCGGCACGACCTCGAGGCCGCGTTCTCGATCGGCTATTCCGAATCCTGATCTAAGTCCCGGCCGGACAGCCGCTGGCTGGTCACGATCCACCTCTGCAGCAAATCGGACGCGGCGCCCGAGTCGA
>DAIOWC010000352.1:0-4158 GCA_036758685.1 Streptosporangiaceae bacterium | reverse complement strand
CCAGCATTCGCAGGTCCATGGCTAGGTTGTGGGCGGAGTTCAGGGTGTCGGGGTGATCGTGGCCGAGGACGTGGCGGCGGCGCTGCAACGTGTCCCGGTCCACGTCGCGGGCGGCCTGCGCCTCGCCAAGCGCGCGCAGGTCGGCGGCCAGGTTGTTCGCGGAGCGCAGAGTGCTGAGGTGGTCCCTGCCCTGCGAGCGGCGATAACGACCGAGGGTGTCCTGGTCCAGGTCGCGGGCCGCCTGCGCGTCGCCGAGCATCCGCAGATCCATGGCTAGGTTGTGGGCGGAGTTCAGGGTGTTGGGGTGGTCTTCACCGAAGATGCTGCGATGCCGCTCCAGTGTGTCGCGGTTCAGGTCGCGAGATTCGGCGTAGCGGCCCAGCTCCCAGAGCGCCCAGGCTAGATAGTGCGCGGCCATCAGCGTGTGCTGGTGATCCGCACCAAGCCGGTCCTGCCACTGCTGCCGCAAATTGCTCATGAGATCCCGCGCGGTACGGGCATCGCCACGCTCGATCAGGTACCAGCACGCGCGCCGCATTAGCTCGCGCAGTGCCGCGCTATCGGTGGCGGCCAGGTTGGCGGCCAGCACGTGCGGCATCAGCTGTGCCCACCGGGCCCAGGTGCCGGGATCCGGCGGGTCGCCGGGATCGGTGGCCGCCAGGAGTGCCTCGGTGCACCGGCGAATGGCGGCGGCGCGGGCCGGGGTGAGCCGGTCGCGGAGGATGGCCTGGGTGAGCCGGTGCATCTGCAGCCCGCGGTGATCGACGCGAGCCAGCGACTGTCTCGACATGTTGGCCAGGGTCTGCGGCCAGGCGAGAGGGTCTGCCGCCCGCGCCGCCAGCTCGGCAGGCAACGCGCCGGGGGCGCCGGTGAACAGGTACTCAGGAATCGGCTCGGGTGCCAGGAACGCACAGAGGCTGGCCAGCTCGGCGGCCGCTGGGTCGTGGTCGGACAGCCGGTCTGCTATCAACGCGGTGGCGGCCGCCAGCGACCGCGGGTAGGAGCCCGGCGCGCCATGGTCGAGAAGCTGCCCGGCCCGCGTCCGCAGCAGACTCAGGTACTGACTCGCCAGCGTGCCGGTGTCGGCGATGAACCCAGCGGCCTGGGCGACGGCCAGGGGCAGGTCGCCGAGCTCGGCGGCGAGCCGGTCCGCGTCGGTCTCGGTGAGCCGGGGAACCCGGCGCCGCAGCAGCTCGATCGATTCGGCCCTGGTGAGCACGTCGACCTCGATCGGGGTAGCGATCTCATCCCAGCCACGCCGGCGGGAGGTGATCAGCGCATGCCCGCCGCCCCCCGGCAGCCATGGCGCCACATCCGCAGGCGCCTGCGCATTGTCGAAGATCAGCAGCCATCGGTCACGCTGCCGCAGCTCGGCCAGCACCGCGGACCGCGCCGTCTCGCTCCCGGCTCCGGCCGGAACGCATCCAAGCACCAGCCCGAGACTTACGACCTGGTCCCCGATCAGCCCACCTTGCTCAGCGTCGATCCACCAGGTCAGGTCATAGCTTGAAGCGAAACGGTGCGCGTACTCGGCCGCGAGCTGGGTCTTGCCCACCCCGCCCATCCCGTACAGCGCCTGGACGACCGCCGCACGTCCGGTCTGCAGCCTCGCTTGTACCGCCGCCAGTAGATCGTCGCGGCCAGTGAACGCCGGATTGCGGGCCGGGATGTTCCATACCCGGGGCGTCGTCTGGGCGGGCCGCCGCCCGGAGTCTCGCAGGACGGTTAGCGCATCCGCGGCCGGGGTGCGCCCGCGCGCGGCCGCCACGAACAACGCTGCCGCCGGCTCAGTCATACCCAGCGCGCCGGCCAGTAGCAGCGCGGTGTCCTTGCGGGCGGTGCGGTGGATACCACGCTCCAGGTCACTGACCGCCCGCAGCGAAAGGCCTGCCGTCTCGGCCAGTTCCTCCTGCGTCAGCTTCGCCTCGCCCCGAAGCCGCCGAAGCAGCTCCGCAAAAGAAAGGGAGCCCTGCTCCTGCTCCGTCAAGGCCCACGCCCTTCGCAAGCCGACAGACTGCGCCCCGCCACCGCCGATGAAGTAGAGCACGCTGCGCCAACAATACGTCGCACCGGCGCTGGGCGTCATCATGTGGGCGGTGATGTGGGCGGCTGAGTATGGTGCACGATCCGGCCGCCCGCGAGCCTGGAACCACAAGTCGGCGAAGGGGCCACGTGCGCCTTGCCGAGCTAACGTCCACTATCCGCACGGGTTAGTGACCCTTTGGCAAGAAGGATGGTTCCATGTCATGAGCAAGGGATCTGCGTCGTACTTTCTCAAAGTGCTGAGCGTGCTGGTGACGCCTCTCGCCGTCCTTAGCCTGGGTATCTCATCGGGAAGTGCGGCTACCGCGGCGACTCCGACATTCTTCGGGGCCAAGCTGACCAGCCAGAGCCAGCCCTCCAATGCGGAGAACGGCCAGTCGTGCGATGAGAGCGCCGGAATCCGGCACGGGTCGACCTGCACCTGGGTGGCCATCACCGCCTTCGAGAACGGCAGCCATTTCACGGCCCCGAAGACGGGAACGGTCAAGCACGTGAAGCTCGTGTCGTGCAAGGCGGGAAAGTTCCGACTTCAGCTGGCCAAGGCCAGCCCGAGCGCCCGCAAGGCCAAGATCGTGGTCAACGGTCCCGAGATCACCTACCGCGGCCAGAGCCCGTGCGGAGGGCCCAATGGCGATCACTACATCGTCCAGAGCTTCCGGGTCAACCTGCATGTCGCCAAGGGTGACTACATCGCCATCAAGGCAGCATCCACCGGAACGTTGTCATGCTCGGGTGGCGACGGCTTCCTCCTTTACGCCCCGCCGCTGCGCGTCGGTGGTTCGGCCAAGAAGACAAACTCAGGGGCCAGCTGCGACCTCTTGGTCCAGCTCAGCTACAAGTAGGCAACGGCAGGGCCGGAGGAAAGGGAGCAGGTCAGATGAACTCCGCCCGGATGTTCCGGACCGCCGAGGTGCGTTCGCGCCGGGCGGGCCGGCGGGGCGCGGCTCTGGTTAGTGTCGTGCTCGGGGCCGCGGGTCTGGCAGCTGTCGGCAGGCCGGCCCTGGCGCAGCCGTCTGGCGCGGACGCGGCCCCGACCTACAGCGTGCTGATCGGCGTCTCCTGCCAGTCCAGGACCGACTGCTGGGCCGTGGGCGACAGCGAGATCAACAAGGTGACCCGCAGCCAGATCCTGCACTTCAACGGCGAGAGGTGGTCGGCGGTACCGGCGCCGAGCCCTGGCGGTACTGCCGCCGATGACACCAGCACTCTCTCCGCCGTCCGGTGCACTTCCACGACCAGCTGCTGGGCCGTCGGCAACTACGACAAGAACGACGCCGTGCTCACCCAGGCGCTGTACTGGAACGGCCGGAAGTGGTCGCAGGCGCGGCCCCCGAGTCCCGGTGGCACCCGCCATGGCGATGGCAGCGACCTGTTCGCCATCGCCTGCACGTCGGCCTCCAGCTGCTGGGCCGACGGAGACTACGGTCATCCGATCGGCCGCAACGACGTCCAGCTGAACCTCATGCTGCACTGGAACGGGAAGCACTGGTCGCAGTGGCGCACGCCCAACCCGGGCGGCACCGGCGCAGGTGATGTGAGCGGGCTGAACGCGATCGGGTGCACCTCGGCGAACAGCTGCTGGGGCGCCGGCACCGACGGCGGCGGCGACAAGCTGGACAACGAGGTCTTGCACTGGAACGGCAGGCAGTGGGCCAGTGTCGTCGTTCCCAGCCCGGGCACGCCCGACAACGGCAGTACCGACAGCGGGCTCAACGCCGTGTCGTGCACCTCCGCGCGCAGCTGCTGGGCGGTTGGCGATGCCACCGGCACATCCGGGGACCTCAACGAGAGCCTGCACTGGAACGGCAGGAAGTGGAGCAACGTGGCCGTTCCGGACCCGTCAAACGGCACCGACATCTTCAACGATCTCACTGGCCTCTCGTGCACCGCTGACACAAACTGCTGGGCTGTCGGCCTGTACGAGAACGGCGCCGATCTGAACCAGGTCCTGCACTGGAACGGGCGCAAATGGCTGACCGCGCCGGTTCCCGATCCGGCCGGCACCGCCAGCGGGTCCGACAACTTCGCGGACGCTGATTTCTGTGTCTCGGCCACGGACTGCTGGGCCGTGGGAGCTACCCAGAAGTCCGGCGGGCCCGAGGTGAACCAGATCCT
>DAIOWC010000351.1:0-4179 GCA_036758685.1 Streptosporangiaceae bacterium | reverse complement strand
CGAACCCATGCGCGTACTCGTCACCGGCGGCGCCGGCTTCATCGGCTCGCACCTGGCCGATGACCTGCTGGCCAGGGGCGATACCGTCGCCGCGATCGACGACCTGTCCGCCGGGCGGCCAGGCCGGCTGGACGGCCGCGCGGCCCTGCACAAGCTCACGGTCGCGGACCGGGACGACGTGGAAACCATTGCCCGCGAGTTCCGGCCGGAGCTCATCTGCCATCTGGCCGCGCAGATCGACGTCCGGGCCTCCGTATCGCAGCCGGCCGCGGACGCGGAGGCCAATGTCGTCGGCACCGTCAACGTCCTGGAGGCCGCGCGGGCCGTCGGCGCCCGTGTCCTGTTCGCCTCGACCGGCGGCGTCCTGTATGGCCGGGACGCGCCGATCCCCTCGCTTGAGGACGTGCTGCCGCTGCCGGAGTCGCCCTACGGGGTCGCCAAGCACTGCGCCGAGCAGTACATCATGCTCTACAACCGGCTGCACGGGACCAGTCACACGGTGCTGCGCTTCGCGAACGTGTACGGACCGCGCCAGGATCCAGCGGGCGAGGCCGGGGTCGTCGCCATCTTCTGCGCGCAGGTGCTGGCGGGGGAGCGGCTGACGATCTACGGCGACGGCCGCCAGACCCGGGACTACGTCTACATCGCCGATGCGGTGGCCGCGTTCCTCGAGGCGGCCGACCGCGGCCGGCCGGGGATCTGGAACATCGGTTCCGGCACGGAAGTCAGCGTGCTGGAGCTGGCCAGTGTCATCAGCGAGGTGTCGGGACGGCCCGTCGAGTCGGCCTTCGCGCCCCCGCGGCCCGGCGAGCTGCTGCGCAGCGCGCTGGCCTCGGAGCGAGCAGCCAGGGACCTCGGCTGGTCGGCCACGACGCCGCTGGAGGCGGGCGTCGCGCGGGTCTACCGGTGGATCGAGGCGGGCGCGCCCGAGCGGGCAGGCTACTAGCGCGGACGGCCCCGCGCTGGCTCGGGCGACTGGCGCTGCGGCCGGGGCGTTAGGCTGCAGGCTATGTCCCGACCAGATGGCCGACGGCCAGACCAGCTTCGCGAAATCAAGATCACCCGAGGCTGGCTGGAGCATGCCGAGGGTTCCGTGCTCGTGGAGTTCGGGGCCACGAGGGTGCTGTGCGCGGCGAGCGTGCAGGAAGAGCTGCCACGCTGGCGGCGCGGCAGCGGGCAGGGCTGGGTCACGGCCGAGTACGCGATGCTGCCCCGGTCGACCAACACCCGCAGCGACCGCGAGTCGGTCAAGGGCAAGCTCGGCGGCCGCACGCAGGAGATCTCACGGCTGGTCGGCCGCTCCCTGCGCGCCTGCGTCAGCCCGAAGGCGCTCGGCGAGAACACGATCATCATCGACTGCGACGTGCTGCAGGCCGACGGCGGCACCAGGACCGCGGCCATCACCGGCGGCTACGTCGCGCTCGCCGACGCGGTGACCTGGCTCAAGGGCCGCAATCGCTGCAAGGGCGAGCCGCTGACGGCGTCGGTGGCCGCGGTCAGCGTCGGGATCGTCAACGGGCAGCCGCGCCTTGATCTGTGCTACGACGAGGACGTCGCGGCCGAGACCGATATGAACGTGGTGTGCACGGGCGACGGCAGCTTCGTCGAGATCCAGGGCACGGCGGAACGGGAGCCGTTCGGCCGGGACCTGCTCGACCAGCTTCTCAGCCTCGCCGTCGCCGGCTGCGACGAGCTGACCAAGATCCAGCACGCCGCGCTCGCCGGATGACCGCAGGCACGGAAGGGTCGCGGGCCCGGCTCGTGCTCGCGACGGCGAACCCGCACAAGCTGATCGAGCTGACCAGGATCCTGGCCGCCGCGCACGTCGATGTGGATCTGACCGGGCTGGCCGACTTCCCCGGCGCGCCCGACGTCCGCGAGACCGGTGCGACCTTTGCCGAGAACGCGCTGCTCAAGGCGCACGCGATCGCGAAGTTCACCGGGCTGCCGGCAGTCGCCGACGATTCCGGGCTGTGCGTCGATGCGCTGAACGAGATGCCCGGCGTGCTGTCGGCTCGCTGGTCGGGCCGGCATGGGGATGACGAGGCCAACCTGAGGCTCGTGCTGGCCCAGCTCGCCGACGTGCCGGCCGAGCGGCGCGGCGCCCACTTCGTGTGTGCGGCTGCCCTGGTGCAGCCGGGCGGCCGGGAGGACGTCAGCGAGGGCGTGGTCGACGGGCAGCTGATCCGCGAGCCGCGCGGCCAGAACGGCTTCGGCTACGACCCGATCTTCGTGCCCGACGGCTATGCGATGACGACGGCCGAGATGGACCCCGACGCCAAGGACGCGATCAGCCACCGGGGCAAGGCTCTGCGCGGCCTCGCCCCGGTGATCGGCGATCTGCTCGGCTAACTCAGCCCGCGAGCGCGCTGGCCGGGATGTGCTCGACCTCACCCGGCGGCGGAGCGGTGATGGTCAACGGTCGGTTGTAGTTCGTGAAGGTATACGTAACGGTCACCGGCTGCGAGTCGATCGTCTCGGTCTCGACGAGCTTCCTGATCCGATCGTTGCCATCGATCCAGATCGTGAAGTGGATGTCGCCCTGGAGTTCTTTCAGCATGGCCCCGAGCGCCGACCGCGTGCCGGCGGGCAGCATCTTCAGCGCCGCCGCCGCAGTGAAGTAGCCGCCGTACTTGTTCGTCTGGACGCCGGCAATGACGTCTGTGCCCTCGCTATGAACGCTTTTGCTGGCCAGGAGCATCTGAATCTGGGACATCGGGTTCTCGTTCTCCACGCTGCTCAGCATCGACGAGAACGCGCCGCCGGCCAGACCGGACAGAGGGAACTCGATCCACCTGCCCACGACGGACTTCGGCAGACCCGCCATCGCGCCGAACTTCAGGTACATGGTGTCGCTGACGATGATCCCGGACAGCGAGACCGACTGGCCCTCGACGTGCTCGTTCACCTGCATCGACAGTTTCAGCGGACTGCGAATCTCCTCGCCAGTCCCGCTGATCGTTCCGAGGCCGCTCCCGATCTGCTCGGAGAAGGCCGACGTGACCGTGCTGAAAGCTGCCGACTTGTGCGCGGCGGCAGTGAGTATCGCGGCGGGCGACGCCTGCGAACTGCCCTGGGTGGCGAGAATGACGCCGCCGGCCGCCAGCACGACGACCACGGCCGCGGACGCGGCGAGAACGCGCGGGCGCCGCGACGAGCGGCCCGGGCTCGGCGGGCCGATCTCGATGATGTCCGACCCGATCACGCCGCCGAAGGCCGGATCCGGCGCGGCGGCATCGAAGCGCGCAGGCTCCGGCAGTACCGGTTCGCTCGGCCCGGCGGCCGTGTCCTGCGGATCGCCGGTCCAGTCGTTCCCTGTCATGAGTTAACTCCCCGAGTTTCGGGCGATGACCGCCATGTGTTGGCTCGCGCCATATCGTCGCATCGATTGGCCACAGCCCGGTACTCGGAGAACCTCCCGCAATGACCATCCGCAAGTGCCTGCGCGCCCTGCATGAGCGGGCTTGTACGGTAGGTGCAGCCAGATCGCGGCGGGAGGAGCCTGCAGGTGCCTGACCGACTTGAGCCGGGTGCGCAAGCACCGGACTTCACGTTGCCCGACTCCGACGGCAAGGAAGTGAGCCTGTCGGCGCTGCGCGGGCAGCGGGTGATCATTTACTTCTACCCCGCGGCGATGACGCCGGGCTGCACGAAGCAAGCGTGCGACTTCCGCGACAGCCTGGCGAGCCTGGCTGCGGCCGGTATTGCCGTCATCGGGATCTCGCCGGACAGCCAGGCGAAGCTCGCGAAGTTCCGCGACGCCGAGGGCCTGAACTTCCCGCTGCTGAGTGACCCCGACCGCAGCGTGCTGACGGCCTACGGCGCCTACGGCGAGAAGATGATGTACGGCAAGAAGTCGGTCGGGGTCATCAGGTCAACCTTCGTGGTCGGACCCGATGGGAAGATCGAGCGGGCTCAGTACGGGGTCAAGGCGACTGGCCACGTCGCCAGGCTGCGCACGGAACTCGGCGTCTGACCGGCGGGACCTGCGCGGGGCCGTAGCCCAATGGCAGAGGCACAGGATTTAGGATCCTGCCAGTGTGGGTTCGAATCCCACCGGCCCCACCAAATTGATCAATGCACGAACCCCCGGCTGGACAAGGCTTTGCGGGATCGGCCGCTGTTCACTGGCCGCCCGGTGACTGACCGCGGCCTTTGAGTACCCTGCCGAAGCCGCCC
>DAIOWC010000350.1:0-4185 GCA_036758685.1 Streptosporangiaceae bacterium | reverse complement strand
GTTCTTCATGCCGTTCCTGATGTTCATCTTCTTGCTCGCGCTCGGCGAGGACTACAACATCCTCGTCATGACCCGAATACGCGAGGAAGCGCGCAAGTTGCCGCTGCGCGAGGCGGTCGCCAAGGCGGTCGGCGTGACCGGCACGACCGTGACCTCGGCCGGCCTGGTGCTCGCGGGCTCATTCATCGTCCTCACGGTGGCGGCTGGTGGCAGCAACAGCCAGGTCAGGGACATCGGGCTCGGCCTGGCGCTCGGCATCCTGATGGACACCTTCCTCGTCCGTACCCTGCTGGTGCCGGCCACGGTCGTGCTGCTCGGCCGGTGGAACTGGTGGCCGTCCAAGCTGCAGATGGACCGGCCGGAGGATGCGGGCACGGCCAGCCGCGGGCAGGCGGCGGCGCTCGGTTCGGCCCGACCGTCCAGCGGCGAGCTGATCTGACAGGCGGAGTGCGTGGCAGCGGCGCCGGCGATCTCGGTCATCCTGCCGGTCTACGGCGTCGCTGACTACCTGCCCGCCTGCCTGGACTCGATCCTGTCGCAGGCAGGCGGCGACGTCATCGAGGTGATCGCGGTCGATGACGCGTCGCCCGATGCCTGCGGTGAGATCCTCGATGAGCGGGCCGCGAGCGACGCGCGGCTCCAGGTGCTGCACCTGGCGCGCAACGCGGGCCAGGGCAACGCTCGCAACCTCGCCCTGCAGCGAGCCAGCGGTGACTACGTGTGGTTCGTGGATGCCGATGACCAGATGGCTCCCGGCGCGCTCGCGGCCATCGCCGCCGCGCTGGCCTCAGGCAAGCCGGACGTGCTGCTGATCGACTGGGAGAGCACGTACGCCGGCGGCCGGACCGCGCCGAACCCCGGCCGCGCTCTGCTCGCGACGGTGCCGCCGGGCGGCTGCACGCTGGAGGAGCGGCCAGCGCTGATCAATCTGACGATGACGTCGTGGAGCAAGCTGTTCCGCCGCGACTTCCTGCTCGGCCTCGGCGTCGGCTTCGCCTCGGGTATCCACGAGGACATCGTGGTGACCTGCGCCGCGCTGCTCTCGGCCCAGGCCATCGGCGCCGTGACCGAGGTCTGCTATCGGTACCGCAGGGAGCGGCCGGGCTCGGCGATGGCCACGACCAGCCACGCCCAGTGGGCGGTGTTCGCCTCGTACGAGCAGGTATTCGCGCTGCTGGACAGCCGGGCGCGAGCAGGGCTACCGCCGAGCGACGCGGTGCGCGCGGCGGTCTTCGAGCGGGCGATGTGGCATTACTCCACGGTCCTGGAGACGACCGGGCCCGGCATCGGCCGCATCGGCCTGCCCGGCCTGGTACCCAGGGCCGAGCGAGGCGATTTCTTCCGGCGGATGCACGAGGACTTCCAGCGCTACCGGCCCGCGAGCTACCGGCATCCGGACGGGGCGCGCGGGGCCAAGATGCGGCTCATCGAGCGCGGCGCCTACGGCACCTATTCACTACTGGAGCCGCTGAACCAGGCCCGGGTCGCGCTGCGGAACGCCGCGCACCGCCGCGGCGGCTAGACTCGCGCGACCTATTCGCACTCGCCCTTTCGTGGATGTCCCGTAGCTATTGCTATGGCCATAGCTACGGGACATCCACGATGCGGAAACTGGGTGACAGCGGGGAGCGGGCGCGGCGGCGCTAGTCAGTCCCAGCGCTGAGCCTCGCTGTGATCGAACGACTCGGCGGGCTCGGGGATCACGCAGAAGATCAGCCCGGCCGGGTCGCGCATGATCCACCAGAGGCGCTCCTGGGCCACCCGCTCGGCGCCGAGCGCCTCCAGCCGCGCGACCTCGGCGTCCAGGTCGTCGGTGTGGATGTCAAGGTGCACGCGTGGCTCGCCGTCGCCGAGTTCCTGCACGAGCAGGCCGAGGTGTTCCCGCAGCAGGCCGCCGTGATACTCGGGGAAGCGCTCAATTCGCTTCAGCTCATGGCCAGTCGCGCCCTGCCAGAACTTGACCTCCGCCTCGCTGACGGCCGGCGGTACGTCGATGACGATCTGCGTGATGCGGCTGTAGTGGGTCATGCGCCCAACGGTAGGGCCGTGCTAGCCGTACCTCGCGCTCGGGTACAGCCACGGTGGACGGGGCCGCACCGGGGCGGCGATCATCGAGGCATGAGCACGCCTGCGGGCCACTGGTCCACCGCGAGCATCGAACCGCGGCGTCACCGAACGCCGGGCGCCGCGTTCCGCCGCTTCCTGCGGGCCTCGTTCACGCGGCGGGCCTGGAGCGACGTCCGGTACGCGGCCGTCAGCTTCCCGCTCGCGGTCGGCGGATTCCTGTTCACGACGTT
Source organism: Streptosporangiaceae bacterium (assembly GCA_036758685.1). Classification (GTDB taxonomy): domain Bacteria; phylum Actinomycetota; class Actinomycetes; order Streptosporangiales; family Streptosporangiaceae; genus JAJYUU01. The sequence continues at coordinate 1,888 of DAIOWC010000350.1, read as the reverse complement.
CTCCTTTACCCATCCGGTGCTCCTGTTCGTGTCCACACCGGGCGCGCGCGCCCTTGGCCGGGCTAACCGGCGGATGGCGGGGCGGTTCCTGGGGGAGCGCATCCCGCCGCCGCCGCCGATGCGCGTCGAGCCCCACGTTCACGTGAAGGCGATGGACGCCGCCCGGCTGGTGACGCTCGTGTCGGCCGAGGGCGGCCGGGTGAAGATGCGGCCGAGCCGGATCGAGGTCAAGGGCGTTCCGGCGGAGCGGCTGGCCGAGCTAGCGGCGCAGAACGGCATCGCGATCACGGAGCTGAAGACCCACAGCGGCTGGCTGGGCGCGGCCGCCCGCGACAGGACCGGCTGGCGGGCTCGCGCTTACCTGCTGCTGAAGTTCCCGGTCAGCCTGCTCGCCCTGGTGCCATGGGGCGGCGCGCTCTCGCTCCTGGGTTTCTCGCTCTGGCTGGCAACGCGCGGGCCGAACTTCCAGCCGCAGGTGACGCCCGGCCAGGTCGTCTGGAGCTTGCTGGCCGGCGCGGCCGCCCTGATCGTGGCGCCCCGGGTGACCAGCGCGGCCATCGCACTAGACCGCTCGCTCATGCGCAGCCTGCTCGGGCCGTCCTCGCTGGCCGAGCGGGTGCACGACCTCGAGGTGACCAGGGCGCACGCGGTGGATGACGCCGCGGCAAGACTGCGCAGCATCGAGCGGGACCTGCACGACGGCGCCCAGGCCCAGCTCGTCGGGCTGGCCATGAAGCTGGGCCTGGCCAAGGAGAAGCTCGGCGGGGCCGAGCTCAGCCCGGTCGACCTTGACCGGGCGGCTGAGCTCGTCGACGCCGCGCACCGCAGCGCGATCGAGGCCATTACCGAGCTGCGGGTCCTGGCCCGCGGCATCCACCCGCCGGTGCTCGACAACGGGCTCGCGGACGCCCTGGCCACACTGGCCGCGCGCAGCGTCGTTCCCGTCGAGTTGATCACCGACATGGCCGAGCGGCCGTCGGCGGCGATCGAGACCATCACCTACTTCTGCGCGGCCGAGCTGCTCGCCAACGTGGCCAAGCACAGCGGGGCGCGGCGCGCTACCCTCGAGGCCGTGCACGTCCCCGGCCTCATGCGGCTGCGCGTCGGCGACGACGGCGGGGGCGGTGCCAGCCCCGAGGCTGGCGGCGGGCTGCGCGGGCTCGCCGACCGGGTCCGTACGGTCGACGGGCTGATGGAGATCAGCAGCCCGCGCGGCGGACCGACGTTCGTCACCGTGGAACTGCCATCGCATGCCTGACGGCGGGCTGCGGGTCGTCATCGCCGAGGACTCGGCCGTGGTCCGGGCCGGGATCGCGGAGATACTCGCCGACCGCGGGCATGAGGTCGTCGCCGCGGTTGGCGACGCCGACGGGCTCCGGGCCGCGGTGGCGCAGAGCCGGCCCGACGTCGCGATCGTCGATGTGCGGATGCCGCCCGGCCACACCGACGAGGGTCTGCGCGCGGCCATCGAGATCCGGCGCGATCACCCTGAGGTCGGCATCCTGGTGTTCTCCCAGTACGTGGAGACCCGATACGCGGCCGATCTGCTCGGGATGCGCTCGGGCGGCGCGGCCGGCGTCGGCTATCTGCTGAAGGACCGGGTCGCCAACGTGGGCGAGTTCATCGACGCCCTGAGCCGGGTGGCGGCCGGCGGCACCGCGCTGGACCCGGAGGTCGTTAGCGACCTGCTGGCGGCCAGCCGCCACGGCGGCGCGCTTGCCGCACTGACCGGGCGCGAGCACGATGTGCTGGCGCTCATGGCCGAGGGCCGCTCGAACAGCGGCATCGCCGGCCACCTGCTGGTGTCCGAGCGGGCGGTCGAGAAGCACATCAGCAACATCTTCACCAAGCTCGGCCTGCCGCCCTCGGACGCCGACCACCGGCGGGT
>DAIOWC010000349.1:2895-4245 GCA_036758685.1 Streptosporangiaceae bacterium | reverse complement strand
GGCTCGGAGAAGCCCTGGCAGTACACGTCCTCGCCGGAGATGATGCGCGGCAGGAAGTGCGCCCGCTGCTCGGGCGTGCCGTGCACGATCACCGACGGGCCGACCAGGCTCTCGCCCATGCCCCGGATGACCCGCGGCAGGCCGGCCCGGTGCAGCTCCTCGTTGAATACGGCCATCCGCACGCCATCCAGGCCCTGACCGCCGAACTCCGCCGGCCACTGCGCACAAATCAGCCGGGCGTCGGCGAGTTCCTGCTCCCACTGCGCGTACTCGTCGGTCGCCATCGCCTGGGCCCGCTGACCGTAGCCGTAGCCGCCGGTCACGATCGACCGGTTCCAGTCCGCGCGTTCGGCCAGCCCGGCCGGCGCGTGACCGGCGATCCAGTCCCGCAGCCCGACTCGGAACTCGGCGATCTCCGGACCAAGGTCAAGTTCCATCGAGCCTCCACGGGCAGAGTGCGGCCGGTATGTACCTCTAATCCTAGAATCCGATTCTAGATAAGCACAAGACCAGAGCCAGGGAACGGGATGGCTCCGGCGCCGGTCACCCCCGCCCGGAACTCGCAGTCTCTTCCTGGTATCACCGGCGGCTCTACCTTGCTCCTATCTCTCAACAACATGGGCAGCTTTCTTTAGCCTTGGCTGACCTGTACCGCGATTGGGGAGCATAGAGGGGAATAATGAGCGACTTCAGCAAGGAAAAAGGCGACCGGAAACTAACGCGGTTCGCGCGTAAGATGCCGGCCGCGGCGTGGGTCGCAGTGGGCCTGCTCGGCGCGGCAATCATCGCCCCGGCGGCCGCGGTTGCGGGGACGAACCTTGTCACCATCATCGGCGCGCACAACGTCCATGCCGGCGTGACGCCCGATGGCCAGCTCCAGACGACCGAGACCGGGCCGGGCGCCTTCGTCAACATTTACGGCACCGCCGAGAATTCGTGCTTCAAGGCGTACACCGTGCCGCACGGCAAGGCGCTCATCATCGAGAACGTCACCTTCAACACGCTGGCCGTCACCACGACCGGGTCCGGCAACTTCAGCGGGCTGTACCCGACCAGCTCCTGCTCGAGGTACTTCCTGGACAACAACCCGGGCGTGACCGGCGAAGTTAGCGTGCCGACGTCGCCCGGTATCGCCCTGAAGCAGGGCTCGACGATCTACGAAGAGTCGTCGAGCTCGGTCGACTCCGAGGTCTACCTCTTCGGGTACCTGGTTCCGGCCAGCGAGGTGTCGGCGAACCACCTCGTGTCGGGGGCCGTCCACGCCGGGGCCCAGCACCGCTGAGCCCCGAAGCTGCCCCGACATGACTGGCGGCCCGCGCCTCGCGCGGGCCGCCAGCTTCATACCCGCTA
>DAIOWC010000349.1:0-2795 GCA_036758685.1 Streptosporangiaceae bacterium | reverse complement strand
CTGGTCCTGGCGGCCGCGACCTCGCGCGCACCCTCGCCGATCAGGGCGGTGAGCACCGCTGCGTACAGCCGGTCGAGCGAGGTGTCGGTCAGCCGGAGCAGCGTGTCGTTCTGGCTGATCCACTCGTGACCGCGCTGGCGGCGCATGACCTCGAACCCCGGCGGTCCATCCCCGGCCGAGAACAGCAGGGCCAGATCGCGGCGCTGCCAGCTGCCCTCGAGGAACGCGCGGGCCCCGGCCGCGAATAGCTCCGCCGGGTCGGTCACCCCCCGCAGCCGGGCTTCGGCCACCGCTGCGCTCGCCGCCTCCTCGTAGGCCAGCTGGTGTTCCTGCCAGAGCGCGAGGAACAGCTCGCTCTTGCCGCCGAAGTGGTGATACAGCGAGCCGACGCTCGACCCGGCCCGTTCGACGACGTCGGCGATGCTCGCCTCGGCGAAGCCCTGCCGCGTGAATACATCGCGCGCCGCGTCCAGGAGCGCTCGCTGCGTCTGCGCGGTGCGGCCCCACTGCCAGGAACTCGTGCCCGGCTTCCTCGTCTGCGGCTCGGCCATCGGATGCTCACCAGCCTCACGGCAACTACATGGCTACTCGCAGCATCGTGCCACGGATCACGCCTGCCACGCGGCGATCACCTCGGCCGGACCCCAGTGCAGCTGCACCTCATCTGAGTCCAGCCGCGGTGCCAGGCCCGAGAGGGACACGACCGCGAGCCCGGTGCCACCAGGGACATAGCCGGGCACCGCCGCGGCGCCCAGCACAAGCGCGGCCAGGTCATGGCGGTCAAACGGACTGCCCAGCCACTTGACCGACCCGACGTAGTGAATGCGCTCGGCGACTGGCCAGCGGTCGGCGCCAACCAGGTCGATCTCCGGATCGAACTGGCGGTTCCACCAGCCGCCGACCACCTCGACCTGCGGCCATCGGGTCATCCCGGCAGCCGATCCGAGCTCCAGGGACTCGCGCACCAGCGGCTCGACCGCCTTCCCCCGCCAGCTCAGCCAGCGGCGCTGCACGACCTGGAAGGCCGCGTCCGGCCGGCCCCGGCGGGCGAGATCCTGGGCGGCACGCCCGGCGGCGAGGTACAGCCGGAGGTTGCTGTCCGCGACCCGGTAGAGCGCCGGCCGTCCCCGCCGCGTCGAGAGTGGCTCATCGAGCGCGAGGACCCGCTTCTCCTCCACGAGCCGGCGCAGCACCGGCGACAGCGTCCCCGACGGCAGGATCCCCTCCCGGCTTCCCGCGGCGGCGGCGATGTTGGCGTGCGTCCGGCTATCGCCCCCGAGCGACTCGAGCACGCGCCGGGCCTGATCCGGGGCGGGGAACTCGGCGAGTAGCGATGACTCGGGCACGCTGAACACCGGGGCGGCCGGGTCACAGCACTCTCGTTCCAGGAAAGCCAGCGGCGGGGTTGCGGGCGGCCAGCTTCGCAGGATCCCCGGCAGGCCGCCGGTGATGAGGTGGGCGTCGATGGCCTCGGCCGACTCAAGGCCGAGCGCACGGCCGGTCTCCATCGGGTTGAGCGGGCCAAGCACCAGGTTGTCCGCCCGCCCGTAGAAGGGCCGGTCGTAGGCCGTGAGGCGCTCCATCATGTGAACGTCGCTGCCGAGGAGCAGCAGGAGCACCGGCTTGTCCGCCACGAGCCGGTCCCACGCCGCCTGCAGCGACCCGTCGAACTTGTCATCCTGCTCGGCCAGCCAGGGCAGCTCGTCGATCACCACGATCGACGGCGTGTCGGGCAGGACCGAGGCGAGCAGCCGGAAGGCGTCGGGCCACCCGGCCGGCCCGGCCGACGGCACCAGCTGCGGATCCGAGGGGAGGTCGGACTCGCGCAGCGCGGCCACGAGGGCGGCAACGGACTCGACCGGCGATGCGCCCTTGATCGCGGTGAAGTACGCGTACGGCACCCGCGCCCGGTCGCAGAACTCCTGCACCAGGCGCGACTTACCGACCTGCCGCCGGCCCCGGATGGCGACCGCGATCGCCCGCCCGGACTGCCGCACGCCGTCCAGCCGCTTGCGCAGCACGCCCAGCTCGGACGTCCGGCCGACGAAGTCCGCCATCTATGTAGATCCGATCTATGTAGATGCCAGCTACATAGTACGGCAGTCCGGGGCTCGGACGAGACATGTGACGCCCGTCTCAGTGATAATTCCAGAAGAGCGTTCTAATATCGGGCATCTGGATGTCACGAAAGGGTCGGGTGAGCTGCATGGGCAGCCTTGACGGGCGGGTCGCGATCATCACTGGCGCAGGCCGCGGCATCGGCAGGTCCACTGCCGTACTGCTGGCCGCCGAGGGCGCCAGCGTGGTCGTCAACGACCTTGGCGGGAACGTCGACGGATCCGGGGCCGACGTGGGCCCGGCCCAGCAGGTGGTAAATGAGATCACCGAGGCCGGCGGCAAGGCGGTCGCGAACGGCGCCGACATCTCCGACCACGCCGCCGCCGAGGGGCTGATCAAGTCCGCGATCAGCGAGTTCGGCCGGCTGGACGTGCTGGTCAACGTGGCGGGCATCTTGCGCGACCGGATGATCTTCAACATGACCGAGCAGGAGTGGGACGACGTGATCCGGGTGCACCTGAAGGGCACCTTCAACACGTCCAAGTTCGCCGCGGCGCACTGGCGGTCGCTGCGCGAGGAAGACGCGCAGAACCGGATCATCAACTTCACCTCGGTGTCCGGCCTCCACGGCGCTCCTGGCCAGCCCAACTATGCCGCCGCCAAGATGGGCATCGTGGGCCTGACCTGGTCCTCGGCGAACGCCCTGGCCAAGTACGGCGTCACCGTGAACGCGGTCT
>DAIOWC010000348.1:0-4299 GCA_036758685.1 Streptosporangiaceae bacterium | reverse complement strand
TGGTGGATCCGGCAGGCAATTACCCGTGCGATCGCCGACCAGGCCCGCACGATTCGCATCCCGGTGCACATGGTGGAGACCATCAACAAGATGGCCCGCATCCAGCGGCAGCTGCATCAGGATCTCGGCCGCGAGGCCACGCCGGACGAGATCGCGGCCGAGATGGGCATGCACCCGGACCGGGTCGCAGAGATCCAGCGCATCGCCCAGGAGCCGGTGTCGCTGCAGTCGCCGATCGGCGAGGAAGACTCAGACCTCGGGGACTTTATCGAGGACGCCGACGCCGTCGTGCCCATGGAAGCCGCGGCGTTCATCATGCTCCAGGACCAGCTGGACCGGGTCCTCGACAACCTCAGCGTCCGCGAGCAGCGGATCATCCAGCTGCGGTTCGGCCTGACCGACGGGCATCCGCGCACGCTGGAGGAGGTCGGCCGCGAGTTCGGCGTGACCAGGGAGCGCATCCGCCAGATCGAGTCCAAGACCCTGGCCAAGCTCCGCCATCCGAGCCGCGCGCAGATGCTGCGGGAGTACCTCGCCTAGTCCGGGCGCAACGTAAGTCTGTTGACAAGACTAACTCTCCTCTGAGATCGTCGCGATAGTAAGTCTTTTGAAGCTATCGACTCGGAGGATGTCATGTACGACCCACCCCAGTACCTGTGGGCAATCACCATCGCGGGTATTGCCGCGATTGTGGCCTCGACGTGCCTCGTGCTGTACGGCGGAGCGGAGCGCGCGGGCCTGGACCGAAGGCGCGCCGGCCTGCTGGCCGGGGGCGCGGCCGTACTCCTGGGCGGCTGGTTCGCAGCGAGCGCGGTCATCGCGGGTCACGGCTGGTATCACACGCGGCTCGTCCATCAGGTGCCGTGGATGCCGATTGCGATAGCTGGCTTTACGGCCACGTTGCTGGGGCTGAGCCGGATACCGGTGGTGACCCGCGCCTTGACGGCTCCGGGCATGGCCAGCCGGCTGCTGCGCCCGCACTCGTTCCGGGTAGCCGGGGTGGCCTTCCTGATCTATATGGCCCTCGGCCACCTGCCCGCGCTCTTCGCGCTGCCCGCAGGCCTGGGCGACATCGCCACGGGCCTCGCCGCGCCTCTGGTGGCGCGTCGGCTAGCTCGGGGCAATGGCCGGCGTGCTGTGGTCAGGTTCACTGCATTTGGCCTGACCGACCTGGTGGTGGCCCTGGCTCTGGGCGCCCTCACGGGATTCGGGCTGCTCAGCATCACCCCGTCCGGGGCGCCGATCACCGAGCTTCCCCTCGCGCTGGTCCCGACCGTCGGCGTGCCTCTGCTGATCACCCTGCACATCACGTCGCTGGTCGCGCTCGGCCGGTCGCCGCGGCCAGCAGCGTCGGCCGTACTGCCGCGGATCGCCGCGGCCACGCGCAGCGCCTAGAGGCGTAGCTGCTGACCCTGGTCACGTTTGAGTCGCTGGTACGAAGCCTTCGTACCAGCGACTCAGACGTTTGCCGGCCGGTGCCGTGCTTAGTGGCTCGAGTGCTTGAAGTGGCCGCTAGTTGTCGCGGCGAAAGGGCGGCCCTCGCCACCCTTGCCGTTGGCGGCGGCCTTGCCGTTGCCCGAGCCGTGACCGTTGCGGTGCCTCATGTCATCGACCTTGTGAGCTGCGGCGTGAGCGAGCTGCGGGACCCCTTCGGCGACCTTGTGCTGAGCGGTGCTGAAAAGGTCGGTTGCCTGAGACTGGATCGTCCCCATGGCCTGCTGGAACGTCGGGTTCTCCCGCGTTGTCTTGGCCATCTGGACCATCTGGTCATAGCGCTCGCGGCCCGCGCGCGTACCGGCCACGAAGCCGACCGCGAGGCCTGCGACGAAACTAATTCGATACAGACGCATCTGGAAACCTCTCCCGAGAAGCCATTGGCGCGCTATCCAGCTTCCCCGTGCAATCCCCGTCATGCGCGCAAGGCTGACTTCCCCGGTCATGCCCAGCCCGAGGCCGGTTATGCCCCACCCCGCCCCTGCACCGCAGACCCCTCAGGGTGCGCTACCCTTATGCCCGCGGCGGTGATCGCCGGGCCACGCGGCCCTGGCGATGGCACGCCGCAGCACGCACAGTCCCGCGTAGCTCAATCGGCAGAGCGTCCGGCTGTTAACCGGCAGGTTATAGGTTCGAGTCCTATCGCGGGAGCCAGTGAATGGCCGCTGGCCTGCGCGAATGCGCGAGAGTCAGCTCTGGTTAGTACCCCTTTGGCGGATTTGCCGGGCGGAACTCAGAGCTCCTTCTGGAAGATGATCGAGCGGCGCTCATACCCCATCCCGCTCTGATAGAACGGCACTGACACGGGGCTGCGGGCGTAGGTGTCGAGCCGGGCGACCCGCGCGCGTCCCGCCCAACGCCGGCCTGCGCTACTGGGTTCCGGTAGCGGCGCCCGCCACATCGACCTGCTGGCCATCGGGATCGACTACCTCCAGGGCGGTCTCAAGCTTGTGCACGACGATGACGGGCTCGTGGCCCGCCGCACGCAGCCTGGCGGCGATGGCCTCGAGCGGCTCGGCGGATTCGAACGTGAGCTGCACGGCGGCGGCGCGGTCGCCGGCTACGACCGGCGGGTCATCGCGGTAGGGGTAGTGCAGCCGGACCTGACCATCGCCAGGCCGATCGCCGCCGAAGTTGACGTGGTACTCGCTGCTGTCGCTCGTAGGGCGCAAACCCAGGGCGCTGAGGAACTGGGCGTAGGGGCCAGCCGGATCGGTGAATCTGACCGGCACGATCGTCGTGAGTGGCAGCGGGCCTGGATGGTGCCCGGCCGCCCGGCGCCGGATAGCGACCGTGTCCCCGAGCGGGTCCCGGCAGGTGAGCGAGGGCCGGCCGGTCTCGCTGAGTACGACATCGGGCACGCCCGCTTCGGTGAGCCGTGCAGCGAGAGCCTCGAGGTGGTCGGTCTCGAAGCTCAGCCTCGTCTGGCCGGAGTGCCCACGGGCCGAGAGCTCGACCTGGCCCCCGGCGGCGCGCATCCTGATCTCGTCGTCGGCCCCAGCCAGGGTGCGCAACCCGATCAGTTCCAGGAACTTCTGCACGTCCCGCGGGCGGTGGCTGGAGCGCACTGGCAGTACCGAGATTCGCGGCATACCGCAGCTTAGCGACGGAAAGCGGCCCGGCCGGGAGATTATTTTCCCGGCCGGGCCGCTCAGTGTCGTTCCGTTCGCTAGCCGCCCATCATCGGCGGCGTGATGCCGGCCAGGTCTTCCTTCGTGACCCGGACCATCACCAGGGTGATGATCAGTGCCAGCAGTGCGATCCCGGCGGACACCTCGAAGCCGCGGGAGAACCCGACCGCGAGCGAGTGGTCGGTGATCGCCTTCTGGGCCTGGGCCAGCTGGGCGTGCGTCGGGGTGATCGCGTGACCGGCCGCCGCGGCCTTGGCTGCTGCCGCGTGGGCGGCTGCGACCGAGTGGCGCGCAGTGTTCGCGACGACGGTCCACGCGACCGTGCCAAGGACGGCCAGGCCGATCGAACCGCCGACCTGCTGGCCGGTGTTGACCAGGCTGGAGGCCAGGCCAGCATCGCGGTCGGCGACCTTCGACAGGGCAACCAGCGTCAGCGGCATGAACAGCATGCCGAGGCCGGCCCCGGTCAGGATGCTCGGACCGAGCAAGCCGCCGGTGTAGGTGCTGTGCTCGGTAATCCGCGACAGCCAGAACATGCCTCCGGCCGCGAACGTCGAGCCCGCGATCAGCAGCGGCCTCGCCCCGATCCGGCCGACCAGCTGCGAGCTGGCGCCCGCCATGCCCATGATTGCCGCGATCATCGGCAGGTAGGCCACCCCGGTCTTGATCGGGCTGTACCCCCAGACGCTCTGGACGAAGATCGTCAGGAAGAAGAACATGCCGAACAGGGCGGTGCCAACGCACAGCAAGATCAGGAACGCTGCCGACCGGTCCCGGTTGCTGAAGATCCGCAACGGCATGAGCGCGTGCTTGCTGCGCGACTCGATGAACAGGAACGCGCCGAGCAGCACGACCGCGGCGCCGAGCGAGGCCAGAACCTTGGTGTCGCCCCAGTGCGAGACGCCGTTGGCCGTGGTGGCCGCGCTCGACAGGCCGTAGACCAGGGCGGCCAGGCCGCCGGTGCCGGTGATCGCGCCCGGCAGGTCGAACCGGCCAGTGTGACGCTCGGACTCGCCAAGCACCCGCGGCGCCATCAGCGCCACGACGATCGCGATCGGGACGTTCACGAAGAACACCCAGCGCCAGGAGGCGTAGGTGGTCAGCACGCCGCCGACCAGGAGGCCGATGGCGGCACCGCCGATGCTCATGGCCGCGTAGACGCCCATGGCCCGGT
>DAIOWC010000347.1:0-4305 GCA_036758685.1 Streptosporangiaceae bacterium | reverse complement strand
GAGAAGGCGACCAGCAACATCTGCACGGCGCAGGTCCTGCTCGCGGTCATTGCCGCGATGTACGCCTCCTACCACGGGCCGGACGGGCTGACCGCGATCGCCCGCCGCGTCCACGAGCAGGCGGCCAGGCTGGCCGACGCGCTCGCCGCGGCCGGGTACGCGACCAGGTCGCCCGACTTCTTCGACACCGTCGCGATCTCGATGCCCGGTGCGGCGGTCCAGGCGGCGGAAAGGGCCGAGGCGGCCGGCTTCAACGTGTACCTGGCCTCGCCCGATGTCGTCCAGGTCGCCTGTGACGAGACCACCACCGACGAGCAGCTGAGTGCCGTGGCTAGCGCGCTGGCCGGGCGCGAGGTCCCGGTCCCGCCGGACGCGGCCGGCCGGCTGCCTGCCGGACTGGCCCGGGTCACCCCGTTCCTGTCCCATCCGGTCTTCAACACCTACCGCAGCGAGACCGCGATGCTCAGGTATCTGCGGCGCCTGGCCGACCGGGACATCGCGCTCGACCGGTCGATGATCCCGCTCGGGTCATGCACGATGAAGCTGAACGCCGCGGCCGAGATGGAGGCCATCACCTGGCCGGAGTTCGCCGGGCTGCACCCGTTCGCGCCCCACGGGCAGACCCGCGGCTACCGGGAGCTGATCGGCGAGCTGGCCGCGGCGCTGACCGAGATCACCGGATACGACGCGGTCAGCCTGCAGCCGAACGCCGGCTCCCAGGGCGAGCTGGCCGGCCTCCTCGCGATCCGCGGCTATCACCGCTCCCGGAGCGAGCCCGAGCGGACGATCTGCCTGATCCCCGAGTCGGCGCACGGCACGAACGCCGCCAGCGCGGTGCTCGCGGGCATGCGGGTCGTGGTCGTCAAGTGCGGCTCCGACGGCGCGATCGACCTCGGTGACCTCCAGGCCAAGCTCGACGCGCACGGGCCCGCCGTGGCCGCGATCATGGTGACCTACCCGTCGACGAACGGCGTGTTCGAGGACACGATCGGCGAGGTCTGCGCGGCGGTCCACGGCGTGGGCGGCCAGGTCTACGTGGACGGCGCCAACCTGAACGCGCTGGTCGGCCTGGCCCGGCCCGGCAAGTTCGGCGCGGACGTCTCGCACCTGAACCTGCACAAGACCTTCTGCATCCCGCACGGCGGCGGCGGTCCCGGCGTCGGGCCGGTCGCCGCGCGGGCGCACCTGGCCCGGTTCCTGCCCGGCCACCCCGAGCTCGCGGACGAGCCCGTGCCCGGCAGCCTGGTCGAGGAGGACCTGCGGGCGAGCACCCTGGCCGGGCCGGTCGCGGCGGCGCCGTTCGGGTCGGCCGGGATCCTGCCCATCTCCTGGGCCTACATCAAGATGATGGGTGCGGAGGGGCTGCGCCGCGCGACCCAGGTCGCGATCCTGTCCGCGAATTACGTGGCCAGGCGGCTGGACGAGCATTTCCCCGTGCTCTACACCGGCCAGGGCGGGCTGGTGGCGCACGAGTGCATCCTGGACCTGCGGCCGATCGCCGCGCAGACCGGGATCACCAACGAGGACGTGGCCAAGCGGCTGATCGACTACGGGTTCCACGCGCCGACCATGTCGTTCCCGGTCGCGGGCACGCTGATGGTCGAGCCGACCGAGAGCGAGGACCTGGCCGAGCTTGACCGGTTCTGCGATGCGATGATCGCCATCCGGCACGAGATCGCGCTGGTCGCCGCCGGCGAGTACGACGCGACCGACAACCCGCTCCGCAATGCGCCCCACACGGCGAGCGCGCTGATCAGCGGGGACTGGAAGCACCCCTACGAGCGCGAGACCGCCGCGTACCCGGCGGTCGGCGACCGGCGGGCGAAGTACTGGCCGCCGGTGCGCCGGATCGACGGGGCCTACGGCGACCGGAATCTCATGTGCGCCTGCCCGCCGCCGGAGGCGTTCGAGTCGTAGCGGAACGGGCTGCCGCCGGGCCGGCGCGGGACGGCTTACCCGGTTGGCATTGGCGCCAGGGTTGTTAGCATGCCAATGTGGCCCAAACGAGTCGGCGCAGGGACGGGGAGGCCGTTCCCCCGGGCCCGCCCAGCGCGACGCGCACGATCCGGCCATTCACTCGCGCCGATCTGAAGGCGACCAGCGCGATGATGGCCCGTGCGTTTGATGACGATCCGCTGATGACGTGGATCTTTCCTGACGAGCAGATGCGGCGCCGGCGACTGCCGGCGTTCTTCGCGGCGTCCATGCACGGCACGGGACTGCGTCATCCCGGCACCGAGCTCGTCCTGACCGGCGGCGCCGTGGCGGGCTGCGCTACCTGGCTGCCGCCCGCGGCCTGGATGCCCTCGATCTGGCAGCAGCTGGCGGCACTGCCCGGGTACGTCCGCACCCTCGGGTCGCGGCTCGCAGTGGCCAGTGTGAGCTACAGCGCGCTGCTCCGGGTTCATCCGCCGCAGCCCCACTGGTACCTGGCCGGGATCGGCACGGACCCGCCGCTGCAGGGCACGGGCATCGGCAGCGAGCTCATGCGCTCCCGGCTGGCCCGGTGCGACGCGGCCGGGATGCCCGCTTACCTGGAATCGAGCAAGGAACGCAACGTCCCGTTCTACGAAAGGCATGGCTTCACGGTGAAGCGAGAGCTCACGATTCCCGACGGCGGCCCCACGCTGTGGCTCATGTGGCGCGAGCCGCGGACCGGGCCGGACGGCACGTGAAGGTCATCGAGGGCGCCGGGGTATTCACCCGGCCCGCCGACGGCGAGCCGGTGTACTGGGCCGACCAGTTCCGCGTCCCCGACCTGAGCGTGGGCACCTACTGCATCCCCGCGGGCGGGGTCGACCGGCAGTCGCCGCATACCGAGGACGAGATCTACGTAGTGACGTCGGGGCGGGCGACGCTGGAGTCGGGCGGCGACCGGGCCGGCGTCGGGCCGGGCTCGGTGATCTACGTGCCTGCCGGGGAGGAGCACCGGTTCGTGGACGTCACCGAGGACCTGGCGCTGCTCGTCCTCTTCGCGCCGGCCGAGTACTCGCGCGGCTAGCCGCGCCCGGCCGGACGGGGCCTGGCCTGACAGCACGGCCGGGGCTTAGAGTCGAAGTGTGATTGCCGCTGCCGCGCTGGTGGTGGGCGCGGGCCTGATCATTATCGGCGGGCTGGCGTGGACTGCGCGCCTGCTGCGAATCGGCATGCTGGACGCGGTTGAGCTCGCCGAGAAGGTCGCCACCCCGCACCCGGCATCGGCTCTTGACTGGCCGGAGCTCCGCGTGCGCGCGGTGGTCAAGCCGGACATTCCCGGCGAGCGATCCGCGGTGCTGCTCCAGGTGGAGTGGCCGGCCCATCCGAACCGCACATCGACCCTGCTGATCGACCTGGGCGCGGACGCCGACCGAGCTCTCGGGCTGCTGGACCAGTGGTGCGCGGAAAAGGCGCCCGTCTCCCCGGCGCGCCGGGCTGACGACCGGCTTGACCTACGCCGGCGGCAGGCGCTTGACCGCGTGCAGGCCCGCCTGCTGACCGAGGACTACCGCGACAGCGACAAGGGCCGCGATCACCCGGCGTCCGGGCGGCCAGGCGCGCGTGAGGCGCCATGATCGTCTTCGGACTCTGGTTCGCGCTGGCCGGCGGGATCGCGCTCCTGGCCGGGATGACGGCGGCGCGCCGGGCGCGCCGGTTGCGCGAGGAGGGGACAAGCGCCTGGGGGCTGGTCGTGGCCGCCCCCGCCCCGGACAACCCGGACGAGCCCCGGCGCCGGCCGCTGATCCAGTACCGGCTCGCCGACGGACGGACGCTCCAGCGGCTCTGTCCGGGATCGGTGCGCCGGTCGCGACAGCTGGCACCCGGCGATCGCGTCCTGGTCTGCTACGACCCGGCGGATCCGGATGAAACGGTCGTTTACGGTCGCGAGGGTAAGAATTCCGACCGGGCGTTCGTGCTGGTCGGCCTGCTGTTCGTTTTCCTGGGCGTGTGGCTCGCGGGCGGCGGCCACTAGCGCGCTGGCAGCGCGAATCAAGTGTCGCTCGCAGTGCATAGAGTTGCCCTGTGGCGGATCCCGCAAGTTACCGGCCGGCGCCCGGCTCGATCCCCGAATCGCCAGGCGTCTACCGGTTCCGCGACGAGCGCGGGCGGGTCGTCTACGTCGGCAAGGCGAAGAGCCTCCGGTCGCGGCTGAACTCCTATTTCGCGGACTTCGCCAGCCTGCATCCGCGTACCCAGTCCATGCTCCTCGCGGCGGCGCGCGTCGACTGGACGGTGGTCGGCACCGAGGTCGAGGCACTGCAGCTCGAGTACAACTGGATCAAGGAGTTCGATCCCCGGTTCAACGTCCGCTACCGCGACGACAAGAGC
>DAIOWC010000346.1:0-4305 GCA_036758685.1 Streptosporangiaceae bacterium | reverse complement strand
ACCGCCCTCGCGGCGAGCACCGCGGGACCGCCGGCCAGCCGGGCCACCTCGGCGGCCAGGGCCCGCTCGCGGGCGGGCTTGAGCGAGGCCGGGTTGCCGTCCCACCAGCCGCCGTACTGGCGCCAGACCGTCGAGACGATGAACTCCGGCTCGTCGTATACGGGCTGCAGGTACGGCCGGTCGGCCAGGGTGGCCGGCACCCGGACCGAGTGGATCGCCTCGTCGAGCCGGCCCCCGCCGTTCATGACCGCGAGGGTCTGGCTGACGAGAGACTCCAGCAGGTCGGCCGTGTCGGTCAGGGCGCGCGCGACGCGGTCGGCCCCGATCACCGGGACGCCGTGGCCGGGCAGCAGGTATTCAGGCTCGAGCGCGAGCATGCGCCGCAGCGCCTGCGCCCATTCCAGCGGATAGCGCTGAACCTTCTGCGGGTTCCCCGCGTTCGGCGAGGCCCAGATGAACAGGTCGCCGCAGCAGAGCACCTTCCGGTCGGCGAGCCAGGTCACCGTGTGGTCATCGGTCTCGCCCTTCTCGTGCCGCAGCGCGAGCACGGTGCCGCCAGCCTCGACCGTCAGCTCGGCGCGATAGGTACGGTCCGGGTACCGGTAACTCGCGGGCCAGCGCAGGCCGGGAACGCCGAACTGGCGCTGGTTGATGATCTCGTTGTAGCCGAGCGTCATCAGATAGCGGTCGAACCGAAGCGGCAGCGCCTCGTGCGCTATTACCTCCGGCGCCGGCCAGCCGCGCTCCTGCGACTCGGCCTCCCAGACCGGCACCCCGAAGACGTGATCGATGTGGCCGTGCGAGTAGATCGCGGTGTGCAGTCGCTGATCGTCCCAGCGGCGCAGGTCCTCGTGAATGGCTTTCGCCGCGAACGAGCTGCCCGTGTCGATGAGCACCAGCCCGTCGCCCGTGCGTACCGCCGTGACATTCGCGAAGGCGGGAACGAAGGCTACGCCGTCGCAGATCTCCGCCAGCCCGCCCCGGTGAGTCACCGGGTGGAACTCGGTGGTCGCCACCTCGCCCCGCCACAGCCGGTCGGCCAGGGCCAGAATGTCACTCGCCATCGGTCATGCTCTCCTTACGAAAGTCCGCGTACCACGCGGGAAACTCTTCCAGCGAGCCCAGGACAACCCGAGCGCCGGCGGCCTGCAGATCGCTCGCCGGGAATGATCCGGTACTGACGCCGACGCCGGTCACCCGCGCCGTGCGCGCGGCCGCCATGTCCGCGGGCGTATCCCCCACGTACGCCGCGGCCGCCAGTCGCTCCAGCACGACTGCCTTCTCCGGGCCGTGCACGTGGGTGAATACCTCGTCCGCGTCAAGCTTCACGGCGGCCAGGCTCGGCTCGACCGACACCTGGTGCTTCGCGGTGATGATGACTGCCCGCTCCCCCGCCGCCCGCACGGCGGCAACCGCGTCGGCGGCGCCCGGCAGCAGCGTGGTCAGCTTCGGCGCCAGCTGGATGTAGTGCCGCCGGTAGCACGCGGCCGCACCCTCCGCCTGCTCCGCCGGGAACCAGAACTCGACCTCGTCCTCGAGCTTGATGCCCATGCGGCTGTCGACGGCAGCCGGGTCGATCCGCACGCCTGTTTCCTCGGCCACCGCGCGCCAGGCCGCCATGATGGCTGGCCGGGAGTTGATCAGGGTCAGATCCAGATCAAAGCCGACTGCGCCCGCCCGCCTCATTCGCTGCACCGTCACACGATACAAACCGCCTGGCTGGCCGGCCGGCCTGCCATCAGCGCGTCCACCTAACACGGGCATTATTCGGGCGACTCCGAAGCATCCGGCCGGTAGCGTCGCTCGCATGGTAAGGCGCCTCACGCTTGACGAGTACGACGATGACTATGCCTCCCGGCCGGACGTGGACGAGCGGGACGTCACCGAGGTAGTTCCGGCGGCGGTGGCCGAGGTCCTGGATGCCGCCGAGGCGTGGCTCGGCTGGGACGGCCGCCCGGTCTACCGCGAGGGCAACGCGTGGACACCGCTGAAGGCCCTGCGCCGGGTCAGCGACCACCTGCTCGACCATCTCACCGAGATCGAGTGCAGGCTGGCGGGCTTGCCGACCCTGCCCGACCAGTGGCACGGGCGCATGATCACGCTCGACGCCGACTTCGGCCGGTTCACCGAGGCCGACCTGGACGAGGCCACCAGCCGCCTGCGCCGGCTAGCGGCGTGCTACCAGGCCAGGCTGGGCGGCCTCGACGCGGGGGTGCTCGATGGGCGTCCCGATGAGGACACGTGGACTATCCGCGAGGTTGTCCATCACGTGAGCAACGTGACCGCATACGCCCGGATGCTCGCTTAGGCCGCCTCGCTGCCGGGCTTGCCGGGCTGGCCGGCCTCCTCGCTGGCTGACTCCTCCGGGGCGGGCGTCGCCGCCCGCTGAACGGCCAGGAGACCGGTCAGCAGTGCCTGCCAGACGGCACTGAGGCCTGCCGACACCGGCAGGTCGCCGCGGATGGTGCCGGGCGGGTCGGCCTGGTCGCCCAGTGCCTTCAGTGCGCCCAGGCCCGCCTTGATGATGACGGGATCGGTCGCCTCCAGCGTGACTCGCTCGTCCGTCACCCGGATGACCAGCTGGCGCCGGCCCGCCTCTTCGGGCAGCTCGTCGCTGGTGCCGGTCACGTCCGCGGTGCGCAGTGCCGCCTTCGCCCGGTCCAGGTCGACGCCAAGCCCGGCGAGCGCGCGGGCGGCCGCGGTGTCCGGATCGGCCAGCGCCGCGAGCAGCAGGTGATGTGAGCCGACCGGGAGCGCTCCCGCCAGGCGAGCGGCCTCACTGAGAGCCTTGTCGCCGGCGGGCGTCGCGCTGAGCAACACCTGCTCCACCGCAGCGCGCGACTCGCCGGACTGGCGGCGCAGCCAGCTCCGGCTGGTCTCGCCGGCCACGGACGTCGCCGCCAGGGTCTCGAGCACGGCCGCGCGGACCGCGGCGGGATCACCGTGCTGCTCGATGACCTTGGCGCCGACGCCGTCACCCTCGCGCATGATCCCGAGCAGGATGTGCTCGGTGCCGATGTAGTTGTGCGAGAGACCCAGAGCCTCGCGCAGGGCCAGCTCGAGCGTCTTCTTCGCCCGCGGCGTGAACGGAATGTGCCCGGACGGCTTCGCGCTGCCAATGCCGACGACGGCCTTCACCTCGTCGCGAGCGCCTTCCAGCGACATGCCGAACTGGGTGAGCGCGCGACCCGCGATCCCGTCCGGCTCGGCGAGCAGCCCGAGCAGGATGTGCTCGGTGCCGATGTAGTTGTGCTGTAGTTTCCTGGCCTCTTCTTGGGACAGGACGACGACGTGCCGGGCCCGGTTAGTGAATCGCTCAAACATGAGGATCAGCGTCCGGCATTTGACGAACCCCGTCAATACCATGCTAATAATAGGCTCATGGAGTGGGAGGACCGGCTGGACGACTGGGAACTCGAGCTGGAGCTCAACGCCCAGCTCGAGGGCTCCGACTGGGTGACGCTCGAACGCGCCGCCGCCGACACCGGCGCCTCCCGCGCCGCCCTCCGGACGTGGTACCGGACCGGGCAGGTTCCGTCGCGGCTCGTCGACGGTCCGCACGGGCCGCAACGGCTGGTGCCGCTCGCACTGGTGGCCGCCCGCGCCGAGGCCTCGCCCCGGCTGCGCCGCACGGCCGAGCGCCGGCTCTCCGACGAGGCTCAGCTTGAGCTCCTCCGGCACCGCATCGACCAGCTCGAACTACGGCTGGCCGCCCTCGAACGGCAGCGAGCAGAGCGCAGCGACTAACGCGCTCAGGAAGTGGGCCTGTCTGGCTCGGGCAGGAAGATGGAGTAGAGCATCCGGCGGCGGCGTCCTCTGCCGGGTGCGTTGGCAAGCAGGGGCTGGACGATGGCGGCGAAGTCGCGGAGGAACCCGGCGAGTTCGGCGTCGGTCAGGTACAAGCCGGCCACGGTGTACCCAGCGCCGTCGCGGGCCAGGTCCGGTGTGCCTGCCGCGAGGTAACGGTCGAAGTCGGCTAGCAGCCCGGCGACGTAGGCCATGAAGGCCCTGGAGTGCTCCTCGGGGGTCATCGCGGCCGCTTCGCCCGGCTGGACACGTGCCGCGGCCAGCCGGAGCGCGTAGGTGCGCTCGACGGCGCCCCTGATCCGGTGCTCGGCGACCACGTGGAGCAGCCCGGCCCTGGTCAGAAGGGCGACATGACGGTACAGGCTCCCGGCGGGAACATCGTCGAGTTCGGCGGCGAGCTGAGTGGTGGTCAGCGCCCGGTCGCCCAGGAACGCCTTGATGATGCGCAGCCGCACCGGGTGCAGCAGCAGGTCCGCACTTGCCATACCGAGAAGCTTA
>DAIOWC010000345.1:0-4335 GCA_036758685.1 Streptosporangiaceae bacterium | reverse complement strand
CCTGGCCGACCCCGGCGCGCTGGTGGCCGCCGCCGCGGGCCTGCTGGCCGCGCGCGGCGATGGCCCGATCCGGATCAGGACCCGGTCGGGGTGCCTGGTCGCCCGCTGAGGAGCCCGCGCACGAGATCGAGCGGCACGGCCTGGCGGGCGTGCCCGCGGAAGCCGGTCATCGACTCCGCCGCCAGCAGCGAATTGAGGATGGCCTCCTCGCTGGCCTCGGCCGCCGCGACGAAGAGCCGGTCAAGATCTTTTGCGGGAACGCTGCGTGCCGCGGCGGCATCTCCCGCGCCGGACGCAGTCGTGAAGGCCAGCGCATAGTCACCGCTGTGGCCGGAGAAGTCCGAACCGGTCCGTGCCATCCCGGCGAACGCCCGGCCCGCCAGCCGCTCTAGCTCTCGCGGGCTCAGGGCGGCGTCGGTGGCCAGGACGATGACGCACGATCCGCCCGGCTGTTCTGCCAACGGCGGCGAACTGGGCGGCAGCACCTCCGCGCCGGCAATGGTCAGCACCCCGCCGAAGTTGGCCTGGACCAGGACTCCGACGGTGGCCTGCGCACCGGCACCGAGCCTGACCAGGCGCGACGAGGTCCCGATGCCGGCCTTGAAGCCCAGGGCCGAGGTCCCGGTGCCGGCACCGACGCAGCCCTCGGCCACCGGCCCGCCGGCCGCGCCTTCGATCGCAGCACGGACGTGGGCAGCGGTGACGGGCCGGGCCCAGATGTCGGACAGGTAGCCGTCGTTGGTCTCCGCGACGACCGGATTGAGCGTCGCCGTCGCGGCGTAGGCCGGCTGGTCGTGCAGATAGCTGAGCAGGGCGTCGGCGACCCGGTAGACCGACAGCGTGCCGGTCAGGAGCACCGGCGTCTCAATGCTGCCGAGCTCAGTGATCTGGGTGGTGCCAACCATCTTGCCGAACCCGTTGAAGATCGCCAGTCCGGCCGGGAGCGTCCCGCGGCGTATCAGCAGGTCATGCACGATCGCGGTCACGCCGGTCCTGATGCCGGCGCCCTCGATCAGGGTCGTGTGGCCGACCCGGACGCCGGCCACGTCGGTGATCGCGTTGACCGGCCCGGTAGGCAAGTCTCCCGGCGCTAAGCCGAGCTCGCGCGATCGGGCGCGCCCCTCCCCGCTCACAGCAGGACGCAGGTCGGGCTCGGCACGTCCGTCGTCCGGACGAGAGCCGGGATGCCGG
Organism: Streptosporangiaceae bacterium; assembly: GCA_036758685.1. GTDB lineage: Bacteria > Actinomycetota > Actinomycetes > Streptosporangiales > Streptosporangiaceae > JAJYUU01. The sequence goes on along the minus strand of DAIOWC010000345.1, from coordinate 3,144 downwards.
TCTCCGGGTCAATGTGCATGGCCATCACCGAATGCCCGCGCTCGTTGGCGACGTACAGCAGGTCACCGTCGAGCGCGATGTGCCGCGGCCATTCCCCGGCGGCGACCTCGGTCACGTAGCGGGGCAGGCCGTTCTCCAGCGCGAAGACGGTGACGGTGTTCGGGCCGCGGTTGGCGACATACAGGTAGCGGCCGTCGCTGGCCAGCTCAGAGGGGAGGTTCTCGTCCTTCGAGGCGCTGGCGGGCACGGCCGCCATGAACTGCCCGGCGTCGTCGAACACGAGCACCTGGCCGCTCAGCTCGGCCGTCACGTAGTAGCGCCCGCCGATGCGCAGGACGTGCCGCGGCCCGCTGCCGGGCGGGGCGGAGACGACGCCGATCCGCGTGAGCGTGCCATCATCGCCGAGCCGGTAGCGGTAGATGGCGTCGGCGCCGAGGTCGGTGACCAGCAGCTCATCGCCCTGTACGCGCACCATGTGCGGGTGAGCGGCGTCCTGCCGCGGGTGGTCTCCGTGCGCCTCGTGCTGGACGAAGTCGGAGCGGGCGCCGATGGCCCCGTCAGGGCCGATGTGATGAACCGAGATGCTGCCGCCGGTGTAGTTCACGGTGACGAGGTAGCGGCCCGAGGGGTCGACCGTCAGATGGCAGGGCTCCGCGCCCCCGGTGGCTCCCGAGCCGAGCGGCCGCGCCCGGCCGGGCTCGGCCAGCGACCAGGCGCGCACGCCGCCGTCGTCGGTCTCGGCCACGGCGTACAAAACAGGCATATCCGGGTGCCAGTCGATCCAGGACGGCGACTCCGCCTCGATGTTCGCGATGATCTCGTCGTCCTCGAGCACGGCGATGCCCTTGCCGTCGCCCTTATCCCCGGAGTAACCGCCGATCAGCAGCCTGGTCATTGGCCCTAGATACCCAGCGCAGAGCGCAGGAAGTCCACCTGGAGCAGCAGAAGGTTCTCCGCGACTTCCTCCTGCGCCGCCATGTGCGTGACGCCGGACAGGGGCAGCACGGTGTGCGGCCGCCCGGCCGCGAGCAGTGCCGAGGAAAGCCGGAGCGAGTGCGCGACCACGACGTTGTCGTCGGCCAGGCCGTGAATGATCATCAGCGGACGGCTGAGCTTGGCCGCGTCCGCGAGCAGGGAGCTCTGCTCGTAGGCGTCCGGGCTGAAGTCCGGATGCCCGAGGTAGCGCTCGGTGTAGCCGGTGTCATACAGCCGCCAGTCGGTGACTGGCGCCCCGGCGATCCCGGCGTGGAAGACATCGGGCCGACGGAGCACGGCCAGAGCCGACAGATAGCCGCCAAACGACCAGCCGCGGATTGCCACCTTGGAAAGGTCCAGGTCAGCGCACTGCTCGGCGGCGCTGTGCAGCGCCTCGACCTGGTCTTCGAGTGCCGGGGTGGCCAGGTCGCCCGCGACCGTGCGATCCCAGGCGGGCCCCCGGCCGGGCGTTCCGCGGCCGTCCGCGATCACGACCGCGAAGCCCTGGTCGGCGAACCACTGCGAGACGAGGTACGCGTCGTAGGCGGCGGTGACGCGCTGGGCGTGCGGGCCACCGTACGGGTCGCACAGGACCGGCAGCTTCCCCGACCCTGGCTCATGCCACGACGGCAGCACGATCGCGGTCCGCACGCGGCTGGGTCCGCGCGAGTAGCCGAGCGTGACGGCCGGGGCGGGGAGGTTCGGCTGCTCGGCGAGCGACCCGACGACGGCGACCTCGGCGAACTCCCCGTCCGCGCCCGGCCGCAGGACCTGGACGTGCTGGCCGCTGCGGTCCAGGGTCTTGCGGCCAGCGAGCAGCGTGCCCGCGGCGAGCAATCCCATGTTCAGGCCGTCACTGTGCTGGCCAATACTGGAGCTCACCGGCCGGACGCCGTCCGGGCTTGCCACCCAGAGGCCGGTGCTGGCCGGGTCAGCCGCGGACGCGCTGAACAGGATGCTCTCGCCGTCGACGCTCAGGACCTCGCGGACCTGCAGGTCGTCCGGCGTCAGCGGCGCCGCGGTGCCGTCTGCGTGCTCCGGCGGCGAAGCTGCCAGCAGCCGCTTGGCCCCGCCGGAGTCCGCGGTCCAGACGATCAGGCCGCTGGCGGTGACGTCCGGGACGCCGCGGACGACATCGACCCAGGCGGCATCGGTGTCGGCGCGCACGACCGTGGTGGCGCCGGTCTCGGGCTCGGCCGCCAGAATGCGCATTTCCCGCTGGTCCCGGCTGAGCACCGTGAACAGAGGATGCTGGCCTTTCGCCCAGACCGCGTTGACCAGGTAAGGGAACGCCTGCTGATCCCAGGTCACCCGGTTGCGCTGAGCGTCGGTCCCCATGACGAAGAGCGAGACCACTGCGTTAGCCGTTCCGGCCGATGGATAACGCAGGATGTTCGCGGGCGCTGCGGGGTTGGCCGGGTCGGCGACGTGCCAGTGCTGGATCGGCGTCTCGTCCACCCGGGCGACCAGCAGGGCGCGCGAGTCGGGCGCCCACCAGTAACCGCGGGTGCGGTCCATCTCCTCGGCGGCGATGAAGTCGGCCAGGCCGAACGTGACGTCGGCACCCTCGGGCTCCGCCAGCACGCGGTCCTGGCCGGACTCGAGAGAGATCACTCGCAGCGCCCCGCGGCTGACGTAGGCGACCTGCGTGCCCGCCGGGTCCGGTCGCGGATCGGCGGCCGGGGTCAGTGTGGCCAGCTGGCGCACCGTCCCGGCGCGCAGATCGGCGAGGTAGACGACGCCGGCAAGGGCGAACGCGGCCATCGTGAACGCCTCGTCGGCGGCGAAGGCAACGATGCCGGTCGCCTTCTCGCGCACCCGCTCGCGCCGGGCCTTCTCCACCGGGTCTTCGGCGGCGCCGGGCGCGGCGAGCTCCGCCGGGTCGGCGATCAGCCGTTCCAGGCCGGTGGCGACGTCCATCGCCCACAGGCAGGTGACCGGATCGGCGCCGCCGTGCGAGCGCAGGAACGCGATGGTGCCGCCGTCGGGGGAGATCTGGAACGACCGCGGGGCGCCGAGCGTGAAGTTCCTGGTCCTGGCGTTCTGGCGGGGGAAGCTGGTAGTCACGGGACCGATCCTGCCAGTTTCCGCGGGCCGGGCTCTCGGTAGCCTGGAGGATGTGACCAAATCGGACGCAAGACGACTCCTGCTCGTGCACGCCCATCCCGA
>DAIOWC010000344.1:0-4352 GCA_036758685.1 Streptosporangiaceae bacterium | reverse complement strand
CGGCCTCGGTGATCGCCCTGGCCATCAGGGCGTGACCCGGTGCACCTTGTGCTGGGCCGCCTGGGCGCGCGGGCGCAGGACCATGAGATCGACGTTGAAGTGCGCGGGCCGGGTAACGGCCCAGGTGACGGCGTCGGCCACGTCCATGTCGGTGAGGGGCTCCTCGACGCCGGCGTAGACCGCCGCGGCCTTGTCGGCGTCTCCGCGGAAACGGTTCACCGCGAACTCGGCGGTCTTCACCATGCCGGGCGCGATCTCGATAACCCGCACCGGCTGGTCGTAGAGCTCAAGCCGCAGCGTCGCCGCGATCGCGTGCTCGCCGTGCTTGGCCGCGACGTAGCCGCCGCCGCCCTCGTAGGCGGTGAAGCCCGCGGTCGAGCCCATGATCACGATCGCGGCGTCGCCGCTGGCGATGAGCTTCGGCAGCAGGGCCTGCACGCAGTTGAGCGTGCCGAGGACGTTGACCTCGTACATGGCCAGCCAGTCGGCGGCCGAGCTCGCCGCGACCGTGTCCGCGCCGACCGCGCCGCCGGCGTTCGCGACCAGGACGTCACACCGATCCAGCGACCTGGCCAGCTCATCGACCGCAGGCCGGTCGGTGACGTCGAGCCGATGCACCTCGGCCTGACCGCCCTCGGCCGCGATCTGCTCGGCCACCTCCGCGAGCCGGTCACCGCGGCGGCCGGTCAGCACGACCCGGTAGCCGGCCTCCGCCAGTCGGCGGGCGGTGGCCGCGCCGATTCCGCTGCTGGCCCCGGTCACTACGGCGGTGCGATTTACCCCGGTGCGTGTCATGCGGCGATTCTGCCAGGAGCCGCAGGCCACTTTGATGTTCACGTCGGCGTAAGGCCCGCGAAGTGGGCAAATGCGGATGGGCCGCCTACGATCGGGGCTGTGCAGCTACGTGGAGTAATCACCGACTGGGGTGGCGTCATGACCAACCCCATTGCCGAGACTGTCTTTGCCTGGCTTGAGGCCGACGGGATCGATCGCGACAGCTACGTGACCGTGATGAGGCAGTGGGTGGCCCAGGCCTACGAGACCGACCACGAGGTCAACCCCATCCACGCGCTGGAACGCGGCGAAGCCTCGCCGGCCGAGTTCGAACGCGAGCTGGCCAGCCGGCTGGTCCTGGTCGACGGCGGTCCGGTGCCTGGGGACGGCCTGCTCGTGCGCATGTTCGCCGGGTCGAGGATGGACGCGGCCATGGTGGACCTCTTCCGGCGTCTGCACTCCGGAGGCGTGCCGACCGGGCTGCTGTCGAACTCCTGGGGCGGCGGCGACTATCCCCGCGACCTGTTCCCCGAGATTTTCGACGCGGTGGTGATCTCCGGTGAGGTCGGCATGCGCAAGCCCGAGCCGCAGATCTTCCTGCACGCGGCCCAGCTGCTCGGCCTTGAGCCCCAGCAGTGCATCTTCATCGACGATCTTGAGGCCAACGTCACGGCCGCCGAGGAGACCGGGTTCACCGGGGTCCTCCATCGCGGGGCCGCGGCCACGGCCGAGCGAGTCTCGGAGTTGCTCGATCTGCCGCTCTAAGCCGGATCAGCGGGCAGGCGAGAGCCCCCCAGCGGCAGCCCGTTCCCGTTAGCCTGACCGCTATGGCCGACTATCCGCGTCCGCTCAATGCGGGCCGGTCTGCGAACATGCGCGCCAACCGGCGCGTCGACACCGGACCTGAGCTGGCGCTGCGGCGAGAACTGCACCGGCAGGGCTTCCGCTATCGCAAGGACTACCGGCTGGATCTGACCGGGCGGCGGGTGCGGCCGGACATCGCGTTCACCGCGCGGCGGGTCGCGGTGTTCGTGGACGGCTGCTTCTGGCACTGCTGCCCGCACCATGGGACAAAACCGGCCAACAACACGTGGTACTGGGGGCCGAAGCTGGCGCGCAACGTCGAGCGCGACCGGGCCGCCGATGCCGCGTTGGTCGAGGCCGGGTGGAGCGTGGTGCGGGTGTGGGAGCACGAATCGCTTGAGGCTGCTGTGGCCGCTGTTGTGAGCGCGCTGAATGATTCGCCTGGAGCGGAACGAGGCCGGCGCGCCCAACCGCGACAAGTTGGCTGACTTGGGCGGGTCCGGCTGGCAGACTCGGGATCACATTCGCTGCGCTGCAGGACAATCAGATGCGCGTATATCTGCCTTCGACTATTCCGGCCCTGGCCGAACTGCTACGCACCGGCGAGGTCGGTCCGGCCCCGGTGCGCGGGTTCGCCGTCACGCCCGCACTGCGGGAGTGGTACTCCAGCGGCGACATCGAGGAACTGGAGTACGTCGCGCTGATGCACGCCGCGCGCAAGTCGCTGCGGCTGCTGGCGGCCGATCCGGCCGCGCCCAGGCGCCGGGTCGTGATCGCCGCGGAGCTGCCTGACAGCGCCTCGACCGGCAATAACGGGTTCGACGAGCCGGCCCTGGTCCAGATCGCCGCCCCGGTTGCCCTGCGGGACGTCGTCTCGGCTCACGTCGACGATCCATCGGCGGCCAGCGAGATCGCGGCGGCAATCGCCGCCCTGCCGGCGGCCGATGCGGGCGACGAGGACGCCCGGTTCGTCGTGGACGGCGCGGAGGGCTACGAGCTGCAGTGGTATGCGACACAGGAAATCGCCGATCTCCTGGCCTAAGCCCCTGGCTTGCCGCCGCTGAGCTGGGCTTTTGCTTCGCTGGCCGAGGATCTCGCCGCGGGCGCCCGGGTAGCTGGGCTGCACGGTCGTGGCACGATGGGATTCCGCCGTCGATGTCGGGTAACGCAGGGAGCGCTTGTGATGGAATCCGTAACCAATGTCCCGTTTCCGGTCAATGAGCCGATCAAGGGATACGCTCCCGGCAGCCCCGAGCGTGGGGCACTCGAGGGAAAGATCAAGGAACTCGCTGGTGAGCGGGCCGAGCTGACCGTCACCGTGGGCGGCCGCCAGCGGATGGCGGGCGGCGATCCGGTCGACGTCGTTCAGCCGCACAATCACCGGCATGTGCTCGGGCAGCTGCGCGAGTCCACCGATGCCGACGTGTCGGCCGCCGTCGAGGCGGCGCTTGCAGCCGCGCCAGGGTGGCGGGCGCTGTCATTTGACGACCGCGCGGCGATCTTCCTGAAGGCCGCCGACCTGCTTGCGGGGCCGTGGCGGCAGACGCTCAACGCGGCGACCGTACTTGGCCAGTCAAAGTCGGCCTACCAGGCCGAGATCGACTCGGCCTGTGAGCTGATCGACTTCCTGCGGTTCAACGTCCACTACGCCCGCCGGCTGCTGGCCGAGCAGCCGATCTCCTCGCCCGGCGTGTGGAACCAGATGGAGTACCGGCCGCTCGAGGGCTTCGTGCTGGCGATCACGCCGTTCAACTTCACCGCGATCGCCGGGAACCTGCCGACCGCGGCGGCGCTGATGGGCAACGTGGTGGTCTGGAAGCCGTCGCCCACCCAGCAGCTCGCCGCCCACTACTTCATGCGGCTGCTGGAGGCCGCCGGCCTCCCGCCCGGCGTGATCAACATGGTGACGGGCTACGGCCAGGCGGTCTCGAACGTCGCGCTCCGGCACCCGGATCTGGCGGGGGTTCACTTCACCGGCTCCACCGGGACGTTCCAGCACCTGTGGCGGACCGTGGGGGAGAACATCGCCTCCTACCGTGCGTACCCGCGGCTGGTCGGCGAGACCGGCGGCAAGGACTTCGTGATCGCGCACCCGTCCGCGGACCCGGCCGTGCTGTCCACCGCCTTGATCCGGGGCGCGTTCGAGTACCAGGGCCAGAAGTGCTCGGCGGCCTCCCGCGCCTACGTGCCGCGCAGCGTCTGGGAGCCGATGCGGGACGACTTCCTGGCCACGGTGGCGTCGCTGACCATGGGCGATGTGTCCAGTGACCTCTCGACCTTCATGGGCGCGGTGATCGACGACCGATCCTTCGGGCGGCTCGTGGACGCGCTCGGCCGAGCTCGCGAGCGATCCGCCGTCAGCTTCCTGACCGGCGGGAACACCGACGGTGCCGAGGGGTACTTCGTTCAGCCCACGGTGCTGACCTCGTCCGACCCGGCCGATGAGATCTTCACGAAGGAGTACTTCGGGCCGGTCCTGGGCGTCCACGTGTTCGAGGACGGCGACTACGAGGCCGTGATGGCGCAGGCCGCCGACATCGCCCCGTACGCGCTGACCGGGTCGATCATCGCCCAGGACCGGGCGGCGATCGCGCACGCCGCGGAGGTGCTGAGGTTCTCGGCCGGAAACTTCTACGTCAACGACAAGCCGACCGGGGCCGTGGTCGGGCAGCAGCCGTTCGGCGGCGCGCGGGCCAGCGGCACCAACGACAAGGCCGGGTCGATCTTCAACCTGATCCGCTGGGTGAACGCCCGGACGATCAAGGAGACGTTCG
>DAIOWC010000343.1:0-4355 GCA_036758685.1 Streptosporangiaceae bacterium | reverse complement strand
AAGCCGTGTCGTGCCGACTACGGCTTGTAATGACCGCCGGTGCTGCCGGTTGTGGCCCGCCGGGCAAGGCCGACAGGTCGGCGTCACGGCGCAGGTAGCCGTATCAAGAGCGGTCACCATCTCGTCCCAGCGCGTGGCGTCGCGCAGGACGGCGGTCAGCGCGTGGACCCTGCCCTTGGGCCCGCCGGTGATGTGCGGTTACGGGTCATGCGGCCCGGGTCGTGGCTCACCCGGCTAGTTCGGGTTCACGGACCGACGTCGGCGACCGCGCCGTGTCAGGTCAGCTCGCCGAGATACTGCGGCAGCATCTGGCGCCAGGTCCGCCAGTCGTGCGCCCACTGAGGGCCCCAGTTGTCTACGCGGTTGGGGATTCCTTTCGCGCCCAGGGCCGACGCCATCTGCCATGACTCGCCGATGTCCTCCCACGCGCCCTCGCCGGACGCGAGCACGACGTATCGTTGCCGCAGCCGGTCCAGCTGCGGCCCGTCCAGGCCCGGCAGGAACTGCAGCGGCGCTGAGAAGTACAGGTCCTGGTTCCAGGCCTGATCGTAGAAGCGCTCGATCCGATAGCTCCCGCTCATCCCGACGGCCGCGGAGAAGACGTCGGGATACCGGCATAGGACGGCCACCGCGTTGAATGCGCCGATCGAGGCGCCGGTGGTGATCACGTCCAGGGCCTGGCCGCCGAGATCCGCGTGGATCGCCGGCACGACCTCGCGCCGGATGCACTCATGGAACTGGGTCAGCAGCCAGGTGCGGTGCTCCGGGGAGCCCGCTTTGGTGACCATCGCCTGCCCGGCGACGCTGTCGACCGAGTACAGCTTGATCCGGCCCGCGGCGAGCAGCTGCCCGCACGCGCCGACCAGGCCGAAACGCTCGATCTCCTCGGCATCGCCGCCGGCGGACGGGAAAACCAGCACCGGTCTGCCTGAGGTCCCCCACCGCACGACCGTGATCTCGTCCTGGAGCCGCTCGGAGAACCAGCGTTCCGCTGTCTTCATCTCGTCATTCATAGAAGAACTTCTGAGGACCGGGAAATATCCATGACAGCCCCTCCCGCAGCCGGTCGCGCCAGTTCTCCCAGCTGTGCCCGTCGCGGGCCTCGACATAGCGGACGACCATTCCGGCGGCCTCGAACGTAGGAACCATGGACCGGTTGGGAATGATCAGCGGCTCGTAGACCCCGCAGCTGACAAACACCCGGTCAGCGACGCGGCGCGGCGCGGCGCGATACCGGTTGACGAACCGCACCACCGGCTCGAACGCCGGGCCGCCGCCGTGGTTGTTGCCGATGTCGGTAAAGACGAAGGAACCGGACTGCAGCAGCAGCGAGCCGTAGGCGCCCGGGTAGCGGTAGGCGGTCGATAGCGCGGCGACCGCGCCGAAGCTCGCGCCCATCAGGCAGCGAGCAGACGGCACCGCGGCGAGCGGGAACTCCGCCTCCAGCCGCGGCACCAGCTCAGCCGTCAGGTAGCGGGCGTGCGCCGCCGAGTTGCCGTACTCGACCAGCCGGTCGCCCGGGTACACAAATGCCACGATGGTCTCGGCTACGTCGAGCCGGTGGATGAGATTGTCGAGCACTGTCGTGGCCGATGCGTACCGGAGATAGTCGCCGCCGTCGTGGACGATCAGCAGCGGATAGCGGGCGGTGCGCCGGAAGCGGGCTGGCAGATAGATCGTCACCTGGCAGTCGCGGCGCAGCGCGCGGCTCGGCACGACGAGGTCGACCAGGGACCCGGCACGCGACACCGGATCCGGCCGCGTCCACTCAGGTACCTCGTACCCGCGGGCGTAGCAGACCGAGGAGCTGCCCAGCGGGCTATGGGCGAGACGGCGGTTGAGCGGGTCGTTGACGCGCTCGCGCTGGCCGCCGTGCGCCAGTTCCAGCTGGTACTCGATTCGGGAGCCTTCGGGCAGTTCCACGACGACGTACCACAGGTCAGTGCCGTGCAGCCGCCGCAGCGGAATGCGCTCGGGCAGCCCGAAGATCCGGTGGATGAGGCGAACCTCATCGGCCTCGCCCTGGTAGAGAAAGGTGCAGCGGGCGCCCTCGACGATGGGTATCTGGTGTCGGGCCAGGAAACGATCGACGGCAGCCGGCTCAAGCGGCCTGCGCTCCCGGAGCCTATTGATGGCGAGCTTACGGCTGATCGCCGGGCCGCTCACGGTAGTCAGGCTGCCTCCAGGGTGGTCACGCGGCCATCCTCGGCGAGCACCCGGGTGCCCGGTGGGCAGGTGCCGTCGCTGTCGGTGTCTACCCGGGTGCCATTTTCCAGGAGGATACAGCGGGCAGGCGCGAATCTCCGGGCGAAGACAGCCATCCGCGGCGAGTCGTCGAGCAGCAGTCTCGCCCGGGCGTGTGGCAACGGCACTACATTGCGGAGAACGCTGAGACCGCTGCCGTAGACCTCGGGGTGACCGAATCCCTGAGGGGAGCGGTCGTGAAAGAGCACGATTCGGTCAGTCAGCGCCATCGCGCCGGCGGACCATGCGATCACAGGCGAGCGCAGCGATGCGGCGACATTGAACAAGTGCATAGCGTCCGCCAGGACGCCCACGTGCCCGCCGGCGACGACAAGGGCAGCAGCATCGCTGAGCAGGCGTGCCACAGCGGCGCAGTGCTCGGCGATTACTGGCCTGTCGCGTGGCTGCCACGCCTGGGTGAACTCGCTGCGGACGTCGCTGATACGGCGCAGGTGTGCCGCGTCGAGGTCGCGGACGGCGGCCACGGCCTCGGCCACTTCGGCTAGCCGGAGCTGGTCGTCGCCACTGCGGCGCTGGACGGCGTAGACCGCTCGCAGCGCATGGTCCAGGCGCAGCAGGTAAATGTCCTGCACCTCCTCCAGCATCGCCTGCAGTTGCCGCTCGGCCGCGGCGAACTCCGGGTCGCGATCCTGTATTGCAAGCCATCGCCGGTACAGCGCGAGATTGACATCGCGTGACCCGAGCCGCTGGCTCAGCTCGTCGTCGTCGGGCTCGCGCTCCTGCCACCCGGCGGTGATCGTGGCAATCGGCCCATCGAGGCGCAGCGATGCCGCAACCGTGTCCAGCGTCGGCCTCCGCTGCGGTCCCAGCAGCGTTATCCTCACGAGGCGTAGACGTGCAGCGTGCGCCCAACATCATCGAGCATCGCGCGCAGCGCGTCGTAGTCGGGATGACGCATCCGCACGTATGCGTTGGCCATGTACCCGGCCTCCACCGGCTGGGTCTCCGTGCCCGGCGACGGCAGGTGAACGTCAATGACCCACTCGCCGTGTTGCTGGTGCATCTCCCCTACCCCGGTGTAGCCCGTGATGCGGCCGTCCTGGTCGGGGCGCAGCGCGACGATGCCGCTGGCATAACGCCGCGACGGCGCCGAACCGGTCTCGCGGTGCACGATCGCGTTCGCCCACTCGCGGTAGACGTCGATCTCGTTGCCTGCGCAGTAGAGATCCCAGGCCCCAACCCCTGGCGGGCGGCAGCCGATCTCAGAGAACTTCAGCCCCTTCGGCCCGAAGAACCACTCCATGTGCGTCGCCGACGTCCCTATCCCGAGGGCGGCGTTTACCCGCCGGCCCATCTCGCGCAGCTCCGCGTACTCCGGCACGGTGTCGATCCTGTTGGTGGAGATGAACTGCGGCGAGATCCACCGGGTCCGCATGGCCTCGAGCACGTTCGGGTAGTAATGCGACACGAAGTCCATCGCCACCTCCCCGTCGATCGCAATGGTGTCGTAGAAACCCTCATGGCCCTCGACGAACTCCTCCACGGCGATCGACTCGACGCCCTGGCTGCCGAACATGTCCAGGGCGTGCTCGAGGTCGGCGGCATTCTCGACCCGCATCGTGTCCGATGCGCCGGCCCCGCTGCGCGGCTTGAGGATCAGCGGGAAGCCGACCTGCTCCGCGAAGGCAAGTGCCTCGCCAGCGCTACCGACAGCGGCCGAGGCCGCTGTCGGTACCCCCGCCTCGCGCAGTGCCTGCTTCATCGATGGCTTGTCCCGGCACAGCCACGCTGTCCGTACGGATGTGCCGGGGATGCCGCAGGCCTCCCGCACCCGCGCTGTGGCCAGGGTGTGCGCCTCGATCGTCGCCTCGACCCGGTCAACCCACAGCCTGTCCTGCACCCGGCGCACCCGCCCAGTCATCGCCTCGGCATCGGTGACCGACGGCACCTGCTCGTAGTGGTGCAGCCAGCCCTTCAGCTCCTCGTCGAGCGCCTCAGCGGGAGACTCGCCCAGAGCTATCACCGTCGCGCCGGCCTCTGCCAGCGCTCGGGCGAAGTGACGCTGGCTGGAGGGGAAGAACGGTTCGACGAAAACGACGTTCATGCCCGGCATGTTAGCCCGCGCGGGCAAACGGCCCCCTTTCCGCAGC
>DAIOWC010000342.1:0-4388 GCA_036758685.1 Streptosporangiaceae bacterium | reverse complement strand
CCCGACCACGAACCCGCGCCGGATCCGGCGGCCCTCCTCGGTGCGGATAGGGATGTTCTGCATGTTCGGGTCGGTGGAGGACAGCCGCCCGGTGGCCGCGATCATCTGGTTATAGGTCGTGTGGATCCGCCCGTCGGCATCGGCCATCGGGATCAGCGAGTCGACGATGCTCTTGAGCTTGGCCACATCGCGGTGGCGCAGCAGGTGGGCGAGCACCGGGTGCTCGGTCTGCGCGAGCAGGCCCGTCAGCGCCTCCGAGTCGGTGGTGTACCCGGTCTTGATCCGCTTGGTCTTGGGCAGCCCGAGCTCGGTGAACAGCACCTCCTGCAGCTGCTTGGGCGACCCCAGGTTGAACTCGTGGCCGGTCACGGCGAACGCGGCCTGCTCCGCCGCCTTGACCTCACCACCAAGGCTGGCCGACATGTCAGCGAAGTGATCGGTGTCCGCGGCGATGCCGGCCCGTTCCATGTCCGCAAGCACGCCGACCAGCGGTAGCTCGACGTCGGAGAGGAGCGTCGTCGCGCCCCGCTTGTCCAGCTCGATGTCCAGCGCGTCGGCCAGCTCCATGGTCGCCTCGGCGCGCTGGGCCAGCGCGGTCGCGACCTCCGCCTCGTCCGGGACGTCCAGCGTTAGCTGCCCGGTCGGCACGGTGGCGTCGAGCAGCTGCCGGTTCAGGTAGCGCAGCGCCAGGTCGGCCAGGTCGAAGGAGCGCTGGCCGGGAAGCGCCAGGTAGGCGGCGAGCGCGGTGTCGCTGGTCAGCCCGGCCAGCTCCAGGCCCCGCGCGGCCAGCGCGTGCATCGGGCCCTTCGCGTCATGCAGAGCCTTGGGCCGCGACGGATCGGCGAGCCACGCACCCAGCGCCTTGTCGTCCTCTTCGGTCAGAGCCGTCGGATCGAGGAACGCGGCGGAGCCTCCCGGCAGCGCGATCGCAAGGCCGGTCAGGTTCCCCGTGCCCCGCCCCCAGGTCCCGCTCGCCGCAAAGCCGGCCCGTCCGGTATCCGCGCCATGGCCGGAAAGCCACGCGCTGACCTCACCCGGCCCGAGGATCGTGGCCGTCGACTCGAACGCGGTCGTGGACTCGGTGACGGTCCCGGCCGCCGGCGCGGCGGGCCCGCCGATGCCGTTCGGCAGCGTCGCGTACAGGCGGTCGCGCAGCACCCGGAACTGCAGGGTGTCGAACAGCTGGTGGATCTGATCGCGGTCCCACGGCACCGGCCGCAGGTCATCCGGGCCGAGCTCAAGCGGCACATCGCGCACGAGCTGGGTCAGCTGGCTGTTGCGCAGGACGCCCGCCAGGTGCTCGCGCAGCGCGTCGCCGGCCTTGCCCTTGACCTCTTCGACGCGGTCAACCAGCTGTGCCAGCGACCCGAACTCGGCGATCCACTTGGTCGCGGTCTTTTCACCCACGCCAGGGATGCCGGGGAGGTTGTCGCTCGGGTCACCGCGCAGCGCCGCGAAGTCCGGGTACTGCGCCGGGGTCAGCCCGTACTTGGCCTCCACCGCCGCCGGGGTGAACCTGGCCATCTCGCTGATGCCGCGCATCGTGTACAGGACCGTGACGTCGTCGGTGACCAGCTGAAGCACGTCGCGGTCACCGGTGACGACCAGCACGTCCATGTGGTCGGCGGCCTGCGTGGTCAGGGTCGCGATCACATCGTCGGCCTCGAAGCCGGCCTTGGACAGCCGCTGGATCCCGAGCACGTCGAGGACCTCGAAGATGAGGCTCAGCTGGCTGCGGAAATCTGACGGCGTCTCCTTGCGCGTCGCCTTGTACTCGACGTACTGCTCGTGCCGGAACGTTGGCTCGCCGCGGTCGAAGGCAACCGCGACGTGCGTCGGCTGCTCGTCGCGCAGAACGTTGATGAGCATCGCGGTGAACCCGTAGACCGCGTTGGTGGGCTGCCCGGTCGTGGTCGAGAAGTTCTCCGGCGGGAGCGCGAAGAACGCCCGGTATGCCAGCGAATGCCCGTCGAGGAGCAGCAGCCGCCCACGTCCCCGCTGACCCTGGCTCTGTCCCGCTGCTGCCTTCTCCGCTTCCACATTGGGATCCTAGTGCGCGGGTCCGACAGTTGCCCGGCCTTGACCGACCCCTACGCTGACTCCAGCCAACCCCGAACCAGGAGGTATTCGTGCCGCAGTCATCCGATCGCGAGGGGCAGATCAAGGCCGCTTTCAACAGCCAGGGCCCGGAGACGCTCACCGGCCGGATGGGGATCAAGATCCTCGAAGCCTCACCGGAGCGAGTGGTCGGCACGATGCCGGTGGCGGGCAATACCCAGCCGTACGGCATCCTGCACGGCGGCGCATCGTGCGTGCTGGCCGAGTCGCTCGGCTCGCTGGGCTCGGCGCTGCAGGCCGGACCCGACCGCTACACCGTCGGCATCGAGATCAATGCGACCCACCACCGCCCGGCCTCGTCCGGGATCGTCACGGGCGTCGCGACGCTGGCGCACGGCGGCCGCACGATGTCAACGTTCGACGTGGTGATCAGCGACGAGCAGGGCCGGCGGGTCTGCACCGCGCGTCTGAGCTGTCTGCACCGCGATGCGGTGCCGCCGGGAGGCACCGCGCCTTACGGCCGCGGGCAGTAGCGGGCTTCTTGTGGCGGCCCGGTGCGCTACCGCTTAAAAATCGGTAGGACGTTCTTCTCATTCCGCCAGGGGAATCTCAGTGTCTTTGCGCGGCGCATCGCCCGCTCGCTACCGTTGTCCCGAGAGTCAGCGCAGACCGAGTAGAGAACGTGCCGGCCCGGGGAAGACCGACACGGCACCAAAGGTCTGCTTGGCTCTGCGACCGTCGTCCGCCCCTCCGGCGTCCGACGGCAGCAAGCGACGGGCGCCGGGCTCACGCGGGGGTATGTGAGTCCGAGCCCGCTCGCTTGAATCCCGGCTGATCTCCTCGCGAACGCCCGCTTCGGCCCGGCTCAGGTGATCACTACGGGCCTCCGGCGCAGCTAGGTTCCGGTTTGATGGGCACGAAACCCCACAAACGGCGCGCTAGCTGACTCAAACCGGAACGCAGTTGAGCGGCAGGCCAACCTACCCCCAGTTTCGTTCGCTTTTGCGTCCTGCTTGTCCGGATTTGCGCAAGCGGAACTGATGTTAAGTGAGCCGATGTATCGGCCGCCGACCTACCGGGAACGCCCGAGCCAGGCATTCCGCCCTGGCCCAACGGACGCCGGGGCTGTGGCTAGTGAACTCAGGACGGCTGGCCAGGCTCGGCCGCGCTAGCCGGCGCCGATCCGTCCTGCTGTCCAGGGGCCGCGTCGGTCCCGCCTGCCGCCTGAGCCTCAGCCGCCGCTGCTTCGGCCTTGGCCTGCTCGGCCTCGGTGAGCACTTCCTCCGCCACCGAGCGCATGGTCTGCCGCCGGTCCATCGACGTCTTCTGGATATAGCGGAAGGCCTGCGCCTCGGTCATCCCCTGGTTGTCCTGGAGCGCCCCCTTGGCCCGGTCAAGCAGCTTGCGGACCTCGAGGCGCTCGCGCAGGCCCGCGGCCTCGGAGTTCAGGGCGGCGATCTCGGCGAACCGGCTGGCCGCGACCTCAATGGCCGGCACCAGGTCAGCCTTGGTGAACGGCTTGATCAGGTAGGCCATCGCGCCGGCCTCGCTCGCCCGCTGCACCAGGTCACGCTGAGAGAACGCGGTCAGGATGATCACCGGAGCCAGCTGGCTGGACGTGATCCGCTCGGCGGCCGAGATGCCATCGAGGCCCGGCATCTTGACGTCCATGATCACGAGGTCAGGACGCAGCTGCTCAGCGAGCTGCACGGCCGTCTCGCCGTCAGCCGCCTCACCGCTCACTACGTAACCCTCTTCCTCCAGCATCTCGCGGAGGTCCAGGCGTATCAGAGCCTCGTCTTCGGCTATCACCACGTTGAAGGGGGTCTTACTCACGAGCGAAGCGTATCGAAGACCAGCGACCTACGCGGTCAGCCGCCTGGCCCGAGGAGAGGGAGATAAAAGTAGTCCGATCCGCGCCAGTCCTCGGTGATAATTAGCGCGGAGTCAGGATCCAGTCGGACGTCGAGCCTGGGTAGTGACCCGGACAAACTTCATAAATCGGGCCGAGATGGCGAAATCAGGCAAACGCGGATGCCTCAAAAGCATCTGTCCGAAAGGACTTGCGGGTTCGAATCCCGCTCTCGGCACTGCTGGTGATGCGGTCAATGCTGCATTAAGGTTTTTTGGCGCCGAAGTTCTGGTGCGCATCCGCGATAGGGCGCTCGTATTGATCGCAGGCGGGCGGAGCTTACGCTCGATCAGTCTGTCCACTGGTATTTCTCGCTCGACGTTACGGGACTGGCGCGAGCACCCTGATCGAAGAAACCCGCGCGCCACTTGTCCGCGTTGTGCGGACGCAAGTACCTTGCCTGAACCGGCGGAAGACT
>DAIOWC010000341.1:0-4409 GCA_036758685.1 Streptosporangiaceae bacterium | reverse complement strand
GTTGTTGATCTCGCGCGGACCGGCGGCTTCTGGGACGGCCTCGTGGCAGCCGACTCGGCGTTGCGCAAGAAGCTCACGACCAAGGACGAGATGCGTGCCGTCATCGGCGCGCTGCGGCACTGGCCCGGCATAAGGCGCGCGGCCGAGGTAGTGGAGTTCGCCGACAGGCGCTCGGAGTCCGCACTGGAGTCGATTGCGCGGGCGGTGATCCGCGATCTCGGCCTGCCGCCGCCCGACCTGCAGGTGCGGCTCGGCTACTGGGAGGTGCCTGGCCTCCCGGCCGAGCCGATCGCGCGGGTCGACTTCTACTGGAAGGAGTACCGGACCGTCGCCGAGGTCGATGGTGATCTGAAGTACAAGGACCCGGCCAGGGCCAAAGATCAGCTCCGACGGGACATCGAGCTGCGTGCGGCCGGGTTCGAGGTGGTGCACTTCGACTGGCGCGACATCACCAGGGCACCGGACCGCGTCGCCGCCGTAATCCGCGAAGCCTTTGTCCGCGGCAAGCTGCGGGAGCAGATCGCACGGGGCGGGTGAGATCGAGGTTGCCGATCTGCGGCTGACTGCGGCAGGATGCCTCGCCATGACATGGATCGCGCCGGAAGTCCAGCGGAGCACTCCGCCCTACGTCGCCGGGGAACGCCAGCGGCTCGATGGCTGGCTTGACTTCCAGCGGGCCACGCTGCTGGCCAAGTGCACGGGACTGACTGGTGAGCAGCTCGCTCAGCGTCCGGTTAGCACGTCCGAGCTCTCGCTGCTTGGCCTGGTCCGGCACATGGCCGCGAACGAGCGGATCTGGTTCCGGATCCGTTTCGCCGGCGAGGACATCGAGGGACTCTACGAGTCACCCGAGTATCCCGATGGCGCGGAGTTCGCCGTGAGCGACCCGGGGCAGGCCGAAGCGGACTTCAAGACCTTCGTCGACGAGCTTGATGAAACGCGGCGGGTGGTGGCCGGCCGGTCGCTGGACGAGACCTTCGGGGACGAGACCGTAACCGTGGATCTGCGCTGGCTGTACGCCCACATGATCGGCGAGTACGTCCGGCACAACGGTCATGCGGACATCCTCCGCGAACTGGTCGACGGCACCACCGGCCTCTAGCGTCACGCCCGCTGGGCCAGCAGGTCCGTGCTCGCGCGCACGATCAGGTCGAGGCCGAACTCGAAGTCGCCGTCGGGGTCGTGCAGCTCGAGTACAGCCGGGAGCTGCCCGGCCCAGCGCCGTTGGCGCCGCCCCGTCTCCTCGGTGCCCGCTTCGGTCAGCGGCGCGCCCACGGCGTAGGCGACGAGGGCACGCGCGATCCTGGCGGCGTCGTCGCCGACGAAGCCCGCCGCCAGCAGCGTCGCGAACGCGCTCTCGACCGGTCGCGCCCGGGTCGCCGCGCTGCCAGGGCGGCTGACAGCGACCAGCGTGCAATGCGGCCGGGTGCGCGCGAGCTGCCGGAGTATCCGGGCATGCGCCCGCACCTGGTCTTGCCAGGGCGCATCGGGCATCGGGGTGAAACCGAGCTCCGCGGTGATCGCGTCCGCCACGCCGTCGAGCAGGGCGGCCCGGCTCGGCACGACGCTGAACAGCGACAGGATGCTGCAGCCGAGCTCGGTGGCGAGCCCGTTCATCGTGACCGCCCCCGGCCCGTCGCGCTCGATAAGGTCCATGGCGGCGCTGATGATCCGCGCCCTGGATAGCCGCATAAAGCCGAAAGTACGCAGCGAATCTGACAGTTCCCTGGATACCAGAGCCTCGGGCCGGGCGCCGCGGGCCCGGATGCAAAGATGAGGGGATCTGCGGAGAGGAGATCATCCGGTGGAGGATAAGCAAATCCTCGGTCGCATCGACGAGCTGATCCAGACCGAGCACGACCTTCGGAGCAAGCTCGCGGCCGGCCAGCTTTCCGGCGCGGAGGAGCGCGGTCAGCTACGCGCGGCCGAGGAGGCGCTCGACCAGTGCTGGGACCTTCTCCGGCAGCGGCGCGCGCGGCGCGAGTTTGGCGAGGATCCGGCCGGCTCGCAGGCGCGGCCGGTAGACGAGGTAGAGGGATACCAGCAGTAGCCAGGAGCGGGAGATGCGCATCGCGAGATTCGCCGTGGACGGCGACGTCCGCTACGGCGTGGTGGAGAGCGGCGGGCAGGCCACAGGCGCGGGCGCGCCGGCCGGGCAGACCAGTGCCGGGGCCGCGGCCGGAGCCGGGGCCGGAGCCGGGGCCGGGGCCGGGGCCATTAACGGTCACGCCGGCGGCGGGCTGACGGTTGCCGAGATTGCCGGTCATCCGTTCGGCCCAGTCGCTGACGTCACCTTTACCGGCGCCCGTCATCTGGTCGAGGACGTTCGGCTTCTGGCACCAGTGCTGCCGAGCAAGGTCGTCGCGATCGGCAAGAACTACGCCGAGCACGCTCGCGAGACCGGGTCCGAGCCTCCGGCCGAGCCGCTGATCTTCCTGAAGCCGTCGACGGCCGTGATTGGCCCGGGAGACCCGATCGTCCGCCCCGTTCAGCTTTCCCGGCGGGTGGACTTCGAGGGTGAGCTAGCCGTCGTCTTCGGCCGTCTTTGCCGGGATGTGCCCGCCGCGCGGGTTCCTGATGTGATCTTCGGGTACACGTGCGCGAATGACGTGACCGCCCGCGACCTGCAGGCCAGCGACGGGCAGTGGGCCAGGGCCAAGGGCTTCGACACGTTCTGCCCGCTCGGGCCGTGGATCGAGACCGACCTGGACCCGTCTGACGTCAAGCTGACCACAACCGTCAACGGCGAAGTCAAGCAGCAGGCGAGCACGTCGCTGCTCATCCACGACATCGCCACGCTGGTCTCTTACGTCACCGCCGTGATGACGATGCTGCCGGGTGACGTCCTGCTCACCGGCACGCCCGCCGGGATCGGGCCGCTCGTGGCGGGAGATCGTGTATCGGTCGAGGTAGACGGCATCGGCGCGCTGACCAACCCGGTGACCGACAGCGCCTAAGCGGCGCTGTCACTTCGGCTCGCCGCTCCTGCGGGTACGCAGCGAGTCGATGAAGGTACCGAGCCTGACCACGCCGGTGACGGCCTGGCCCGCTAGGTGCACCGCCGTCTGGACCGGCGCCGGCACCTCGATCTCGTCCATCAGACCGCCGCTGCCGCGGACGACCCGGGTGCCGGGCGGGACAACGACCGCGAACGCGCTCGCATCCCTTCGCTCGCGTACCGTCACGGCCGAGAGCGTCTGCCGGAGCGACGGCTGGTCGGCCTGCGCCAGGGTTAGCCGGAGCAGGATTCCGAGCTCGGCGTCGATGACGGCCTCCGCGGGAACCTTGCGCAGCGCGGAGCCGTTCTCCAGCGCTTCGGTCTCGCCCGGGCCGGGTGCGCCGAAGCGCTCGGCGATGTGGATCGCCAGGCCCGGCCGGCCGCCTACGCTGACCGGGGCACCCCCGGTGAGCTGCCAGTCCAGCAGCCAGGACGGGTCGACGAGGCGGGCGATCGCCGTCGGCAGGCCGGCCAGCGGTCCGACGGTCACGTGGTCGGCGTAGACCCGCCAGCGCTGCGTTCCGTCGGCTGCATCGGTGGTGCAGGTGCGGCGCTTGATGCCGCCGTCGATGTAGTCGATGTGGTACCGGCTTGGCAGCCCGACCTTGATGGCCTCCCTGACCTGCCAGGCCGTAGCCCGATCGCTCAAGGCATCCGACAGCCGCCGGACCCCGGACATGGTGGTGTTCCTGGTGGCTCCGGCGAAGGCGGTCGCCGCCGCGGTCGCGTCGGTCCAGGTTCGCAGCTCGGCGTCGAACTCGCTGCGCCGCAGGCCAGCCTCGTACAGAAGGCTCAGCACCTCCTGGCCGACCGGCTCGCCCGGCCATTCGCTCTCGCTAGCCTCCGGCCTGGCCTGCGGGTCTGGCCTGGAGCCGGCCGGGGATTCGCGCTGGGGTGAATGCCGGATCGCGAAGCTAAGAGCGGCGGCACCGGCGCTGGCCGCCGTCTTCGCGCGCTCCCAGCCGGGTCCGGAGAACAGCGTCGCGTCACTCGTGTCCTCGTCGTCCGGCACCGCGGCGAACTGCTGGTCGTCAGCGCCCTGCGGCGGATCGATCGTGATGCTCGTGACTTCATGGCGGCGGACGACCTGCCCGCCATAGGTGAGCTCGTACCGGAGCAGGATGCCAAGCTCGACGTCAACGGCGGCGTCGATCCGGCCCGTGACATCGCGAGGCCACTGGTGCCCGCGATGAGCCGGGCGCGGAACGGACTGCCGTGGGCGCGAGCGGCCCTGCTGCACTGGTCGCTGCGTGGCTATGACCCGGTGGGCGTGACGGCCGGCGACAACCGCGGGCCCGGCCAGTTCCAGCCGGTACCGGGCGGGCAGCCAGGCTGGGCAGAGCAGGTCGGCGCACGGCGGGTCAATCGGTCCGGGCTCAGGGCGGGCGGACCCGGACCCGGACCCGGACCC
>DAIOWC010000340.1:0-4420 GCA_036758685.1 Streptosporangiaceae bacterium | reverse complement strand
GATCAGGTCGTCGAAGTCCATCGCCCCGGCGGCGACGAGCCGCCGCTGGTACTCGGCGTAGGCCTCGCCGAGCGCCTTTTCTCGGTAGCCAGTCGCCCGCCCGGCGACCGTCTCGTAGTCGATCAGCTCGTTCTTCAGGGCCGACACCTGGTTGATCATTGCCTTCGGCGGGTGGTACTTGGCGTCCAGCTCCAGCTCGCGGCACACCATGGCCATCAGCCGCTGAGAGTCGGCCTGGTCATAGATGGAGAAGCTGGACGGGTAGCCGAACCGCCTGGCCTCCCGGCGCAGGATCCGCACGCAGGCGGAGTGAAAGGTCATGACCCACATCGACCTGGACCGCGCCCCGGTCAGGTTCGCGACCCGGCTGGCCATCTCGCCGGCGGCCTTGTTGGTGAAGGTGATCGCCAGGATCTGGCCCGGCGTCACCTCCCGCTCGGCCAGCAGGTAGGCGATGCGGTGGGTGAGCACCCTCGTCTTGCCCGACCCGGCGCCGGCCACGATCAGCAGCGGCGAGCCCTCGTGCACGACGGCAGCCCGCTGCTGCGGGTTCAGCCCGTCCAGCAGGGCGTCGACAACCAGCTCGGTCACGGTCCCAAGACTAGGCGGTCGCGCCGACATCCGGGATCGCGCCAAGCCGGCGTCGTCCGGTTGCCGCCGCCAGCTGCCGGACACGCAGTGACGAGCGCCGCAATGAGCCGCGGGAGAACGACTTGGTGGATCACCATCGGCGCCGGGGACACGACGAGCACCCCGTCATCCAGCTCGTACCTCTCCTTAAGCTCATGGCCGCCACTCTGCCGGGCGGTGCCGACATTTCGCCCGGTACGCCGAAGGGCCCGGCGGATCACTGATCCGCCGGGCCCTTCGAGTGCGGCTGCCCGCTACTCGTCCGGCACCAGGGTCGGCGTCGCCCGGGTGAGCGTCTCCTTACGGAAGAACGCCGGGGCCTTCAGCCGGTTGTAGATGAAGAAGATCACCCCGATGAGGGCTGAGCCGGCCGCGATGAGGAATGCGCCGCCGATCTGCCAGTGGATCCCTGGCACGGTCCAGGATGTGTAGTCGTTGCCAGTATTCACGTCGTAGTCGAGCCAGATGCTCCAGCCGCCGAGGAACCACAGCATCAGCCCCCCGGTCAGCGGGAGGATGCCCTGCATCCACAGGTTGCGGGCGCTGCTGGTCAGGTTCCGCCGGTAGTACCAGACGCAGGCGAACGCGCTCAGCCCGTAGTAGAAGGCGATGTACAGGCCGATCGCGATGACCGCATCGCCGATCACACCCAGCGGGTTCGTCGCGTTGTTCACGCAGACGTAGAACGCGATCGAGATGAGGCCCATGACCACCGTGGACACCGTCGGGGTCAGGAATCTGGGATGGATCTTCGCGAACACCTTCGGGATCGCCCGGTAGGCCGCCATGGACAGCGTGGTACGGGCCGTCGGAAGAATCGTGGTCTGAGTCGACGCAGCGGCCGAGGACAGCACCATGATCAGCAGGAGGCGGTAGAAGACGTTCCCGACAGTGCCACCGCCGAATACCGCGTGGCCCTGGATCGAGAGCACATCCCCGGCGTTAGCCAGGTTGCCGAGGCCGTTGCCCTTACCCCCGATGCCGGCGAACGACTGAATGGCGAAGATCACCAGCGCATAGGTGACGAGCAGGATGAGCGTCGAGAAGATCGCGGCCAGGCCCGGCGTCCGGGTGCGGTCCTTGGTTTCCTCGTTCACCGACACCGCGGTGTCCCAGCCCCAGTAGATGAAGACCATGAGGATGACGCCGCTGGCGAACGCGCTGAAGTTCGGCACATGGAACGGGTTGAGCCACGACAGGCTCGGCGACAGGTGCCCGGCCGGTGCTGACCCATTGCCGACCTTGATCAGCGCGACGATCGACAGGACAACCAGCATGGTCAGCTCGATCGACAGCAGTATCTTCTGGAAGTTCGCCGATACCTCGATGCCGACGTAGCAGATCCCGGTCATCAGGATGATCCAGATCACGCCGCCGAGCAGCACCCAGTTGCTGGCCGGATCACCGCCGATGCCCTTGGCCCCGAACAGCAGGAAGCAGTACTGGCTGGCCACCTGGGCCAGGCTCGCCATGACCAGGATGTCCGCCGCGACGATTGCCCAGCCGCCCGCCCAGCCCGTCTTGGGGCCGAAGGCTCTGGTGGCCCAGGTGAACGTGGTCCCGCAGTCGGGGTCAGCCTTGTTCATCTCGCTGTAGCCGATGGAGGTCAGCAGCATTGGCACGAAGGCCAGGATCGCGATGATCGGTGACTGGACACCGACCGCTATTACCACGAAGACCAGCGTGGCCGCGATGCTATAGGCGGGGGCCACCGAGGCGGTCGCGATCACTGTGCTGGAGATCAGGCCCAGCGCCCCCGATTTGAGCCCCTTATCCAGAGGCTGCTCTGTTGGCTCAAGAGCCTGCCTGGCCGTTGCCATGCCGTCTCCCCTCCTGGCTTTCCCGGCCCTGTTACGCCGGGAAAGAACTTCTACCCCGCGACGTTATCGCGAAGATCGCTGAGTGTGACGTAGCGGATCGTGATGCCGCAACGTTCGGCGTAAGTCCCACGGTTCTAGCATGTATTACGCGAGATCGCAACGATTTCAGTCGTATCATCACCAAAACGCGACTGGTCTCGTGGGGACCGCCGGTTTCGTGGGTCTAGGATCGCCGCATGCGAATCCTCCTTGTCGGGGCCGGCGGCGTGGGCACGGCATTTGCCCGGATAGCCGCCCGCCGCCCGTTCGCCGAACTCGTGATCGCCGACTACGACCGGTCGAGAGCCCAGCACGCGGCCGCCGCGAAGGACTCCTATATCGCGGTCCAGCTTGACGCCAGGGACCAGGCGGCCATCGAGGCCCTGCTCGCGGAGCACTCCTGCGACGTCCTGATGAACGCCGCCGACCCGCGCTTCGTCATGCCCCAGTTCCGGGCGGCGCTGGCTGCCAGGGTCCACTACCTCGACATGGCCATGTCCTTGTCCCATCCGAATCCGGACGAGCCGTACGCCAAGACCGGTGTCAAGCTCGGGGACGAGCAGTTCGCGATGGCGAGCGAGTGGGAGCAGTCCGGCAAGCTCGCCCTGGTCGGGATCGGCGTGGAGCCGGGCCTGTCGGACGTCTTCGCCCGGCACGCCGCGGACACGATGTTCAGCGAGATCCGCGAGCTGGGCGTGCGGGACGGCGCGAACCTGGCCGTCGCGGGGTACGACTTCGCGCCGACGTTCTCCATCTGGACCACGATCGAGGAGTGCCTCAACCCCCCGGTGGTCTGGGAGAAGGACCGGGGCTGGTTCACGACGCCGCCGTTCAGCGAGCCGGAGACCTTCACATTCCCGGCCGGCATTGGCCCGGTCGAGTGCGTCAACGTTGAGCACGAAGAGGTGCTCCTGATGCCGCGCTGGGTCAAGGCGCAGCGCGTTACCTTCAAATACGGGCTCGGCGATGAATTCATTGACGTGCTCAAGACGCTGCACAAGCTCGGCCTGGACCGGGTCGACCCGGTGGGCGTCGGCGGCGCCAGCGTGTCGCCGCGCGACGTGGTTGCCGCCTGCCTGCCCGACCCGGCCACGCTCGGCGACAAGATGACGGGCCTGACGTGCGCAGGCACCTGGGTCACGGGCACGGGCAAGGACGGCGCGCCCCGCGAGGTTTACCTTTACCACGTGGTCGACAACGCCTGGACGATGGCCGAGTACGGCTCGCAGGCCGTCGTCTGGCAGACCGCGGTCAACCCGGTCGTGGCGCTGGAACTGATCGACTCCGGCGCCTGGGCCGGCACTGGCGTGCTCGGACCCGAGGCGCTGCCGGCCCAGCCCTTCCTCGACCTGCTCACCGAGTACGGATCGCCCTGGGGATACGAAGAGCGCTGACACCCCCCTTGACTAACGGAACGGAGACTCCCGTGGAGAAGCTGTACGAACTGCAGAACTTCGTCGGCGGCCAGTGGACCGACATGTCGTTCGACAAGCGCGCCGACATCATCGACCCGAGCACCGGCGAGGTCTACGCGAGCGCACCAGTCTCCGGCGAGGCCGAGGTCCACGCCGCCTTCTCGGCCGCGTCCGAGGCGTTTCCCGAGTGGCGCGACGCGACGCCGGCCGAGCGCAGCCTGGCGCTGCTGAAGATCGCGGACGCGCTCGAGGAAAGAGCCGACGAGTTCGTCAAGGCTGAGTCGCGCAACACCGGCAAGCCGATCGCGCTGACGGCGTCGGAGGAAATCCCGCCGATGGTGGACCAGATCAGGTTCTTTGCCGGTGCTGCCCGGATGCTGGAGGGCCGCTCGGCGGGCGAGTACATGTCCGGGTTCACCTCTTTCATCCGGCGCGAGCCCATCGGTGTCTGCGCGGCCGTCACGCCGTGGAACTACCCGATGATGATGGCCGTCTGGAAGTGGGCGCCGGCGCTGG
>DAIOWC010000339.1:0-4479 GCA_036758685.1 Streptosporangiaceae bacterium | reverse complement strand
CCCAGAGCGATCATCAGGCGTCAGCTGCCCGCGATTCGCGGGCTTGGGTTCAATCACCCGTAGCCGACGGGGCGGCAGGCTCCGCCGCTCCCTTCACCAAGCGTGCCTCCGGTCGCGGCGGCCTGCCGCAGGCCGGGCGCTCGCCTACCGAACCTTCCGGCGACGTCCACGACTGCTGGGCAAGGATCCGACAGCGGCGACGGTCTCCCCGTCGCGAGGGCAGAGCCACACAGCCTCGTCGTCTCGGATTTCGGGTTCAAGGCGATGGCCGGCGCCTGGGTGTATTGGGCAAGGCGGCCACGTTGTCCATTGGTCGGCCGTCCACTCCTGCAACTGTTCTGCCAGCGAGTACAGCTGGTAACCGGCGCTGCCATTCAGCCACATCCGGATGCCCTGACCAGTACCATCCGGTCCTTCGATCCATGCGCATATCGCATCGTCGCCCAGATCCTCACGGGACTCCTCGCGGATGAGCGGCGGGGCTTGCCCGGTGACCTTCAGGTCCCGCATTACCGGCGCGAGGGCATCCCGCAGTCGAGTTTTCTGGTCGTGGGTCAGCTCTCGTGGATGCTTCATGAGCTCCCTGGTGCGCATGTGCTGCTCGAAAGCCTCATCGCCGATCCGGGCGCGCATCCGCTCATGAAATGCGCGGAGCTTCTCCTCCCCGTCCGGATCACCCTTCCGGATGATGATCATCTCGCTGTGATACGGCCCGCTTTCAAGGCTCTCGATGCCACCATCCTGGCCGTCAGCGCTCATGCGTCAGAGTCTAGGAACCAGCCTCGTCGCGGGGCCATGCACGGGCCACAAGCACCTGGCAGTCCCGGCCCTCAGCGTTGACCAGCTTGGGTCGAGGAACGACACGTGTGGGCTATCGACCCGCCCGTGGTGCGCTGGAGCCGGGCAGTTCCGCGCGCACCGGTAATGCCGCGTCGCCGATCACCCGGGGGGAAATCAGGTTGAGCGCGATACCAGCGGTCGAGCATTATTCCCGGCATGACAAACGGGCAACGGTTCCCTGATCTGCGCGTGCCAGCGGTGGGCCGCCAGCCGGCGCTGCACCTGCGGCCCTGGCGAGCGGCGGACATCCCGGCATTGACCGCCGAGATGAGCCGCGACTACCTCATGGGTGGCATGTGGTCAACACCGGACGAGCGCCCATTCAGGACCGTGCTGCGCGGTGGGGCGGAGCGGACCGGCCCGATGGACGAGCGCGACGCGGCCCGGTGGATCGCGAGCCAGGATCGCGGCTGGCACGACGGTGACCGGCTGTGCTTCGCCGTACTCGAGACGGACGAAGCCGGCGGCTATGTCCTGGCGGGGAATGTCGGGCTGAAAAATCGGGACGAGACCGGCCGGATCGGCGAGCGTGAGACCGCCGAAATCGGCTACTGGACCGCGGTGGCGGCGCGCGGCCGCGGCGTAGCTCCGGCGGCAGTCATAGCGGTGACCGACTGGGTCTTCGATGCGTTCGCCGGGACAACCCTCCGGCAGATCATGCTGGTGCATAACGATGACAACCCGCCGTCCTGCCGCGTCGCGGAGAAGGCCGGGTATCCGTTCGTGGAGTTCAGCCCCGCGAATCCGCCGCACTGGTTCGAGGACGGGCACATCCACATGCGCCGAGCCGCGGCGGATTAAAACGAGCGACTGATCACGTACGGAACGCCTTCAGTGATCCCACCGGTCCATGGTCCGGGCAGTGCCCACCAGACACTCGACCTCGCAGGGGAAGCCAGCCAGCGCATACGCGGTCAACCGCAGATGCCCCTCCAGGCAGATCAGGCGGTCCCTTCGCCGCCCAGCAAGGATCAGAGGCGGGAAAAGCTCACCACGCTCGACGGCACGCGCGGCGCACAGGAAGCGCCTGTTGGAGACGCCGAACACCCTGACCCCCCTCCGGATCTGTTGTGCGGCGTCCGACGGGAGGCGGCTGCCGCCGGATAGCTCGTTCCAGTAGGAGTACTCGATATAGCGCACTCGGGCGAGTTCACCGGGTGCCAGCATCGCCCGGATCCAGCGGACGCGGGCGGGGAAGTTCTCGAAGACGTCCGTGTTTTCGCCGTAGCCACGCGTCGCGGCGAGGATTGCCCGCCTAGCGCGGTTTTGACCCTCGTCCCCGAGATCGGCCGCCGTTATCAGGGTCTCTGTCTGACCCGCAGCCCTCAAGGCGGTCCCGATCGCCTCGCCGAAGCGCTCGCTCGTCAGCTCCCCAAGCAGGAACAAGGCGATCATCTCGTCTTCGCTGCTGTCGCGGACCACACGCACGCAGATCAGTAAACCCCTCAGATCGCGAGCGATGCACGTCTAAAGCGGGTGGCCTCCGGCAGCGGCCCCGGCTCCAGGATGGACGCGGGCACCCGGTCCGGGTGGTCGAGTGGGCTCGGCTCCCTCCGCCTGCTCCAACCTAAAACCCCAGCTCAAGGCCGGTACCGGCCGACGCCCAGCTCAGTGAGCTTCTTGCGCAGGAAGGCGCGCTCGCGTTCGTTGCTGGCGAGGTCGAGGGCGGCCTGGTATGAAGCTGCCGCCTCGGTGGTGCGGCCTAGTCTGCGCAGCAGGTCTGCCCGCGCCGCGGGCAGCGGGTGATAGCCGCGCAACGCCTCGCCGTCCAGTGTGTCGAGTGCGGCCAGGCCGGCCTCGGGGCCATCGCGCATCGCTACCGCCACCGCCCGGTTGAGCTGGACCACTGGTGACGGCGAGCGACGTGCGAGTACGTCGTAGAGGGCCACGATCTGCGGCCAGTCGGTCGTGGAGGTGCTGGCCGCCTCGGCGTGCACGGCGGCGATCGCGGCCTGGATTGCGTACGGGCCAGTGCCGGCACCGCGCAGGGCCGCGACGACCAGGCCGCGGCCCTCGGCGATGCGGTCGGCGTCCCACAGGCCGCGGTCCTGGTCTTCGAGCGAGACCAGTTCTCCGGCCGCGTCGGTACGGGCCGCGCGCCGCGCGTCGACCAGCAACAGCAAGGCCAGCAGGCCGCTCACCTCGGATTCGGCGGGCAGCAGCCGGTGCAGGATCCGGGCCAGCCGGATCGCCTCGTCGGTCAGGTCGACGCGCAGCAGTTCCTCGCCCGTGCTGGCCGCGTAGCCTTCGGTGAAGATCAGGTAGACGACGCGCAGGACCCCCGGCAGGCGGCGGGCCAGCTCGTCGCTGCCGGGGACCCGGAAGACGATTCGCGCGTCGCGGATCTTGCGCTTGGCCCGCACGATCCGCTGCGCCATCGTGGCCTCGGGCACCAAGAACGCGCGCGCCACCTCGGGGGTGGATAGCCCGGCCAGGCATCGCAGCGTCAGCGCGGTCTGGGCCTCGACCGACAGCGCCGGGTGACAGCAGGTGAAGAACAGCCGAAGCCGCTCGTCGGGGAACTCATCCTGGACATCGTCGGCGCCCTGGCCGGACGCCGCATCGACATGCTGCTGCGCCTCGACCTGCATGATCGCCAGGCGGGCGGCGTAGGCCCTGTCCCGCCGCAGCCGGTCGACGGCCTTGCGCCGCGCAGTAGTGAGCAGCCAGGCCACCGGTGTCGCCGGCACGCCGTCCACGGGCCAGCACTCCAGCGCGGCCTCGATCGCCTCGGAAGCCGCGTCCTCAGCAAGGTCGAGATCACCGAACTGGCGCACCAGCATGGCCAGCAGCCGGCCCCGCTCCTCCCGGAACACCGCCTCGACGGAGTCAGCCGCCCACTCGCCGGTCACGACAGGCCGAACTCCTGGATCGGGCGCACCTCGACCCGCCATGCCCTGGCCCCGGGGCAGCGCGCAGCCCAGTCGATCGCGGAGTCGAGGTCAGGCAGGTCCAGGATGTAGTAGCCGCCCAGGTACTCGCGCGTCTCAGCGAACGGCCCATCGGTGATGATGCGGTCCCCGGCCCCGTCCACCTGGACGGAGGTGGCGGTCTCGAAGGAGGCCAGCACGTTGCTGTCGACCATGACACCCGCGTCGTGGACGGCCTTGTGGTAGGCCATGAACGCCTCCATGAGGCCCTGGTCTTCTTCGCCCGTCACCGGATCCGCATCCTGGCTACCGATGATCAGCAGCATGTACTTCACTGTAGGACTCCTCAACTGCAGGTTCGCGTGCCGCCGGGGGGCGGCACCACAGGGATGACGAACGACAGTCCAGCGGATCGACAGCCCGCCATCAGATTCTCAGCCCGCACGGGGCGGAGCTTTCTGGCATCGTGACGGAAGGGGTGTCGATTCGGCGGTGGCGACTTCGTAGCGGGAGTGGGGGCCGGGCAGAGACCGGCCCTGGCTGGCAAACGGGAGTGATCCTCATGACGCAGTACCTGCTCGCGCTCTACATGGCCGACGGTGAGAAGGTCCCCGAGGAACAGACGCGGCGGGTGTGGGCCGACGTCAACGCCTTGATCGACAGGATGACGGACGCCGGCGCGTACGTGTTCAAGAGCGGTCTGGACGGTGGCGGGGAGTCGGCGACCGTGGTGCGCCCGTCCGGCGGTGACTTCGTGATGACCGACGGG
>DAIOWC010000338.1:2464-4490 GCA_036758685.1 Streptosporangiaceae bacterium | reverse complement strand
TTCAACGAAGGCTACGCGGCGACCGCCGGCTCTCTGATGAGGCTTGACCTGTGCGCCGAGGGAATCCGGCTCGCCCGTGTGCTCGCCGAACTGATGCCCGGCGAGCCGGAGGCGCAGGGGCTGCTGGCGCTGTTCTTGCTGCTGCACGCCCGCAGCGCCGCCCGCGTCGCCGCCGACGGCTCGCTCGTCCAGCTGGCCGAACAGGACCGGCGGCTCTGGGACCGGACCCTGACAGCGGAAGGCCAGGCCATCGTGCGCGCCTGCGTGCAGGGCGGCCGCCCCGGCCCGTACCAGATCCAGGCCGCCATCAGCGCCGTCCATTCTGTGGCACCTACCATCGACAGCACCGACTGGCGCGCCATCCTGACGCTCTACGATCAGCTGTACGCGCTCACGCCGACCCCGGTCGTCGCGCTCAACCGGGCGGTGGCGCTTGCTGAAGTCCGCGGCGCGGCAGCCGGCCTGGCCGCAGTCGACGAGCTGCGTTGTTCGGCCCTGGACACTTACTACCTCTTCCACGCGTCGCGCGCCGACCTTCTGCGCCGCCTCGGCCGCACCGCCGAAGCCGCGGCGGCCTACGCTACGGCCCGCGCTCTCACCACGAACCCAGTGGAACAGGCCTTCCTCGACACCCGGCGCGCAGACACCATCCGGACCGGCAAGGCGTAACCGCGCCCACGCCTCGGCATCTCCTGGCGGTCACCTGTCACTCACAGGGATGGCGAGACGGGACCAGTGAGCCGAGCGGTGATGGCCGGCGCGATCTCGCGCACCCAGGCCTCGGCGCGAGGCAGGAAGATGTTCGCGCCGTCCTCCCAGATCTTGCGCCATACCGGGTCCAGCTCGGCCGAGACGCGGGAGTCCTCGTGGTAGCGGCGCGCGATGTCAACGGCCATGGGCGCCAGGCCGGCGCGTTGCCCGGCGGTCATGCCGTAGGCGTCCGCGAACACCGCGGCCCGGTGGGGAACGTCTGCCGTCACGAACGCGGGGGCCCGGTCCCGCGGATCTCGCAGCGGCGCCCAGAACCACAGCGCGTTCGCCAGGTCGTAGACCCGGGTTGTCGGGTGGGCCAGGTCAAAGTCGATCAGCGCAGCGGGCAGGCCGTCGCGGAAGACCACGTTGCCCGGAGCGTAGTCGCAGTGCGTCACCAGCTCCGTCTCCTGGGCCGCCGGCCGCCCCCTATTGGCCGGCGTGGTCCCCCAGACCGCGTCAGGCGGCGGTTCCCAGCCCTCCGATGCGTCGTGCAGCGCGCGGATCATGCGGGCCAGGGCGACGAGCACGTCATCACCCGCCGTCTCGGGCGGGCGATGACGGAGGACGTCGCCGGGGACGAACGACAGCACCTCGCGCCCCTGCTCGTCGATGCCGAGCGGCAGTGGCGCGCCGGTGAACCCGGCGTCGCGCAAGTGGGCGAGGTACGCCTGCACCGTCAGGCTGAACGGCCGCAGCGGCCGCCGGACCGTGTCCCCGATGCGCACGATCCCCTGGGTGACGCCATCGGAGACCAGCGGCTCGCCTTCATTCACGGAGCACGAGCCTAGCTGGCTGGCCGAGTCCGGTTGTGACGTAAATCGCCCTTTCCGCCGGACGAAATGGCTGCGAGCGCGGGTTGTGGCAGGCAGAGGTGAGCGACGTGAGCAGCAGCAGCCTGACCGCACTGATCATTCTCGTCACCCTGATTCACGTGGCCGCTTTCGTGGTCATGATCGTGATTCGGGTCCGGCGGAATGAGGTCGATGGCACCGCGGGCAGGAGCGACCTGATCACACCACCGTGCGCCGTCTGCGGCGCGCCCGCCACGCACCGGCGCTACGACGGGCTCGACCCTGCCGAGCGCCGCGACCCCCACACCGGCAGGGCCTACTCCACCGATATGACCTACTACCAGCCGGCGTGTGCCGCCCACTAACCGCGATCATTACCGGAACGCGGCTTCGCCAGAGGTCAGTCTCAGCCCGTCGGCGGATCGAGCGGCGGCGGCAACTCGTTCGGCGGCAGCAATTCCCGCAAGGTCAGGGTCGTATCG
>DAIOWC010000338.1:0-2364 GCA_036758685.1 Streptosporangiaceae bacterium | reverse complement strand
GTTCACCGAGCGGACGCTACCAGCCCGAGGCCGGGCGGCGACTCTCGCAGATACCTACGTATCCTCACTTCTATGACTGAACGGGTAAAAATCGTCAAGGTCGCACTAATCGGCGTCGGCAACAACGTTTCGGCGCTCGTGCAAGGGATCGCTCTGTACCGCGCCACCGGCAGCCAGGTCGGGATCCGCCGGCCGGTGCTTGACGGGCTGAGCGTGGGCGACATCGACTTCGTAGCGGCCTTCGCCATCTCGCCGGAGAAGATCGGGAAGGATCTCACCGAGGCCATCTTCCTGCCGCCTAACAACTTCCCGCGGCTCGACGGCGAGCTGCCGCCCTCGGGTATCACGGTGCGCCGCGGCCTCACTGATGCGGCCGATCTGGATCGCGTGACCGGCGAGATTGCCGGGGCAGAGGTGGTCTTGTACGCCGCTCCGAGCGGCAGGCCGGAGACGGCGCGGGCCTACGCCGAGGCGGCGTTGCGGGCGGGCGCCGCGTTCATCAACACGACCTCGGATGCGGTCGCCCGCGATCAGCAGGTGCTGGACCGCTTCGTCGCGGCCGGCCTGCCTCTGCTGGGCGACGACCTGGCCAGCCAGTTCGGCACGTCGGTAGTGCATCACGCGCTGCTCCGGCTGCTGCAGGAGCGGGGACTGACGCTGATCAGTTCCTACCAGGCCAGCCTCGGAGGTACCGAGGACATCAGGAACATAGCCGAGGGCAGCAACACCAAGCATCAGTCCAAGCTCAACGCAGTGACCGCGGACGGTACCGCCGCGGGGCGGGTCCAGGTGGCCAGGACCGGCTACCTGTCACAGCTGAACTCGCACAAGGTGGCGCACATCAACGTCGAGGCGCAGGCCTGGGGCGAAACCTCGGTCAGCCTGGATGTGAAGCTGAAAGTGCACGACCCAAGTGGTGCCGCCGGAGTGACCGTTGACCTGATCCGGATGGCGGCAAGTGCGTTGCGGCAAGGACGCGCCGGCTATGTCGCCGAGGCGACGCCGCTGCTCAAGTCCCCGCCAGGGACTTCGGTCTGAGCGGCTGGCTGGCCGGGGACCGAGGCGGCAAGCCCGAGTGATCCGAGGCCGGCCAGGACAAGCGCCACCAGGGGGAAGACCACGCAGATGATCAGGAACGGAGGGGCGTCAGTCGCGGCGGTGATCTGATGGCTGTAGGCAAGGGCTGCCGGATTGCCCCGCAGCAGAAGCTGCAGCCCGGCGACGCCGGCCAGCTGGTGATCGCGGTAGAGCCAGTCTCGCAGCCAGGGTGCCGACAGCATCGCGGCGATCGTGCCCGTGCCGGAGACGGTGGCCAGAAGCGCGCCGGTCAGGCTCGTCAGCAGCCCTGCCGCCACGACCTGGCGGATCCTGCCGCGGGCCGGCGCGGTGTAGCGCATGCCGGCGGCGACCATGGCCGCGATCGGGGCGGCGAACAGCAGGATCACCGCCAGGACCATGAACGGAGCAACGTCGGAGCCCGGCAGCCACGGATTGGTTGCCGGAGCCCCGCCGAATCCAAGCGGTCCGACCACGTACCAGGCGACGCCCAGGGCGCCCCCGGCCACGGTGCCGATAACCAGCGTGGCCGGGGCAAGCCGCGCCCGCTGCGAGGTCAGCCACAGAATGGCCATCGCGTACAGCGCCATGACGGCCAGGAACAAGATCTCGTTCTTCCAGTGGTTGCCAAAGCCCGGCCCGGAGATGAGACGGTACAGACGCAGGTCAATGCCCCCGCGTGGCGGTGCATCAAGGACCTGCTCGACGACGTTCTTGGCCGGTATAAGGGCCAGGATCGCGGCATAGACAGCGATCCGCAGGAACTTTGCTGTGCGACCACCACCGGCGGGACCGAAGAGGCGGCGCGTGGCCAGCGCCAGTGTTCCGAGTAGCACCACCACGGTGATGACATCGGCCAGGTCGACCGAGGTGGCGAAGCCGGCCGGCGAGCCTGGCCAGGCGGCCCAGACCGCCAGCGCCGCGGCCGCGGCGAACAGCAGCGTGACTCCGGTCGTGCGCCGCTGCAGGGTCTCCCGCGCTACCAGCCGCACTCCGCCGGCGCGCCACGCGAGCCGCCGCCAGCCCGGCGGTACCTCGCCGGCCTCGGCCCAGACCGCCGCGACCCAGTCACGCCGGCCCGCCGGTACCAGCCGCAGCACACCGCGCGCCAGCGCGCCGCGCATCCGGCTCAGCCCGCTCATGAGAGCGCCCGCCTGACCACAGCGCGGCCGGTCGGTGTCACCCGCGTGCCCGGCCGGGCCGATTCAGCCTGGGCCACCGGTGCCGCCGCAGCCAGCCCGTCGGCGGTCACGCGGTACAGGTGCCGCCGCGGCCGGCCTGGCTGCGGCTCGTCCTGCCAGCACGCCT
>DAIOWC010000337.1:0-4505 GCA_036758685.1 Streptosporangiaceae bacterium | reverse complement strand
CGAGCAAGTTGTGATTGCCGATGTCGAAGAAGAAGTGGTTCGAGCCCGCGTAGTCCCGGTTCTCCACGAGCTCCACCAGCGGGAAGCCAAGGAATTCCTGGTAGAACTTGATCGTCTCCTCGGCGTCCTTGCAGATCAGCGCCAGGTGGTGCACGCCGCTGACCGTGCTCGGCCCGCGCTCAGCCAGCGGGTGCAGGTACTTCTTCCGCAGGTCCTCGCGACGTGCCCTGACCCTGGCCAGTTCCTCGCCCTGTGGCTCCGGCATGGCATCTCCTCTAGGCCTCACGACTCATCAGGCTTCCAGTGTCCCCCAGCCAGTCAACGCCGAGCCGGCCGGGCAAAAGTGAGTGACACTATCTTCCGATGGCGCCAGTCATCTGATAGCTTCTCTCACGTTACAGCTAGACTCAGGGAAGGATCTCCGGAATGACCCAGCCTCTGGCGGCCTCGGACAGGAAGCGCTGGTGGGCACTCGGCGCCCTCGCCCTGAGCGTGCTCGTCGTGGGTCTCGACGTTTTCGTGCTCACGCTGGCGATCCCGACCCTGTCCGTTGACCTGCACGCCTCCAGCACCGACGCGCAGTGGTTCCTGGATGCCTACAGCCTGGTCCTGGCCGCGGCATTGCTGCCGGCCGGACTGCTCGGCGACCGGTACGGGCGCAAGCGCCTGCTGCTCGGCGCGCTGGTCTTGTTCGGCCTGTCGTCCCTTGCCTGCGCATACTCGGCGACGAGCGGCCAGCTCATCGCCGCGCGTGTCTCGCTGGGCCTGGCGGCGGCCGTCATCACCCCGCTATCGCTCGCGGTGCTGCCGGTGATGTTCACTCCCGAGGAGCGGCCGCGGGCCATCGCGATCGTCGGCGGGGCCACCTTCCTCGGCTTCCCGCTCGGGCCCATTCTGGGCGGCTGGCTGCTTGACCACTACTGGTGGGGCTCGGTCTTCCTGATCAACGTCCCCATCGTGATCATCGCGCTCGCCGCCGTGGTGTTCCTGATGCCGGAGTCCCGCAGCGAGCGCCGGCCGCGCATCGACCTGATTGGCGTGCTGATCTCCAGCGCCGGGCTGACCGCGCTGACCTACGGCTTCATCGCCGCCAGCCAGGACGGGTGGGCATCGGCGGTGACCCTCGGCACGATCGTCGGCGGCCTGGTGGCCACGGCCGCATTCGTGGCCTGGGAGCAGGCCGTGACCAGGCGACCCGGCGGACAGCCGCTGATCGACCTTGTGCTGTTCCGGTCGGCGGGCTTCACCTGGGGCACGACGCTGTCGACCATGATCTCCTTTGCCCTGTTCGGCGTGTTCTTCGTGATGCCGCAGTACTTCCTGGACGTGCGCGGCCTGAACTCCCTGGGCAGCGGGGTCCGCCTGCTGTCGCTGATCGGCGGCATGATCGTCGGACTGGGACTCGGGCAGCGGCTGCAGACGCAGCGCAAGGACGGACCGGGCGGCGCTGCCCGCGGGCCGATCGCGAATGCCAAGTTCATCGGCGGGACCGGCTTCGCGATCATGGGGGTCGCCATGGTGTTCGGCGCGCGCACGACCCCGACGAGCGCGACCAGCTTCATGATGACCTGGTTCGCGGTCACCGGCTTCGGCCTGGGCCTGGCGATGCCCACGATGCTGAACGCCGCCCTCGGCGCGCTCACCCCCGAGCGCAGCGGCTCGGGCTCGGCGCTGATCAGCGCGACGCGGCAGGTCGGGGCCACGATCGGCGTCGCGGTGCTGGGCACGATCATCGCGACCGTCTACCAGAACCGGCTGCACCTGCCCGGACTCCCGGCCCCGGCCGCAGCGACGGCGCACAGCAGCATCGCCGGGGGCGTCGCGGTGGCGAAATCCGCGCCGCCTGCCGATGTCGCGCACCTCCTGGCGGCCGTCCGCCAGGCTTACACCAGCGGACTGGACGTCATGATGTGGGTCTGCGCCGGCATCGCGATCGCCGCGGCCATCCTCGCCGTGATCTTCGTGCCGAGGAACGCGCACAGTCCGGGGCCGGCCGCCATCGTCTCTGACTCTGAGCCGGCGGCACTGGCTGGCGGCGCGACGGGAGCACAATGACAGCCATGACCGAGCCGCCTGGCAGACCCGCGGGCCTGCGCGAGCGCAAGAAGGCCAGGACGCGCGCTGCCATCCAGGAGCACGCGCTCCGCCTGTTCACCGAGCAGGGCTACGCCGCCACGACCGTGGAGCAGATCGCTGAGGCCGCGGACGTATCGCCCGCGACCTTCTTCCGCTACTTCCCGACCAAGGAGGACGTGATCCTGAAGGACGGCTTCGAGCTCATCGCCATCGCCGAGATGGAAGCGCAGCCTCCCGAGGTCGGCCCGATCGCGGCGTTCAGGAACGCCACCGCAGCCGCCAGGCGGCAGCTCACGCCCGAGGAGATGGAACTCTTCGCCACGATGACGCACCTGACGTTGTCGGTGCCGGAGATCCGCGCCCGGGCGCTGGACGAGTTCATCCGCACCGCCGATGAGATCAGCGGCGCGATCGCCCGCCGCACCGGCGCCTCACCCGATGACTTCGAGGTGCGGAACCTGGCCGGGGCGGTGATCGGCGTGGTCATGGTCGCGACCATGCCCTGGGATATCGAGCAGGGCAGCGACTTCGAGGTGATGTTCGACCGGATCGACGCCGGCCTGGCCCACCTTGAGGCCGGGCTGCCACTGCCAGCGAGCCGGGAGTAACAACGTGGAGGTGCCCCGCCCCCTCGGGGAGGGCGGGGCACGATCAGGGGGTTGGGCCTACTTGGTCAGGTGCGTCGTGATGCCCTGCACCAGGCCGGCCGCCTGGGCCTCCCACTTGGCGTACGCGGTCGGGAAGCCGGACGCCTGCACGCCCTGCGCGACCTGCCACAGCGGCTGGTTCGCCCATGTCGGGTCGCTGGCCTGGTAGGTCTTCAGCGCCCCGAGGAAGGCGTCGGCCGCGTAGGCGGGGTTCAGGATCTGCTGCGCGGTGCCCCAGCCGCATGAGGGCCGCTGCTGGAACAGGCCGAGCGAGTCCGAGGTCCCGTAGTTGATGTTCATCAGCTCGGACTCCTGCATGGAGGTCGCCACCGCGATCACTGCGGAGCGCACGCCCATGTTCTTGGCCAGGGCCTGCTTGACGATGGTCGTGGCGTTCGCAACCTGAGCGGGGCTGAGCTGCATGGTCTCCTGCTGACCGAACACCGCAACCGGCCGGAGCTGATCAGCCGCCGGGAGGGACGTGCCCGCCAGCTTCGGGTCGTTCCGGTGCGCCTGAATCTCGGCCGCCTGCGCCCAGGTCACGACCTTCGGCGCGGCCGGCTTCGCGGCAACATCCCTGGCCGCAACCCGGCTGGCAGCGGGCTTCAGCGAGTGCACGCGGTGCGCGGCAACGTGGCTGGCAGGCTTGACCAGGCTGGCCGGGCCCTTCTCCAGCGCCGCGGTCAGCAGGGCAACGTCAGCAGTGCTCGCCTTGCGGAAGGCGGCAGCGGTGCTCCCCGCGGACTCAGCGGAAACGTGCGAGGCCGGGGCGACGGTCGCTGCACTCGCGGTACCGGCGCCAACCCCGAGCAGCGCAGCGGTCGAGCCCGCGAGGACCAGGCCCTTGCGATGGGCAGAGAGCGCGTCAGTGAACCGGGCAGTGCGTCGCATGAATATTTCCTTCCGTCTGTCCTCGCCGCCTGGCGGTGAAGGCAAGTGCGGGATCAGCGCGTGCGACGTGATCCCGGCGAGGGGGGGTCTCGATGCGTTACCGGGCTCTGACGCGACGTGACTGCAATCGGTTTCAAGATGAGACGCACGTCACTACTGGCGAGTAACTCAGGTCACTTCCCGTGGGCACATTCCCGACATAAGCCGTACGGGCGTGACTGGCCTGCGGCAGCGTCGTTCCGCTCCTGAGGGCTGCTGCCCAGCTAGGAGCGTCGTCGGTACGCGGTGCTGGCGTCCTGCCAGGCAGTTGAGAGCGGGAATGTTGCGCGTTCAATTACTGTTAGCGCGGGCAGACTTAAACCGAGGAGGTAGTCATGCCGGCCGTGACCGTAGGGGACATCCTGCTGCTGCCGAGGGTGAGCGAGCCCGACCAGGCGGTCGCGCGGGACCGCAAGGTGCTCTCAGTGACCACGGCGCCTGCCGGGTTCGAGGGCGAGGGGTTCCCGGTGCGGCGCGCGTTTGCCGGCGTGGACCTGTCGGCACTTGACCCGTTCATTCACATGGACCAGATGGGCGAGGTTGACTATGCGCCCGGCGAGCCGAAGGGCACGGCCTGGCATCCGCACCGCGGCTTCGAGACCGTCACCTACATCATCGACGGGACGTTCCGGCATCAGGACTCGAACGGCGGCGGCGGCCTCATCACCAACGGCGACACCCAGTGGATGACCGCCGGCGGCGGCATCCTGCACATTGAGGAGCCGCCCGAGGAACTGGTCGTGAGCGGCGGGCTGTTCCACGGATTCCAGCTCTGGGTGAACCTGCCCGCGCGGCTGAAGATGGCCCCGCCGCGCTACCAGGACATCCGGGCCGGCCAGGTCGCCCTGCTCA
>DAIOWC010000336.1:0-4517 GCA_036758685.1 Streptosporangiaceae bacterium | reverse complement strand
AGCCGATATGCGCGTACGCCAGGCCCTTGGCCAGGGCTTTCGCGTCACTCCCGAACCGCCACGGCGAGTGCGGGTCGCCGTCCTTGTCGCTGTACTTGTGGTGCCTGCGGTGGTCGGCGACCCAGGTGATCACCGGCTTCTCGATCGCCAGGCTCCCGGCGATAGCCAGCGCGATCTTGAACCCGCGCTTGGCCTTGAAGGACCCGTGGGTGAAGTAGCGGTGCAGGCCGACGCTGACCCCGAGCCCCGAGATGTAGTAGAACGCGACCGCCAGCACGATGTCGTGCCAGCCGAGGCCCCAGCCCCAGGCCAGCGGGACCGCCGCGACCAGCGCCAGGAACGGGACGGCCACGAACACGGCGACCAGGACGCGGTCAAATACGCTGGTCCGCTCCGGCATGATCTCCGGCCGGACCACGGTCGGTGGGGTGAGTTCGTCGGCTCGCGCCGCCGTGGCATCTGCCGTTGTCGTCATAGGTCCTCGTTACCGGTCGCGGTGCTTCGGATGAGACGAGCTCTCCGCATCGACCAGGGTCCAGGACCAACGCGATTGAACTTACGTAACCGTAGCCTACGCGATCGTAGGTTCCTACCGGCGGCGGGCGGCGGGCTCGAGCGAGGTCGTGCCGACGTTCCACATGTTGTCGTTGACGTTGATCGTGTGACCAGGCGGCACGATCTGGTCGATGCGGTCGAGCACATCGGAAGACAGCTCGACCCCGTCGGCAGCCAGGTAACCGTCGAGGTGGTCCATCGTGCGCGGGCCGATGATCGCCGAGGTGACCGCCGGATGGCGGACGACGAACGCGACCGCCATCTGGACGAGGCTGAGCCCGGCCTCGGCGGCCAGCGCGCCGAGCGCATCGGCCGCCTCGAGCTTGGCGGCATTGGCGGGCGCGGCGGCGTCGAAGGCCTGCGGGAAGCGGCGGCTGCGGGCGGAAGATCCCGGCCCGCTCACCGCGACGCCCTTGCGGTACTTGCCCGACAGCCAGCCCCCGGCCAGCGGGCTGTAGGCCAGCACGCCCATCCCGTGCCGCTGGCAGGCTGGCAGCACGTCGTACTCGATCGCGCGGGTCAGCATCGAGTACGGCGGCTGCTCGGTGCGGAACCGCCCGTGACCGCGCCGATCGGCGGTCCACTGCGCCTCGACGATCTGCGAGGCCGGGACTTTCGAGGCGCCGAAGGACCGGATCTTCCCGGCGCGCACCAGGTCAGACAGCGCGCCCAGGGTCTCGTCGGTATCGGTGTTCGGATCGGGAACGCCCACCTGATAGACGTCGATCCAGTCGGTCTGCAGTCGGCGCAGCGAGTCCTCGACAGCCTCGGTGATCCACCGCCGCGACGCTCCGCGACGGTTGGGGTCGTCGTCCATTGGAACACCGAACTTGACCGCGAGGATGACCTTCTCGCGCCGCCCGCCGAGGAGCGCCTTGCCCAGGATCTCCTCCGACTCGCCCGCGGAGTAGCCGTCGGCGGTGTCGATGAAGTTGACGCCGGCGTCCAGCGCCTTGCGGATGATCTGGACCGCGTCATCGTGGTCGGTGTTGCCGAAGGCGCCGAACATCATCGCGCCCAGGCACATCTGGCTGACCGACATGCCAGTGCGTCCGAGAGGCCGGTACTCCATGGCGAGCTCCTTTAATCGGATAGTCTGTCCACTTCACTGTAACGGGTAGCGGATAGCCTGTCCACTTAGAGTCCGCGGTCACCGGCGGCGAGCTGCCGTCGCGGCCGGCACAACGGGGTCAACCAGGCGGCAGCTATGGGACGAAACGGTCAGCTATCAGCCCGGCCTGATGACTGGGACCGTTAGTCAGTGCTATCCGCTGACTAACGGTCCCGATGTTCGCCGAAGCCCTCCGCTACGGGACGAGCAGGACCCGGCCGACCCTGGACCGGTCCTCCAGCAGCTCGTGCGCCTTCGCGGAGCGCCTCCGCCGGGTCGGCGCCTGCGGAAGGCGCCGCCGCCAGGTGAGTGATCAGCGGCCCCCGGCGTTCTTCACGTCGTCCGCCTGCGACCGGAGTATCGCGTCGCCTTCGGCGGCCAGTAGCGCAAGGAAAGGACCAACCCGGTGACCGTCCTGCGCCGAGTGACGGAACAGACAGTCAGGGTTGACGATGTAGCGGTTGCGGCGTCCCTCCCGCTGCCGGGTTAGGTAACCGGCTGCCTCCAGGTCGCTCACGATCGCCTGGACGGCTCGTTCGGTGATCCCGGCCACGTCGGCGATGTCCTTGAGCCTCGCATCGGGGCTGCGGGCAATTTCCACGAGAACGTGGCCGTGTCCGGTGAGGAGCGTCCAGGCCCCGTCCCGGCTCTTCTCGGCCTCCATGCCCCGATTGTAACCGGAACAATATCTCGCGCAATAGATCTCGCGAACTATTGACTGTCGGACGTCGCAGCCGCATCCTGAGTACACCACTGACTCGGCCCGATCCGACAGGGCCGACGAGCTCACAGCGCTGAAAATGGCCGGCGCGTCGCAGAGGGGCGTGCATGAGCATTTCGGACAGGACCAGGCTGACGCTGGACGGAAGGCTTCACGGGGACGTGGGCGTGCTCGTCGTCGATGACGATCTTGGCGATGCTCTGCTCGTCCAGGAAGCCCTGGAGTCTCTCGGAGTCGCGCGTCGGCTGGTGCGCGTAGTCAGCAACGGCGATGAGGCGCTCGTGAATGCCCGCGCCGCCGGGAAGTCGGCCGATGACGCTGGGGTCCGCCTGATCCTCCTCGACCTCAACCTGGCTGGTCACCAGCACGGGCTGGAGGTTCTCAAGGCGCTCAAGACCGATGCCGAGCTACTGACGATCCCGGTGGTCGTCCTGTCCTCCTCCAGGCATCCGGCCGACATAGCGGGCAGCTACGCGTTGCACGCCAACGCCTATGTGGTCAAGCCAGTGAGCCTGGATGACTGGAATGCCATGATCGCGAGTGTCCATTCCATGTTCCTGCGGCACGCCGAGCCAGCCCCTGATGCGGAGACATTTAGTGCCGCAGATCATCCGGTACTCGGCGCTCACTCCGAGCACTCACACGGGCTGATGCCAGACCCGGCCGACATTCCCTCGGCGGGCGGCTAGCCGTTATCGCTGAGGAAGTCCTCGACGTCCGCGGCGTAGTCGCGGTGGTGCTGGAACAAGAACCCGTGCGCGGAGTCGGGGTAAATCTTCACCCGGGCTTGCGGGATCAGGCCCGCGAGCAGGTAGGAGTAGTGCGGCGGGATCATCGGGTCGCTGTCGCCGTTCGCGATGAACACGGGCATCGTCAGGCAGCTGAGCCGCTCCAGCCGGGCGTGCTCGGGGATGCCCCACGTGCAGACCGCGTCGTACTGCGCTTGCCTGGTCGCCCACGACGTTGCCGCATCCCGGTCCTCGGTTCTGGCATACATCCGCCGGAGGGCTTCCTGGCCCGCCTGACGGCTCGACGCGGACCGGGCGAAGAAGACGCCGAGGTACTCCTCGGGCTTGGTCTGCGGCGTGCCGATCGCGCCGATGACCTCGGGCGCCCAGCCGTGCATGCCGGCCCCGCCCTGCGGCGCCGCGGAGGCAAGGACCAGCCTCCTGACCATGGCCGGCCTGGTCAGAGCCACCTGCTGCGCGACAAAGCTGCCGATGGAGAACCCCAGCAGATCGACCCTGCTCAGATCCATGGCGGCGATAAAGGCGATGGCGTCGCGCGCCATCTGCTCCACGGTGCTCGGTGTCGTCCCGCTGGAGCCGCCCACGCCGGTGTTGTCGAAGGTGATGACGCGCCGGCCTGCCGCCAGCCCGTCGACAAGCGCGGGGTCCCAGTTGTCGAGATTGCCGCGGAAGTGCTGCAGAAGAACCAGCGCCACGCCGCCGCTCAGCGGGTCCGTGTCCCGGTACGCGTAGTCGATACCGTTCGCGCCAGTGACCTGCAAGTTAGGCAGGCTGGAGTATGAGTCAGTCACGTTGTTACCCCCCTGGTTGATCCGTCGTCCCCTAAGCCAGGGCAGCGTCGAGCAGGATGACCGCCGCGGCCCGGGCGGCAGCGGCCGCCGACGGGTCGTGGTCCATCCGCGCGGCCTGGCCGCTCCCGTCGTAGAGCAGCTGCAGCTGGCGCGCGAGGACACCTGGCTCCGGCACGCCCGCCT
Source organism: Streptosporangiaceae bacterium (assembly GCA_036758685.1). Taxonomy (GTDB): domain Bacteria; phylum Actinomycetota; class Actinomycetes; order Streptosporangiales; family Streptosporangiaceae; genus JAJYUU01. The sequence goes on along the minus strand of DAIOWC010000336.1, from coordinate 407 downwards.
CAGCAGCAAGGTCGGTGAGCAGCGCGCGCACCCATTGGCGGTAGGCCTCGGCGGCCTGCTCGGCCAGATCGCCAGGATGGGATTCGGCGCTGGCCCTCGCGAACGCACAGCCGCGGTAGTCCGGCTGGGCGAACAGGTCTCCCTGGCCCTCGAACACCGCCAGCAGCCGCTCACGCGGGGTGTCGTAGCGTTCCACCGCCGCCATGATGCGCTGGGTGACGCTGGCCCGCCGCCCCTCCAGGTACGCACGGACCAGCTCGTCCTTGCTGCCGAACGTGTTGTACAGCGACGCTTTGGCCACGCCGGCCTGCTCGATGACGCGGTCGATGCCGACCGTGTGCACGCCCTCGTTGTAGAACAGCTCGTTGGCCGCGGCCAGCAGCCGCTCGCGCGCCGACGGCCGGGGC
>DAIOWC010000335.1:0-4518 GCA_036758685.1 Streptosporangiaceae bacterium | reverse complement strand
GCAACGCCTACCGCGAGCGTTTCGGCGAGCGGCCGACCGATACCCGCGAGCGCTGTCGGCCGCACCGCGCCTCCCAGCCGCCGTCTCAGGGCCGCTGAACAGCGGCCGTGCGTACGGAGAATCAGGTCTGCGCGTCCGGTCAAGTGCCAGCCGGCCGGGCAGCCTAGCCTCCCAGGGCATGAACGCCACCCAGGCCGTTACCTCGCTACCAGAGACGGCCAAATGCGATCGGGCCGACCGTGATGCGGTGCTCCCCGGGCAGTCGCGATGGTGACCGCGCGTGAGCTGGTGCTGGCGCGACGGCCGGAGGGACGGATCGACTCCGGGTGCTTCGCGCTCGCTGAGCGGAAGCTACCAGCGCTGTCGCCGGGTCAGCTGCTCGTCCGGACGGACTGTTTCAGCGTGGACCCGTCGATGATCCCCCGGCTCTCCGCGGACACTTACGCGCCGGCCTTCGGCCTTGGCGTCGCTGTCGAGGCGAGGGCTGTCGGCCAGGTCGTGCAATCTGCCGCCGAGGGGTGGGCGGAAGGCGACTGGACGGTTTGCTGGGGAGGGTGGCGTGACTATGCCGTGGTGGAGGCGAATGAGGGAGGCCGCATCGAGCCGCGCAGCGGGCTGCCGCCGCATACCTGGCTGCACGTGCTCGGCGTACCCGGACTGACCGCCTACATCGGCCTGCTGGACGTCGCGCAGATGAAACCGGGCGACCGGGTCTGGATATCCGCGGCCACCGGCGCCGTCGGCTCGGCGGCCGCCCAGCTGGCTAAAGCCTGGGGCGCCTCGCTGGTGATCGGATCCGCCGGAGGCGCCGAGAAGGTGCGATACCTCACTGACACGCTCCGGCTGGACGCGGCCGTGGACTACCGTGCAGGTGACCTTGCAGGCCACCTGCGCGGGGTCGCGCCCGGGGGCATCGATATCTACTTCGACAACGTTGGCGGCGACCACCTGGAGGCAGCGATCGACCTCCTGCGCATCGGCGGCCGGGTCGCCATCTGCGGGATGATCTCAGGCTACGGAAGGCCGCCCGCACCGGCGCCATGCAACCTCACGCAGCTGATCATCAAGCGCCTTCGACTCGAGGGCTTCCTGGTACTCGATCACCTGCACCGCAGGGCCGCCTTCGAGGAGGAGGTACTCCCACTCGTCAACGATGGGATATTGCATTCCGAGGTTACGATCTTCGATGGCCTAGAAAGCGCGCCGCGGGCACTCCTGTCGCTGCTCGATGGTGCCAAGCTCGGCAAAGCCCTGGTCCGGCCGTAATACGAGCGTGGTCGTGGCAGCTTTGAGTCACTCGACGCACCGCGGCCCGACGGGACTCATAGCTCTGGATAAAGAAGGTCCAGGGGACCGGACAGCAGGGAGCGGACCCGTCGGGCAGATTCGTCGACGAGCACTTCGGGCTCGCCGCGGACTATGGCGTCCATGGTCTTGTCGGCAACCTGGGTCGCTGGCACCTTCGGCGCGTCGAGTCTCCGCGTGGCGTCGGTGTCGACGTAGCCGACGTGGACTGCGATGACCATGGTTCCCTGAGCCCGCAGGCCGAGCCGCAGGGCGTTGGTCAGTGACCATTCGGCGGCCTTGGATGCTGCGTAGCCAGCGGTTTTTGCATTCGTTCTCCAGGAGGCGGCCGAGAGCATGTTGACCAGGACTCCGCCGCCGTTAGCCGCCAGAATGGGCGCAAACGCTCGCGACATCGCCCAGGGAGCGAAGTAGTTCACCTCCATTTCCCGGCGGGCGCCGTCCAGGGAGCCCTCGAGCAACCCAGGGCCGGTCATAATCCCGGCGTTGTTGATGAGGATGCTCGCGTCGGATGCTTTCTCTGCGGCACCCTCGATGTGGTCGTGATCGGTGACGTCCAGGAGGAGCGGTTCGAGGCCTGGTTCAGTGAACTGGTCGGGGTTGCGGACCCCGGCATATACCTTGGCGGCGCCCCGCGACAGCAGAGCGCGGGCAAACGCCAGGCCGATTCCCCGGTTTGCGCCTGTGACCAGCGCGACTGATCCCTCGATGTCCATCGGACAATTCCTTCCTGAACGGCCGCTCAGCTAGTGGCCCTGACGGCCTTGAGGATGACCGAGGTGACGAGGCCGGGGGCGTAGATCATGGACAGGTGCGGGGCGTCGCGGGCGATGGTGATGTGGGCGTGAGCCTGATGGGCCATAGCGAGCAGCTCGGCAGGGGGGATGGCGTGGTCGGCGGTGCCGATGACGGCCCAGGACGGGATGGTCTTCCAGGCTGGCGTACCGGATGGCACGGTGAGCGCGAGCGAGGTGAGGGGCCGTTGCGTTGCGGCAAGCATCCGGGCCTCGCCGAGGGGCAGGCCGTTGGCCATGCAGGACGGGAAGACACTCTGCTTGACGTAGACATCGACGGCGCCTTTCGGGGCTCCTGGGTATGGCTGGGCTATGACGTTGGCGCTCGGCAGGACGCATGAGCCGGGACGGGCGCTGACGAGCTGACCGATGGTCTGCCCCTCGGCGGGAGCAAAGGCGTCGACGTATACGAGTGCCTTGACCTGCCTGTCACCCGTGGCGGCGTTGGTAATGACAGCACCGCCGTACGAGTGACCGACGAGGATGATCGGCCCGGCGATTGTGTGGAGGAAGTCGCGGAGGAACGCGGAATCGTATTTGAGGCCGAGCAGTGGGTTCGGCGGGACGTAGACGGTGTATCCGTCGTGCTGCAGCCTGCTGACGACCGCGTCCCAGCTAGAGCTGTCCGCCCAGGCGCCATGGACCAAGACGATGCTGGGCTTAGGGCCGCTGGCGCGGGCCGGGTGAGTGGCTGTGCTGGCTGACGCGACCTGGGTCATAGGGAGCACGAGGGCCGCGGTGCCCAGAATTGCTGCCATGATCTTCACTCGCAGTGATGCGTTCCGCATCGGGTGGATGAACCGCATGGTGTCCTTCCAGTGCTAGGGGCGGGCTTGCGAATCGAGCGCAAGTGCACTGCGGAGGTCGAGCCGCATGAAGCGCATCAGGCTGACGCTTCCTACCCAGAGCCAATTACTTGCCGTCGAAGGGTGACGTTCAGCACGCGCTCGGATGCCATGCGTACTTGTTGCTCTGCTTATCCGCAGCTCGGGATCTCGCCTGACACTTAACCCCGCGCGCGCCGCGCCGCGCCATCACCCAAATGCGTGACCCGCAGGGAGACGACGGTCACCTGAACGTGTGAGCCGGGTGCTGCCGAGGCAGCAGGTATCGATATCGGGCTCGATACCCGCGCGGCGGCCGAACCCGCCCGCCATATCTTGCAAGGGAGCGTGGTGAAGATGACCGACTCATACTCGTCCAGGCCTACCGTGATGCTTGTCCACGGGGCATCCGCGGATGCCTCCGGATTCGGCGGTGTCATGAGGGAACTGACGGCAGCCGGATACGACGTCGTGGCCCCTCCCAACCCGCTCCGGAGCCTGGCGTTCGACGCCGACGCCATCAGCGAGGCGGCGCGGGCGATTCAGGGACGGGTGGTCCTTGTGGGCCACTCGTAGGGCGGTGCAGTGATCACTCAGGCATCAGCGGGCCTGGATAACGTGTCAGCGCTGGTGTACGTGGCTGCGTTCGGCTTGGACGCGGGGGAGAGCTGCGCCAGCGTGCAGGAGCCGTTCCCCCCGTCTCTGGTGGCTACGACTTCCTATCCCTCGCCGTACGCTGCGCCGGGCGCGCCTCAGGGGCCTGATCTCTACATCAAGGCCGAGCAGTTCCGCGAGACATTCTGCGCGGACGTGCCCGTGGATGTCGCTGAGGTCATGGTCGCGACCCAGCGGCCCCTGTCGCTGGCCGCCCTGACGGAGCAGGCCACAGCGGCCGGATGGAGAACGCACCCGTCCTGGTACCTGGTGTCGGAGCACGACAACGCCATCCCTCCGGACGCGGAGCGGTTTATGGCCGAGCGGATGAACGCCACGACGGACTCAATTGCCGGCTCGCATACTGCGTTCATCGCGCAGCCGGTGCGCGTGGCTAGCTTCATCAAGCAGGCGCTGGTTGCCTGAGACCGGGGACAAGGACCTTGCGCGTGGGCAATCTAGCCCGGCGGTGGCCAGGTGGGGGACTGGTTCTTCTGCGGCACCGGATTCCGGCTGACCCTGACGGCGCTAACCAAGGAGTACCGGAACCGCGCCGCCGACACCGCCCACACCCACCTGCCAGGCACGGACGACAACACGCGAGCCACGGGCCGCTCGCGCCCGTACTCGATCGGACTGCTCCGCCGGCGCTGAGCCATGGCGGTCAGCAGGCCGATCGATCGATCCCCCGATGTAGTCTCGAAATATGGACGCTCCGTCCCGGCCTCCGCTTCGCGGACGTGAGCAGGAGCTCGCGGTCTTCCGTCGGAAACTGAACGAGGCCCGGGCCGGCACCGGTTGCGTGGTCGTGGTGGAGGGGAGCGCCGGGCTCGGCAAGACGAGGCTGCTCGACGAGTGCGTATCGATGGCTGGACAGCTCTCCTTTCGGGTCGGGCGAGGAGCGGCCGAGCCGGGGCGGGTAATCGAGCTGGGTGCCCTCT
>DAIOWC010000334.1:0-4581 GCA_036758685.1 Streptosporangiaceae bacterium | reverse complement strand
CAGGCGGCAGCGTGGCGTGCTTAGACAGCCGCCATTGCGCCGGCCGGCGTTGCAGGAATGCCTCAACGCCCTCGCGGGCGTCGGGCTGCTGACCGGCCCACCGGAACAAGATGCGCTCGCGCTCCAGGGCGGCCTTGCGGTCGGTTTCCTCGAGGAACTGCCGGGCTACCTGCTTGGTTATGGCCGCCGACGCGGGCGCGACGTTCTCGGCGATGTCGCGGGCCATCTCGGTGGCGACCGCGAGCACGTTTTCCTGGGGGACGGCGCGTGAGACCAGGCCGATTTCGGCGGCTTCCTTGCCGGTGAAGATGCGGCCGGTCAGCAGGAGGTCCATGGCTCGGGCGTAGCCGATCATCCGGGGCAGGCTCCACAGCAGGTCTGCGTCGGGAATGACGCCGCGCCGGTTGAACACGAACCCGATCTTGGCGTTCTCGGCGGCGATGCGGATGTCGCAGCTCACCGCCATGGTGATCCCGGCACCGACGGCGGCGCCGTTGATGGCGGCGATGACCGGGGTCATCAGTTCGGGCGCGTCGAGCGCCGGGCCTGGGTAGCGCTCGTTCCACGCGGCGGGATCGCGGGAGCCGTCGAAGGTCTCTCCCTTGGGCGCGAGTCCGGCTCCGGCGCAGAAGGCCCGTCCGGCGCCGGTGAGGATGATGACGCGCACGTCGTCGCTGGCATCGAGAGCCGCGTAGGCGGTTCTGAGCTCGCGGTGCATCTGCCAGTCCCAGGCGTTGAGCTGATCTGGCCTGTTCAGCGTGATCGTGGCGACCGCATGGTCGACGGTGATTTCGATGGTGTCGTAGTCGAACGTAGTGGAGATCATCGGGATCCTCTGCTGGTCGGGGGCGTGTGCTCGCGGGTCGTCAGGTGAGCTGGCGGGTTTGGCGGGGCGCGGTTGCCGTAGGCGGCGTCGGCCGTGGTTGTGAGCTGGGCGCTCAGCGGCCGGTCGGCTATGGCTCCGGCGCGCTGAAGCTCAGCTATGGTCTCGGCGCGGATCCCGAGGATGTCGCGCAGCACCGGCTCGTTGTGCTGTCCGAAGCACGGAGCGGCGGCTGAGATGCCTCCCGGGCTGCGCTCAAGCTGGTAGGAGAGGCCAGGGTAGGCGTGGCGGCCTGCCTCGGGGTGATCGAGCTGCCGGATGAAGCCGGTCTCCAGCAGTACTGTGTCGCGGGCGACATCGGCGCCGCTGTTCACGGGGGCGGCTGGTACCCCGGTGGCCTGCAGCCTGGCGGCGAGCTCGTGCTTGCTGAACTGCTTGGTCCAGCGGGTGATGATCGCGTCCAGCTCGTGACGGTGGCGGGCCCTGCCGGGCAGGGCTGAGTAACGAGGCGACAGGGCCAGGTCCGGCCGTCGCATGGCCTGGCACAGGGCGCGCCAGTGCTCGTCGGTGCCGATCGCTATTGCGATCCATTCGTCGTCGCCCCGGCATGGATAGGCGTCGTGCGGCGCCGCGTCGGCTACGGCGTTGCCGTCCGGCTGCCATGACCGGCCGGTCTCGGCCTGCAGCAGGACATGCTCGCCGATCCAGTGAGCGCCGACCTCGGTTTGCGGGACCTCGACCCGGCAGCCGTTGCCGGTCTCGTCGCGGTGGCGCAGCGCGACGAGGGTGGCGCCCACGGCGCTCAGGCCGCCGATCGGGTCCAGGTAAGCGGGGCCGGTCAGCACTGGCGGCCCTTCGCCGTAGCCCATCAGGGCCGCCATACCGCATGCCGCCTCCATCGTCTTGCCCATGCCCTGATGGTCGCTGTCAGGACCGCCTGGCCCGAACGCGGGCATCTCGACGACGACGATCCGCGGGTTCCTGGCGCCGAGTGCGTGGTAGCCGATGCCGAGCCGGTCAAGAACGCCTGGGGTGAAGTTCGCTATCAGGACGTCGCAGGCCTCGGCGAGCCCGAGCAGGATCTCGCGAGCCCCGGCGACCTTGAGGTCCAGGCCCAGGGACAGCTTGCCCTGGCCTTGGGTGTTGAACAGCACGCAGCGGTTCCACGGGTGCTTGCCGGGGTCACCGTCCGGGTAGTGCCGGGCCGCGCCGCCTTCGGGTGCGCCGCGCCAGGAGTCGGTGTGGCTCGGCGCGTCGATCTTGATGACCTCGGCGCCGAGGTGGGCCAGGCTGCGGCCGGCGAAGGGGCCGGCCCACGCGGTGGTGAGGTCGATGACGCGCAGGCCAGACAGCGGCCCGGGCCGGGCAGATGATGGCCTTCCTGCGCTGCCGGCGGGCTGGGATGTGTGCTCGTGGCCCGCTGCCTGGCGCTGGAGCCACCGTTGCTGGATCGCGCGCGCCGCCCGCTCGGCCGCGATGGCGCGGCGGAGCACGGGACTGGGCCGCAGCGCGCAGTATCCGGTGTCGCCGACTGTGAACGGCGGGCCCAGCGCGGCCTCCGTGCGCGCAGTGCCGGCGCCACCGCCGGCGGTTCGCACCATCTGGCGGTCTCGCCACTGGGCGGAAGAGACCAGGGTGTCCAGCGGCGCGACGACTTCGGCGCTGATCCGCGCCCGCTGGAGTGCGGCGACGAGTTCGCCGGCCAGGAACTGGCGTGCGCGCGCCTGCATCTCGGCGACGACGACGTCCCAGTGCTCAAGCCGGGAGGCCTGCTGGCCGAACCGCTCGTCGTCCAGCAGGTGCTCCAGGCCGAAGACTTCGCACAGCTGCTCCCAGTGGCGGATGGCGAACAGCACCATCCAGTGGTCGCGGCACTGGAGCAGCGCGAGGAAGCCGGGATACTGGCGCCGGGTCTCGTAGCTGCCGTTGTAGCTGTACTGGCTTACCAGGTTCTGCGCGATGGCGGCGTTAGATTCGAACACCGTGGCCGTCACGACCTGCCCGAGCCCGGAGCTGGCCCGCTCATGAAGCGCCGATAGCACGCTGATGAAGGCCGTGGTGCCGCAGGCGTAGTAAGCGCGGTGGCCGATCCCGTACAGCGGCTGGCGGTCGGGCCAGCCGGTCATGTACATCGCGCCTGCCAGCGCCTGGTGCACCATCTCGCTGCCGTGCCAGCCGCTGTACGGGCCGCAGCGGGGGAACTCGCCGATGACGCACTCGACCACGGTCGCGGCCAGAGTGAACGGCAGCGGCGTCGCGTCGTCGCGGATGACGACGTCCGCCAGCGCGGTCATAGCCTGCATGCGCCCGTCGCCGATCTGGTGGACCAGGCTGGACTTGCCCTGGTTGAGATGCCGGAACATGGCAGACCGGGTGGAAGATCGTCTGCTGGTCAGGTAGGGCCCCATCCGCCGGGTCGGAGTTCCTTCCGGCGGCTCGGCCAGAACGCAGTCGGCGCCGTAGCCTGCCAGCAGCTTGCCACAGTACTGACCCGCGACGCCGGTGCTGAGGTCCAAGACGCGGATGCCGCCGAGCGCGGCGGCTGTGCCGCTCATGCGCCGCCGCGCGGTTCTTTCGGGAGCCCGAGGAGCCGCTCTGCGATGATGTTCCGCTGAATCTCCGCGGTGCCGCCCCAGATGGTGTCGGAGCGGGAGGCGAGGAAGGCCTGCTGCCAGCCGTTCAAGCCGTAGCCGTCAGCCACGATCAGCGATTCCGGTCCCAGCAGGCTTATGGCGTCCGCTGCCATACGCTGCGCCATGTCGACAAGTCCCGGCGGGACGTTAGCTGAGATCCAGCGCCGGATCTGGGCGCGGAATTCGTTTGCTTCCTCGCCCAGGTCAGCCGTGCCGAGGCGGGCCAGAGCCTCGGCCGCGCTCATCCGCGGGCCGCCTGCTCATGGTAGAGGGGTGAGGACTGCTTCATCTGGCGGAGCATCATCCGCATCTCGGCGACTGGCTCGGCACGGTCGTCAAGCGCGCGGCTGTCGAACCACAGGACCTCGGTCTTGGGGGTCTGGCTGACCGCCGCCACCTCGCCGGTTACCCGGTATTCGCGCTCCAGGAATACCGGGCCGGCGCGGAACCGGATCTCGATGGCGCCGAACAGGCCCACGTGCTCGCCCATGGCTTCTTTCGTATCTGCCAGCAGGCGCGTGTACAGCAGGCCGACCACGCCGGACGGCGAGGCAATCGGACCGCCCCACGGCGAGGAGCCGGTGTACCAGTCCAGGGGCTCGGTCATGGCCCCCTGGCTGATGATCGATTGCTGCCGTTCGCTATTGACGGTGACGCGGAGATCGCCGAGTACGTCACCCGGCCTCAGCGCCTTGAGGATCCTGAGCTCGGCCGGGTCGGCCGGGCGCAGATCCCGCTCACGCAGTGCTGACGGGGCCTGCGGATTCCCCACTGCTGCCGTTCCCTCGGCGACAAGCGTGTCGCCGTCGGTCGTCGCCCAGGCGCGGACCTGCACGTCACGATCTCCGGTCGACGGGCGCTCGATGAATGCCTGCACTGGCTCGCCGTCGGTGGTCGCGTGCCGGAAGTACAGGGACAGGCTGCCCGTCTCGAACCAGCGCTGCCCGAATGCCTGGATCAGTAGCGGCGGGAACTGGTCCAGGTGGACGCTGCCTGCCACCGTGCCGCCGCGGAACCCGAGCGCGGTTGCGGTCGCGTCATCGTGGATGCTGCCGGTGATATGGGCCGCCATGTTGCGCGGCCGGCGGACCGGTCCGGTGATCACGTTGCTGTTCGCGGTCATTG
>DAIOWC010000333.1:0-4636 GCA_036758685.1 Streptosporangiaceae bacterium | reverse complement strand
CGTTCAGGAACTGGGTGTCCACGGTCGAGACCACCCATTACTGCATCGGCTCGGTCGGCGGACCGCACCCGTTCCCGGTCATGGTGAGGGACTTCCAGCGGGTGATCGGGGTCGAGGCCAGAGGACAGATCCTCGAGGCTGCGGGCCGGCTGCCGGACGCGGTGCTCGCGTGCGTCGGCGGCGGCTCCAACGCGATCGGGATCTTCCACGAGTTCATCCCGGACCAGCGCGTCGCGCTGATCGGCTGCGAGGCCGGCGGTGACGGCCGCGAAACCGGGCGGAACGCGGCGACGCTGACTTTCGGATCGACGGGCGTGCTGCACGGGATGCGCACCTATCTGCTCCAGGACGGCGACGGGCAGACGGTCGAGACGCACTCGATCTCCGCCGGCCTCGACTATCCGGGCGTTGGCCCCGAGCACGCGTGGCTACACGACACCGGCCGGGCGAGCTACCGAGCCGTCACCGACGCCCAGGCGATGGAGGCGTTCTCGGTGCTGTGCCGTACCGAGGGCATCATCCCGGCGATCGAGTCGGCCCACGCGCTCGCCGGCGCGCTGCAGGTCGGCCGCGAGCTTGGCCCCGAAGCCGTGCTGCTCGTCAGCCTGTCCGGCCGCGGCGACAAGGACGTCGACATCGCCGGCCGCTGGTTCGGGCATCTCGGGCAGCAGCATGGGCAGCACAACCAGTGAGCGCGGTCACCGCCGCCTTCGAGAAGGCGGCAGCGGAGAATCGGGCGGCGCTCGTCGGCTACCTGCCCGCCGGGTTCCCGTCGGCGGCGGGCGCGATCGCGGCGGCCAGGGTCATCGCCGAGTCCGGCGCGGACGTGATCGAGATCGGCCTGCCGTACTCCGACCCGCTGATGGACGGTCCCGTCATCCAGGAAGCGGTGCACCGCGCGCTCACCGCGGGCACCAGGGTGACGGATGTCCTGCGCACGGTCGAGGCGGTGGCGGCGTCGGGCGTGCCGGTGCTGGTGATGACCTACTGGAACCCCGTCGACCATTACGGCGTCGAGCGGTTTGCCCGCGACCTCGCGGCGGCCGGTGGCTGCGGGCTGATAACGCCGGACCTGACGCCCGAGGAAGCACACCCGTGGCTGGCAGCCGCCGCGCAGTGTCAGCTAGACCCGGTCTTTCTCGTCGCGCCGAGCTCATCCGGCGAGCGCATCGAGCTCATCACCGGCGTCTGCGGCGGCTTCGTCTACGCGGCGTCGCTGATGGGCGTCACCGGCGCGCGGGCGGCGCTGGACAGCCATGCCGCCGTGCTGGTCAGCCGCGTCCGCGAGTACACCAGCCTGCCGGTCGCGGTCGGCCTGGGCGTCCGCGACGGCGCGCAGGCCGCGCAGGTGGCCGGATTCGCCGACGGGGTCATCGTCGGCTCGGCGTTCGTGCAGCGGCTCCTGTCCGCGCCGGACGAGCGGGCCGGGCTGGCCAGCGTCAGCGAGCTGGCCGCGGAACTGGCGGCCGGCGTCCGCGCGGGCCGCTAGCCGGGCTGGCCGGCCACCCTGGCCTGCTCGTGGGCCGGCGGCAAGGTCGTGTGGTGTGACCTGCAGGTTTGCGGCCAGCCGACGGCCCTGGCCGGGGTACCCGACCCGCGGCTCGTGCTGAGCGCCGATCCCGGGCCGTAGGCGCCTTCGTTATACTGTTGCTGGTGCGCGGGCAGTGCCTGCCGGGCGCACAGCAGGGCCATCGTCGTCCCGACCCTTCACCGCTCGATAGCGATAAGCGGACGAGACGACAGGAGCGCTGATGGCATCTGCCCACTCCGGCCTCTATGACAGCAGTTACGAGCACGATGCCTGCGGCGTCGGCTTTGTTGCCGACCTCAGCGGCGAGCGTCGGCATGACACGGTGGCCAAAGCCCTGACGGTGCTGCGCAACGTGGAGCATCGCGGGGCTAAGGGAGCCGATCCGGAGACCGGCGACGGGGCCGGGATCACCACCCAGATGCCGGATGAGTTCCTGCGCGCGGTCGCCGGATTCGAGCTGCCGGCTGCTGGCCGCTACGCGGCCGGGCTGGCCTTCTTCCCGTCGGCTGCGGATTCAGCGGAGCTCAAGGCCACGGTCAGCCGCATCGCCGCGGAGGAGGGCCTGGTCGTACTCGGCTGGCGGGCGGTTCCGCATGACCCCGCGCACTGCGGCGAAGGGGCCAGAGCGGTCCTGCCGGGGCTGGCTCAGCTGTTCGTCGCCGGCGAGGCCGGCGAGGCCGGGATGGACCTGAACCGCCGGGCCTACTGCCTGCGCAAGCGGGTCGAGCACGAGAGCGACCTCTACCTGGCCAGCCTCTCGGCCACCACGATCGTGTACAAGGGCATGCTGACCGCGCCGCAGCTCGAAGGATTCTTCCCTGACCTCACCGACGACCGGTACGCCTCGGCCATCGCGCTGGTCCACTCGCGGTTCTCGACGAACACGTTCCCGTCCTGGCCGCTGGCCCATCCCTACCGCCTGATCGCGCACAACGGGGAGATCAACACGATCCGTGGCAACCGGAACTGGATGCGGGCCAGGGAGACGCAGCTGACGTCGGACGTGTTTGGCACGGACGCCCGCGGGCGCGGGATCGAGCGGCTGACCCCGGTGCTGGACGACTCGATGAGCGACTCGGCGAGCTTCGACTCCTGCCTGGAGCTGCTGCACCTCGCGGGACGGTCGCTCCCGCACGCGCTCCTGATGATGATCCCCGAGCCCTGGGAACGGCATCAGGAGATGGACCCGGCGCGGCACGCGTTCTACCGGTTCCACGCGTCGCTCATGGAGCCCTGGGACGGGCCGGCGCTGATCGCGTTCACTGATGGCACCGTCGTCGGCGCGGTCCTTGACCGCAACGGGCTGCGCCCTGGCCGGTACTGGGTGACCAGCGACGGGCTGGTGGTGCTGGCCAGCGAGGTCGGCGTGCTCGATCTGGATCCCGCGACGGTGGTCCGCAAGGGCAGGCTGCAGCCCGGCCGGATCTTCCTGGCCGACGTCGCCGCCGGCCGGATCATCGAGGATGAGGAGGTCAAGGCCGAGCTTGCCGCCGAGCATCCCTACGAGGACTGGCTGCATGCGGGCATGCTGCACCTGAACCGGCTGCCCGAGCGCACCCGCGAGCTGCCCGACAGCCAGACGCTCCTGGTCCAGCAGCAGCAGTTCGGCTACTCCGAGGAAGAGCTGCGGATACTGCTCGCCCCGATGGCGAGGACCGGGGCCGAGCCGATCGGCTCCATGGGCACCGACACTCCGATTGCCGTGCTCTCGGACCGGCCCCGGCTGGCCTACGACTACTTCACTCAGCTGTTCGCCCAGGTCACGAACCCGCCGCTGGATGCCATCCGGGAGGAACTCGTCACCGCGCTCGGCTCATCGACCGGGCCCGAGTTCAACCTGCTCGAGCCGGGTCCGGCGTCCTGCCGTCAGGTCGTGCTGCCGTTCCCGGTGATCGGGGACAGCGATCTGGCCAAGATCGTGCACATCAACGACGACGGCGATCTGCCGGGCTTCGCCACGCACGTGGTGGACGGCCGCTACGACGTGGCCGGCGGCGGCGGGGCGCTGCGGGCGCGGCTGGCCGAGATCAACGCCGAGGTGTCCGCGGCCATCGCGGCGGGCGCCCGGATCATCGTTTTGTCTGATCGAGGCGCGCATGCGGGCGGCGGTATCGCGGCGGGAGTGGTCGGCCCGGCGCCGGCCGAGGCGCTGCTCGCGCCGATCCCGTCACTGCTGCTCACGGGCGCCGTTCATCACCACCTGATCGCCGAGCGGTCAAGAACGATGGCCGGCCTGATCGTCGAGTCCGGCGATGCGCGCGAGTGCCACCACATCGCGCTGCTGCTCGGCTACGGCGCCGCGGCCGTGTGCCCGTACCTCGCCATCGAGTCGGTCGAGGAGATGGTCCGCCGCGGCGTGCTGCGCGACGTCACCGAGGCCAAGGCCGGCGCGAACCTGATCAAGGCCCTCGGCAAGGGCGTCCTGAAGATCATGTCGAAGATGGGCGTCTCCACCGTCGCCTCCTATACCGGGGCGCAGCTGTTCGAGGCCGTCGGCCTCGGGCCCGAGGTCATCGGGACCTGCTTCGCCGGCACGGCCTCACCGCTCGGCGGCGTCGGCTTCGCCGAACTGGCCGCTGAGGTCAGCCGCCGGCACTACCGGGCGTACCCGCAGCGCGGCGGCCGGCCGCCCCACCGGCGCCTGGAGACCGGCGGTGACTACCAGTGGCGCCGCGAGGGCGAGCCGCATCTGTTCAGCCCGGAAACGGTGTTCAAGCTGCAGCACGCGACCAGGACCGGGCAGGAGAGCGTCTACCGCGAGTACACGAAGCTCGTCGACGACCAGTCGGCGCGGCTGATGACGCTGCGCGGTCTGCTGCGCATCCGGGGAGTCGACGCTGACGGAGCGGCACTGGCGCCGCAGCCCCCCGTTCCGGTTGAGGAGGTCGAATCGGTGGCGAGCATCGTGCGCCGGTTCAGTACCGGCGCGATGTCCTACGGGTCGATCTCCGCCGAGGCGCACGAGACGATCGCGATCGCGATGAACCGGCTCGGCGGCCGGTCCAATACCGGCGAGGGCGGCGAGGACGCTCGGCGGTTCACTCCCGACGCCAACGGCGACCTGCGCCGGTCCGCGGTCAAGCAGGTGGCCAGCGGCCGGTTCGG
>DAIOWC010000332.1:0-4636 GCA_036758685.1 Streptosporangiaceae bacterium | reverse complement strand
TGCGGGTGGCCGGCTTGTCAGCCGCTGGCCATCCGGAGTCCCGCGTCCGGACACCTGCACGCCGTAGCGTCTGCGCGCAGCAGCAGCTATCGGGAGGTTATGCATGATTCCGTTCCGGAGAATGCCGCGCGCGGTCGGCGGCTTGCTCTGCGCCGCGGCGCTGGCTGTCGGCCTGACCGCCGGGGCGGGCGTGGCCGCCGCCTCGGCCCCGGCGGCGAGCCGCGTCCATCACGGTGCCCCGCACGTCATGGTGATCTGGATGGAGAACACCGACTACAGCCAGATGGTCGCGAGCCCGGCGATGCCCGAGCTCAACCAGATGGCACGCGAGTACGCCGACTTCACTCAGGCCTATGGCTGGCACTACCCCAGCCTGCCCAACTACATCGAGCTGCTCGCCGGGTCGGATCTCGGCGTCACCTCGGACTGCGACATCACCGACAAGGGCTGCTCCAACTTCAAGCACGAGCGGATCATCGATCAGCTGGAGGCGGCCGGAGACTCCTGGCATGCGTATTACCAGGGCGATGCGTCCGGCTGCGACCAGAGCGACGGCAGCGGGAACTACCCCTACTGGCACAACTCGTTCCGCTACTTCGCCGACTTCAAGAGCCAGTGCAAGTTCATCTCGAACTTCGGCCCCCTGTTGTCCGACCTCTCCGGCCCGCACTCGCCGGACTTCAACTGGGTCGTTCCCGACCTGGTCAACAGCGGCGGCGACAACGGCACCATGAACTCGGGCGACTCCTGGCTGGCGGGCGAGCTGCCGAGGATCATGGCGACGCCCTGGTACCGCGAGGACGGGCAGATCGTCATCATCTACGACACCGGCTACAACGACGGCGGCGGCAACGGCGGAGCCAGCGGCGGCCAGATTCCGCTGGTCGTCATCTCGGCTCACGACCGCGGTATGGGCACGGTTGCATCGCCGGTGAACACGGCCGGGGTGCTGCGGTCCATCGAGCACGCCTACGGATTCAGCTACATCGGCGACGCGGCGAACGCCGACAACGGCAGCCTGGGCGACGCGCTGGCGCCAGGCACTCGCGCTGGCCACACCGCCCGCGGGGCCCGGCCGGTCCTGCGCGGCGCGCTGGTGAGCAGCGGTGGGCACCGGACCAGGACGATCGGCGGGACGCTGGCCCTGCAGGGCGTGTACCGATTCCCCGGCGGCCGGACCATCGAGGTCGGCAACAACAGCCGGGGCGAGGGCGTGATCGCATCCAGCTGGCTCGGCGCCGTTCCCGTGCCCGGCACGTCTGACCTCGAGTCGGTCAGCTGCGCCAGCGCGCGGGTCTGCTACGCCGTCGGGCTCGCCCCCGGCTCCCGCGACGAGGCGGTGCTGGTGCGTGTCGTCAACGGCTGGGCGCGGTCGGTGACCGACCTGCCCGCGCTCATCGGGCTGTACGGCATCGCGTGCCCGTCGGCAACGACCTGCTACGCGGTCGGGTACGACAACGCCGGCGACGCGGGTGCGGTGACCACGATCACGAACGGCGCGGCGTCGGCGCCGGTCGAGGTGCCGAACGACGGGAACACCCCCTGGCTGAACGCGATCTCCTGCCCGACCTCGACCGAGTGCTATGCGGCCGGGCTGGTCAACTACGTGCCCGCGATCGTGCCGATCACGTCGGGCACCCCGCAGGCAGCGGTGAACGTCGCGAACGGCTGGTACCTGAACGGCATCGACTGCCCGACCGTCGGCAACTGCGTCGCTGTCGGCGAGAACGCCACCGAGCAGGGCATCGTCGCGACGCTGACCGGCGGCAATGCCGGAACGACCACGGTCGTGCCCGGGACTGAGTACCTGTACGGAGTCGGCTGCGCCGCGGACGGCGACTGTCTGCTCGCGGGTGTGAGCAGCGTCGGGACCCGCGACTTCGGCACCGGCGTCATTGTCCGCGACGACGCGGGCACACTGTCGTCGGCGGGCGAAATACCGGGCACTAACGGTCTCGGGCAGACCATCTGCGCCGCCACTACATCGGACTGCATCAGCGCCGGAGCCGCCTTCGGCCGCTGACCGTCCAGCCTGATGATCGCCAGGCTCATGACCCGCAGCAACGGTGCGAGACTGTAGCTGGACATTCTGCCAAGGGAGGCGGCAATGCCAGACACGGAACCCGCCGGGCCGAGCGACGCCCGGCCAGCCGTCTCGGCTCGCAAGCTGCTCGGCAACTGCCTGGCGATCATCAGCGTGGCGACCGCGGTCATTCACTTCGCGGTTTCGGGGGAGCACTTCCAGGAGTACTGGCTCTTCGGCGTGTTCATGCTCGTCGTTGCCTGGCTCCAGCTGGCCTGGGCGATCGGCATCGTCCTCCGCCCGTCGCGCTGGCTGCTGTGGGGCGGTGCCGTCGTCAATGCCGGCATCATTGTGATCTACATCATCACCAGGACCGTCGGCGACGTCATCGGGCCGACCCCGCACGACGTCGAGCCCTTCGGGTTCGGCGACGGACTGTGCACCGTCCTGGAAGCCTGCGTCGTGGCCGGCTGCTGCTGGCTGCTGCTCAGCAAAGCCGCCGACCGCCCCGTGGCCCGCGAGCACCTGGCGGGCGCGCAGGCCGCGACCGGAGCGGCGACCGTCGTGCTGCTGAGCATCGCCCTGGTCGCCGGCGGCCCGGAGATGGTGATGAGCGCGGCGGCCAGCCCGTCCACCACCGGCACGAGCATGAACATGGCCGCCTCGGCCGCCTCGGCCATCAGCCTGCCCACCGGCTCGCCGGCGGGCAACATCACGATGCCCGACGCGGACATGCAGATGATGACCGGCATGCGGATGGCGAGCTCGGCCGCGTGCACCGCCCTCCCGACCGCGGCGCAGGAGCGGGCCGCGGTCACCCTGGTCGACACGAGCTGGCGCGACGTGCAGAAGTTCCGGAGCCTGGCCGCCGCGAAGGCGGCCGGATACACGCCGATCACGCCGACCGGCGCCAGAGTGGTGCACTACCTGAACCTGCGGTACTACCTCGCCACCCTGGAGGGCGGCCCGGTACTCAACTCCGCTGAGCCGCAGTCCCTGGTGTACGCGAACACCCCGCGCGGGGCCGTGCTGGCGGCCGCCATGTTCATCTCCCCGAAGGGCCGGGGGACCCCCCAGCCCGGCGGCTGCCTGACGCAGTGGCATGTGCACACCAACCTGTGCCAGTCCAGGTTCGGCGTCGTGGTGGGCCTGGTCACCGCGGCCGGCTGCCCGGCCGGGTCGACGAACAAGGTGACGCCGCCGATGATCCACGTCTGGTTCGTCCCGATCCCCGGCGGGCCGACGGCGATCGACGCCCCGGATGCCCAGGTGGTGCGCGCCGCCGAGCAGGTGAGCAGCCCGCCCAACGGCCGGGCCTGACCTCCTTCAGGAGACCGCGGCCGGGCCAGGAGCGGGCACCCCGGCGCAGCCTCGTTCCCTGAGCGGTATAATTACTGACCGAATGATCGGTTATTAGGGAGCTCCGATGACCGCAGTCAAGTACGAGGCGCCGCAGGCCGCTGAGCTGGAGCTTTACTTCGAGGACACGGTCGCGCGGGACCGGCGGATCGAGCCCCGCGACTGGATGCCCGATCCTTACCGCAAGACGATGATCCGGCAGATCGCCCAGCACGCGCACTCGGAGATCATCGGGATGCAGCCCGAGGGCAACTGGGTGACCAGGGCCCCATCGCTGCGCCGCAAGGCGATCCTGCTGGCCAAGGTCCAGGACGAGGCCGGGCACGGGCTCTACCTGTACTCGGCCGCCGAGACGCTCGGCGCCGACCGGGCCGATCTGACGAACCGGCTGATTACGGGCGCGCAGAAGTACTCCTCGATCTTCAACTACCCGACGCTGACGTTCGCCGACGTCGGCGTGATCGGCTGGCTGGTCGACGGCGCCGCCATCTGCAACCAGGTGCCGCTGTGCCGGTCCTCCTACGGCCCGTACGCGCGGGCCATGATCCGCATCTGCAAGGAGGAGTCGTTCCACCAGCGGCAGGGCTACGAACTGCTGCTGACGATGATGCGCGGCACCGACGCGCAGCGCGAGATGGTGCAGGACGCGACCAATCGCTGGTGGTGGCCGTCGCTGATGATGTTCGGGCCCCCGGACGCCGACTCGCCCAACACCGAGCAGTCGATGCGCTGGCGCGTCAAGCGGCACACCAACGATGACCTGCGGCAGCGGTTCGTCGACATGAGCGTGCCGCAGGCCGAGGCGCTCGGGGTGACGCTGCCCGACCCGGCCCTCCGCTGGAATTCCGAGCGCGAACATTACGACTTCGGACAACCCGACTGGGCCGAGTTCAAGCGCGTCATCTCCGGGAACGGGCCGTGCAACGCCGAGCGGATCGCCACTAGGCGCGCGGCGCACGAGGGCGGGCAGTGGGTCAGGGACGCGGCCGCGGCCCACGCGGCCCGAGCGAGCCGAAGGGGCGCGGTGCCGCCTGGACTGAGGAGCGAAGCGACGAGGGAAGGCGGTGCCCATGAGCGCCACTGAGGCTGAGCGGGCAACGCAGTCCAACTGGCCGCTGTTCGAGGTCTTCCTGCGCAGCAAGCGCGGCCTGAACCACGTGCACGTGGGCTCGCTGCACGCGGCCGACGCAACGATGGCGCTGCATCACGCCCGCGACCTGTACACCCGGCGGAACGAGGGCGTCAGCATCTGGG
>DAIOWC010000331.1:0-4645 GCA_036758685.1 Streptosporangiaceae bacterium | reverse complement strand
GCTCGGGCCGGCCCGGCTGCGATCGGCTGATCGGGACCGATTGTCAGTGGATAGCGCTGAGAATCGGTCCCGATGTCCGGAGGTGCCGCACCGGGGCCGGAACTGTCAGCTCGCCTGGCTGACCGAGGACATATTGAACCCCTCGATCCGCAGCGGCGGCATGGCTGCCCTGGTGAAGTAGTCGTTCCACTCCCTGGGCAGCGTCGGCTGCGTCGCCCCGGCCTCGGTGATGCGGTCGAGCATGGCGACCGGGCTCTCGTTGAACCTGAAGTTGTTCACCGCGCCGGTGACCTCGCCGTTCTCGACGAGGTAGACGCCGTCCCTGGTGAGCCCGGTGAGCAGCAGGGTCTGCGGGTCGACCTCGCGGATGTACCACAGGCAGGTCAGCAGCAGGCCGCGGCCGGTGTTGCTGATCATCTCCGGCAGCGTGGTGGCCGCGTCGGCAACCTCCATCAGGAGATTGTCAATCGGCGGGGTGTAGGCGAGCCCGGCGGCCTCGGCCGTATAGCGGGTCTGGCCGAGCGCCGCCAGCGTGCCCCCCGAGATCCACTCCGTCCGGCTCACCGGCAGCCCGTTGTCGAAAACGGACGAATCGCGGCCGGACGCGTGCGCGATCACGAACGGCGGGCACTGCAGGCCAGCCGCGGCCGGGTCGCTGAGCAGCGACAGGGGGCTTCCGGAGAGCTTCTCGCCGACCCTGGTGCCGCCGCCGGGCCGGGAGAACACCGTCCGGCCGTCGAGAGCGTCTTTAGCGCCGGCCGACCAGTACAGGTAGATCATCAGATCCGACACCGCCGAGGGTGGCAGCAGGGTCTCGTATCTCCCGGCCGGCAGCTCGACCGTCCGCCGGGCCCATTCGAGCCGCTGCGCCAGCTCAGCCTCCAGGCCGAGGACGTCGACCCCGCGGAAATCGCGCGTGCTGACGCCCGCCCAGGCCGACCGGGCCAGATCAGCCGACTTGGCGTTGAGCTCAAGGCGGCCGGTTGGCTGGTCGTGCCGCAGCCGCAGGCCGCTCGAGGTGCCGAGGAACGTCGAGTTCAGCTGGTGCTCGGCGAAGCCGTAGAGCCTGCGGTCGCCGCTGGCGGCCGCGCCGAACGCCGTGCCGAGGTCGGCGGCGAAGGTCTCGAAGACACCGATGGAGGTGCCGTCCGGCGGGTCATCCCAGCCAGCTCCGCCACTGTGGGAAGCCGTCGCCAGGGGCTGCGCGTCCTCAGCGGGCGATGCACCGAGCGCAGCGTGCTCGGCCTCCCCGACAATGTCGGCCACCTGGTCATCCCGGACCCCGGCCCTGGAGACAACCCCGGCCCTGGCGCCTTCGGCCGAGCGGCTGATCGCAATCACCGTGAGCTGCCTGGACCTGGACACCCCGTTGGTCGTGAGCGTGTTACCCGCCCAGCGCAGGTTCGCCTCGGAGGTTTCCTCGGCAATGACGATGCAGTCATCGCTGCGGGCTGCGGCCAGCGCCTGCTCGACGGTGTGCTGCGGCGTGCTCATGATCCTGCCTCCTCGACCGTATTGAGGATCTTGATGCCGCGCATCACGACCGCGGGGGAGCCGTGGCTGACCGGCGCGGCCTGGCCGGGCTGTCCCTTGCCGCAGTTGAACGCGCCGCCGAGATAGTAGGTCTGCGGGCCGCCGACCGCCTCCATCGAGTTCCAGAAGTCGGTGGTCGTCGCCTGGTAGGCGACGTCGCGCAGCTGGCCAGCGAGCTGGCCGTTTTTGATCCGGAAGAAGCGCTGCCCGGTGAACTGGAAGTTGTACCGCTGCATGTCGATCGACCAGCTCTTATCGCCCACGATGTAGATCCCGTCAGTGACGCCGGCGATGAGCTGCTCGGTCGACGGGCCGCCGGCCTCAGGCTGCAGCGAGACGTTGGCCATGCGCTGAATCGGCATGTGGCCGGGGGAGTCGGCGTACGCGCACCCGTTCGACCGCCCGAAGCCCTTCAGCCTGGCCATCCGGCGGTCTAGCTGGTACCCGGTCAGGACGCCGTCGGCGATCAGGTCCCAGGACTGGCCGGCCACGCCCTCGTCGTCAAAGCCGATTGAAGCCAGGCCATGCTCGGTGGTCCGGTCGCCGGTGACGTGCATGACCGGCGAGCCGTACTGCAGACTGCCGAGCTTGTCGATGGTCGCGAAGGACGTGCCAGCGTAGGCGGCCTCGTAGCCGAGCGCCCGGTCAAGCTCGGTGGCGTGCCCGATCGATTCGTGAATCGTCAGGAACAGGTTGGACGGGTCGATGACCAGGTCGTACCGGCCGGCCTTGACCGACGGCGCGGCGAGCTTGGCGGCCAGCAGCTCGGGCAGCTCGGCGAGTTCGGCCGGGAAGTCCCACCCGGTCCCGGTCAGGTACTCGTAGCCGCGTCCCGCGGGAGGCCCCAGCGTTCGCATGGTCTCGAATCGGCCGTCCGGCTCGACCGCAACGGCTGTTAGTTCGGGATGGACGCGCACCCGCTGCTGCAGCGCCGTCGTGACGGAGTCGGCGTAAAACTTGCACTCCTTGACGCTGAACAGCGAGGCATCGACGTGGCTGACCTGGTCGCTGGCCAGCAGGCCGGAGCTCCAGTCAGCCAGCAGCGCGACCTTGTCCGCCACGCTGACCGCGAACGGATCGATCTCATAGGCCGAGACCCAGGTCACCTCCCCGTAGCCGGGCTCGGCGGCGAGCTCGATGCGCTCGGTATTAATAGCCGCGGCGATTCTGGCGACGTCGACGGCCTCGGTCGCGGCGCGGACGGCCGCTTCGACAGTGAGATCCACGGCCGAGGCGAACCCCCAGGTGCCGTCGACGACTACCCGGACCGCGAGGCCCAGGTCGTCCGCGTCGAACTGGGTCTCCAGCCGGCCGTCGGACAGGCGGATCTGCTGACCGCGGATGCGCTCGGCGCGGAAGTCGGCATGCCCCGCGCCCAGCTCGGCCGAGCGTGCCAGCGCCGCGTCCGCGAGCTGTCGCAGGGGATAGGCAGTGAACTCAGGATCTATCTGGCCCGGCGGGGCCGCCTCTGGTTTCGTGACCACGACCAGCCAACTTACCTGGGCGTGCCGCAGTGTTCGGGGACCGGGCAGGCGGTGATCACGCATATGCCGATACGCTCGCTCGCGTTCAGATCGACAGTGCGCGGAGGTAACGGAACCGATGGGCCGATCAGTGCTAGTGACCGGCGGCAACCGCGGTATCGGCCTGGCGATCGCCAGGCGCCTGGCCGCCGGCGGCGACGACGTCACGGTGACCTCCAGGTCCGGCGAGGCGATCGACGGGCTGACCGTCGCCGCCTGCGACATCAGGGACGCCGCGCAGGTGGACGCCGCGTTCAAGATCGCCGAGGAAGCCCACGGCCCGGTCGAGGTGCTGGTGGCCAACGCCGGGATCAACAAGGACCAGCTGCTGGCGCTCATGAGCGAGGATGACTTCGCCGACGTCGTGAACACGAACCTGACCGGCTCGTTCCGGGTGGCCAAGCGGGCGGTGCGCGGCATGATCAGGCTGCGGCGCGGCCGGATCATCCTGATCTCATCCGTGGCCGGCCTGCTCGGCTCGGCGGGCCAGGCGAACTACGCCGCCTCCAAGGCAGGCCTGGTGGGCTTCGCCCGCTCGCTGGCTCGCGAGCTCGCCAGCAGGAACATCACCGTCAACGTCGTGGCCCCCGGCCTCGTCGACACCGACATGATGGCGGCGCTCACCGAGGATCAGCGCAAGGCCATCCTGGCCGGGGTTCCGCTCGGCCGGTACGCGGAGCCCGACGAGGTGGCGGCTGCGGTCGCCTTCCTGGCTAGCCCCGAGGCTGCCTATATCACCGGCGCCGTGCTGCCCGTCGACGGCGGACTCGGCATGGGCCACTGAGATTCTCGTTCCGGAAAAGGCAGAGGAGAGCGCGATGGGAATCCTGGACGGCAAGCAGATCCTGGTGACCGGGGTTCTCACGGACGCCTCCATCGCGTTCCACGTGGCCAGGATCGCTCAGCTGGAAGGCGCGAAGGTCGTGCTCACCGGCTTCGGGCGGCTGAGCCTGGTCGAGCGGATCGCCAAGAGGCTGCCGGAGCCGCCGCCGGTGCTCGAGCTGGACGTGACCGACGCCGGCCAGCTGGCCTCGCTGGCCGAGCGGGTCTCGGCGCACGTCGACCGGCTCGATGGGGTGGTGCACGGAATCGCCAACGCGCCACAGAGCGCGATGGGCGGGAACTTCCTGGCCACGGAGTGGAGCGACGTCTCGGCGGCGATGCATGTGTCGGCTTTTTCCCTGAAATCCCTGACAATGGCGGCCTTGCCGCTCATGTCTGCTGGCGGGGCGATCGTGGGCATGGACTTCGACGCCGCCAGGGCGTGGCCGGCCTACGACTGGATGGGCGTGGCCAAGGCGGCCCTGGAGTCCACGGCCAGGTATCTGGCGCGCGATCTCGGTCACCGGGGCATCCGGGTGAACCTCATGGCGGCCGGCCCGATCCGGACGATGGCCATGCGCAGCATCCCCGGCGCCGAGCAGTTCGAGGACCTCTGGGCGCAGCGGGCGCCGCTCGGCTGGGACATGGGCAACGCCGAGCCGGCCGCCCGGGCGTGCGTGGCCTTGCTGTCCGACTGGTTCCCCGCGACGACGGGGGAGATCGTGCACGTGGACGGCGGCGTTCACGCCATGGGGGCCTGAGCCGGG
>DAIOWC010000330.1:0-4647 GCA_036758685.1 Streptosporangiaceae bacterium | reverse complement strand
GCACCGCTCTCTACCAGGAGAGCGACGTGGTCACCGTGACCGCCACCGACACCGAGGGCTACGAGAACAGCGTCTCGTTCGAATGGGTGGTCGGCGGCACGGCCACGAGCTGCGGGGCGTCGGGGACCGGGGAGTCCGAGCTGAGTGAGTCCGGTTTCAGCGCCAGCACCAGCGCGCCCTCTGACGCCACGGACGCACCTCAGAACGCCATCGCCAATGCCGTGAACGGGACCAGCATCACCCGTTTCAGCAGCGACGAGGACCAGGCGGTCGGACTGACCTATACGGTCAACATGGGCTCAGCCAAGACGTTCAACGAGATCGAGATGGCCTCCCCGGGCTCGACGACCGACTATGCGACCGGCTACCAGGTTCAGGTGTCCAGCAACGGGAGCACCTGGACGACAGTCGCCACGTGCGGGGGGGTCGCCACGCCGGACATCGCCAGCTTCGGAACCCAGACGGCCCAGTACGTGCGCGTGGTCCTGACGGCGGCCGACACAAGCTACTGGTGGTCGTTCAACCAGTTCCTGATTATGAGCGGCAGTGGCTCGTCAAGCCCGGAGGCTCCCTTTGGCGGCACACCCGCCGCCGTTCCCGGCACGGTTCAAGCGGCCAACTACGACACCGGAGGTCAAGGGGTCGCCTACAACGTCGCCTCCGTCAACGGCACGGCCAACAGCTACCGCTCCGACGGGGTGGATCTCGAAGCCACCACTGATACCCAGGACACCACCGGCACCGGCGCCGGATACGACCTCGGCTGGACGACCTCGGGCCAGTGGTTCCGCTATACCGTCAACGTGGCGACTGCGGGCACCTACACAGTGAGCCTGCGGCTGGCTTCTCCCGACGGCGTGACCGATGCCCTGCACATCGCCAGCACGTCCGGCACCAATCTGTCGGGCGATGTCAACGCCCCCGATACCGGGGGCTGGCAGGACTGGACGACGGTGACAGCCAACGTAACCCTGCCCGCCGGCACCCAGACCCTGGTCGTCGACCAGGACAACGCCGGCTGGAACGTCCACTTCATGAGCTTTGCCAGCGCCGCGTCAGGCATCAACACCTCCGCGTGGTACGAGGTGGTCAATGAGAATTCCGGCCTGTGCGCCAGCGCCGCCGGCGGAGCCACAGCCAACGGCACCGCCGTGGAGCAGCTGGCCTGCACCGGGGCCACCAGCCAGCTGTGGCAGTTCGTGCCTGTGGCCACCGGCTACTACGAGGTGCTCAATGACAATGCCCAGACCGAGGGCGAGAGCTGGAACATCACCGGAGGCGTAGGGGCCACGGCCTCCGGCGACCTGCTTCAGATCTGGAACTACGGCGGCACCGGCAACACCAACGAGCTGTTCGCCGCCGACCTAGAGTCCAGCGGCTACTACAACTTCGTGGCCGATAACTCAGGCCTGTGCGTAGACATCCCGGGAGCGTCTACCGCCAGCGGTGTCCAGCTCCAGCAGTACACCTGCAACAGCACCGGCGCCCAGGAGTTCAGCCTGGTGCAGACTTAGCGGCGTGAGCCCTGTTCCTGCCACTCATACGGTTGAGTCGACGCCGGAGACAGTACGGTCTGGATATCTCGATCCGGCCGCGAAGGCGGTCGCCGAGGTCGCACCCGGGGATACGGTCCGCTACCCGAATACCTGGACTCACTGGGGCAACGAAGCGGTGTTCGGCATGAGCTTCGCTGACCGCGAGCCCCTGCGGCACCGTTACCCGCACGGCCCGTACTCGATGCTGGGCCCGGTCACAGTGGCCGGCGCGGAGCCTGGCGACGTGATCGAGGTCAGCATCACCGCGCTGCGCACGATCGGCTGGGGCTGGAATTCATTTCCGCTTGGCGTTGGCGCGCTGCCGCACGACTTCGCGGACCCTTACGTGCACTACTTCACCTTCGACGAAGCCCGGACCACCGCCGAGTTCACCCACGGCATCACGCTGCCGATGGCGCCGTTCCTCGGCGTGGTGGCGGCCGAGCCCGTCGGCGAGGAGATTGTCAGCGCGATCGTGTCCGGCAGCTACGGCGGCAACCTTGTGCTGCGCGACCTAGGGATCGGCAGCCACCTGTTCCTCCCGGTGGCGAAGCCTGGCGGGCGGGTCTGGATCGGTGACGTGCACGCGCTGCAGGGAGACGGGGTGGTGGATCAGACCGCCATCGAGACCGCTGCCGAGGACCTGGAAATCCGTTATGACCTGCACAAGCAGGTAGCGCTGCCCGGGCCGGTAGGCGAGACCGATGCCGGCTGGATCGTGGTCGGCTTCGCCGGCAACCTCGACGACGCGCTCGTCAACTGCCTGCGTGAGGTCATCAGCTGGCTGTCGACCGCGGCCGGCATCACCGGACCGGAGGCATATGCGCTGGCTAGCATGGCGGTCAGCTTCCGGGTCACGCAGTATGCGAACCAGACCGGCTCGGCGTACACCTCGGTTCCGCCCAAGGCAGTGCACGCGGTCATCCCGAAGAGCGTCTTCCCGGCGGACATCCGCGACCGGATAGCGAAGTGGTTGCGACCATGATCCTGTCTGACGGAGATCGCCTGGCCATCCTCGATCTCATCACCCGTGCTGACGATGCCGCCAGCAGGCGCGACGCTGACAGCTACGTCGCGCTCTTCACCGAGGACGCCGTGCTAGACGGCACTCAGGGCAGACATGCCGGCCGCGAGGCGCTGCGCGCATCGGTCGGCCCCGTCTGGGACGCCGAGGGCCCGGTGAGCCTGCACCTGACGCTGAACGCGGTCATCGAGCCCGGACCGGACGACGGCCGAGCCGTGGCCAGGTCGGTGCTGCTGATCGTCGATCCGGCCACGCCGCCCGCTATCCGCACCACGGCGATGATCACTCAGGAACTCCGCCGCTCTGGCGACTCGTGGCGCATCTCCCGGCGCACGGTCGCGCCGGCCGACCGAAAGGGCTGAGGCCCTGAAGTGGTCAGGCCTGCAGTGTGGACGGACGGACCTGGGTCTCGAGGCCGGCGAACAGGTCGACTCCGCGGCGGGTCGCATGGGCGACAAGCAGCCGGCTGACGATTGCCGACAGTGCATCGCGGTCTGACGGGGGCAGGAGATCCAGCATCGCGGTCAGGTCGGCGCCGAAGCTGGCCGCGGCCCGGGACATCAGCGATCGGCCCTCGTCGGTGAGACCGACGAGCACTGCGCGCCTGTCTTCGGCCGACGGGATGCGGGCGACCAGGCCGCGGCGCTCCGCCCGGTCGACCAGCCCGGAGATGCTGGACTTGTCGAGTCCGAGCAGCCTCGCCAGTTCGTTCATGGCTGGCGTGCGGTCGCGAAGGACGCCGAGCAGGCGGGCCTGGGTGATGGAGAGATCGTGCTCGGCCGCCCGGAGCTCGAGCATGCCGTGGACGACGAAGGCCAGCTGAGCCAGTCCGTCGATGACGTTCAGCTGGCGTGCCGCGGGCGGGGGCGCGCCCGCCGGTTCCGGTGCCATGGGCCAAGCGTACTTGACTTAGTACGTGGGACAAACTAATTTAGTACGTGGCACCAACTAAATGGCAGGCGACGCCAGCGCGAGGAGACGAGGAACGATGGACAAGATGAACGCCGCGGTGGTGACGTCCTTCAGCGAGCCGCCGCACTACCTGCCGTTCGATGTTCCGGAGCCGAGGACGGGGGACGAGATGCTCGTCGACGTGCTGGCCGCCGGACTGCACCCGCGCGTCCGGAGCGGTGCCGCTGGGGTGCACTACACGAGCACTGGCGCGCTCCCCATGATCCCCGGTATCGACGGCGTCGGGCGGCGCCCCGACGGCAAGCTGATCTACTTCGTGGCCGACGACCACGTCCTCGGCACGATGGCCGACAAAGCCGTCGCCGACGCTGGCCGTGCCATCGAGCTTCCTGACGACGTGAACGTCGCCAAGGTCGCGGCCGCGATGAACCCGGCCATGTCGTCGTGGGTGGCGCTGCGGCTGCGCGTCCCGATCGAGCCGGGCCAGAGCGTCCTGGTCCTCGGCGTGACCGGGAACGCCGGAGGCATGGCCGTCGAGGTCGCCAAGCGGCTTGGTGCCGGACGAGTGGTCGGCGCGGGGCGTGACCTCGAGCGGCTCAGCGCGGTGGCGGCGGCCGGCGCCGATGACGTGATCCCGCTGACCGCCGATGACGAGGCCACGGGCACGGCGCTGGCCGCGGCTGCCGCAGAGGTCGACATCGTCCTGGACTACCTGTGGGGCAAGCCCGCGCAGCGGGCCATCGTCGCGCTGCTCACCGCCCGGTCTGACCGCAGCCGCGCCATGAACTGGATCCAGATCGGATCCGTGGCCGGCCCGACGATCGAGCTGCCGTCGGTGGCCCTGCGCTCGGCGAATCTGCGCGTCCTGGGCAACGGCCAGGGCGCGGTGTCAGGACGCGCGTACCTCGCCGAGCTCCCGTCGCTGGTGGCCGAGATCAACTCCGGCGCTATCGCGGTCAGCGCGAACCCGGTACCCCTCGCCGAGGTGGAGGCCGCCTGGACCAGGACCGGCTCGCCGGGAGAGCGCACTGTCCTCGTTCCTTAAGCCGGCGGCCGCGGCCTGTTAGCCGATCTTGGCCCTGATCAGGTCGGCTAGGTCGAGGGTGGCTTGGTGGCACGCCGCGGACGAGCGCGTGAACTGCGGGAACCCGTGGGTGAGGTCGGGATTGTGCATGT
>DAIOWC010000329.1:0-4699 GCA_036758685.1 Streptosporangiaceae bacterium | reverse complement strand
GCAGCGCGAGCCGCAGCGTTCCGGGACCGAGGAGATCGAGGACTGGCAGCTCGCCAGGGCGGCCTCGCACACCTCGTCCGGCCTGAAGTCGGCCGAGAGCGAGGCGCTCGAGCGCCTGCCGGACTCCGATATCAAGGCCGCGCTGCAGGCGCTGCCTGAGGACTTCCGGCTCGCGGTCTACCTGGCCGATGTCGAGGGATTTGCCTACAAGGAGATCGCCGACATCATGGGCACCCCGATCGGAACGGTCATGTCCCGGCTGCATCGCGGCCGTCGGCAGCTCCGCGAGCTGCTGCAGGACTATGCGGCAGAGCAAGGCGTGCTCGCCTCCACGCCTGCCGCCCCGACCAAGGCACCGCCAGCGCCGGACGGACCTGGGAAGGACTCGACATGAGCTGCGGCAAGCCGCACGAGGTGCCGTGTACCGAGGTACTCGCGCTCGTCTACTCCTACATCGACGGCGAGATGGAGGAGGCGGGCTGCCTCCAGATCCGCGAGCATCTCGACGAGTGCGGGCCCTGCCTGCGGGAGTACGGCCTCGAGGAGCTCGTGAAGAAGCTCGTGCACAAATGCTGCGGGCACGAAGAGGTCCCGGGTGAGCTCCGGACGAAGGTCCTGACCAGGATCGCAGCCGTGCGGGCCGAGATCGAGACCACCGAGGTCCTCGCCGAGTAGCTCGGGCGCGCGCCTTGACAATCCGGTAGAGCCCACACGAATCCGTTTGATGGCGTTACTCTAAGTGGCGGCGCGGCGCCGTCTACGCCGCTCGGCGCTGCGACAATGGGCAGCCACGTCGCCATCGCACGGAGGGAGTCGGGCATGGTCTCCCGCGCCGCCTGGCTGTACATCGGCCTAGTTGTCCTGGTCACGGCCGCGTTAGTCGACTCGACGTCGTTCACGCCGTCGGCGATCCGGCACTTCTGGCTGTACCTGGTCATCCTGCAGCTGCTGTTCCTCGTCTGCGACTCCACTCCCGCGCCGCTGGTATCGCGCCAGACCAAGTGGTCGCCGAGTTCGTCGGCGACGCTCGCCGCCGTCGTGCTCCTGGGGCCGGTTGCGGCCGCGCTGGTCGGGGCCGTCTCGCTGCTCAGCATCAAGCGGCAGCTGAAGGTGCCGGAGCGGGTCTTCAACGGGGCGATGACCGCGCTGTCCGGGCTGCTGGCCGGAAAGACCTATCTCGCGCTGCACGGTCACGTCGGCCTGCCGGGCCGGGCGGACTTCCCGGAGATCATCCTGCCCTTCGCGGCGGCCGCGGCCGCGCACGTCATCGCCAACCAGGGCCTGATCTGGGGCGTGTACCGGCTGAACCGCGGTCCGGGCATGCTGCGCCGCGAGGGCCTGGAATCCAGCCTGCCGCTGCTGCTGGTATCCGATCTGGGATACGCCGCGCTCGGGCTGATCATCGCCTCGCTCTGGTCGGTGATGTACGGCTTTGCCGCCGCGCTGGTCCTGGTCCCGCTGTTTGTCGCCCGCTGGGCGATGGGCCAGTTCGCCGAGCAGCAGCGGGCCTACTCGGCCACGATGAAGGCCCTGTGCCAGGCGGTCGAGACGAAGGACTACTACACCCGCGGCCACGGCGACCGGGTGTCGCTCGGGTCGGTCATGATCGCGCGGCAGATCGGCATGGGCGCGGACCGGACCGATGCCATCGAGTTCGCCGGGATGCTGCACGACGTCGGCAAGCTGGGCGTGCCGACCACGGTGCTGCAGAAGACCGGGCCGCTCACCGAGGACGAGTACGCGGCCATCCAGCTGCACCCGATGCGCGGGCTGGAGATCGTCAGGGAGATCGGCTTCCTGAACGAGGCCCTGGCCGGCATCATGCATCACCACGAGCGGATCGACGGCCGCGGCTACCCGATGGGCTTCGCCGGCCATGAGATCCCGGAGTTCGCGCGGATCATCGCGGTCGCCGACGCGTTCGACTCGATGACGTCGACGCGGTCCTACCGCGAGGCCAAGACCATCCCCGAGGCCGTGTCTGAGCTGAAGAAGGGCGCGGACACTCAGTTTGATCCGCTGATCGTCGAGGCCTTCATCGCCGCGCTTGACCGTTACGGCTGGCGGCTGCCCGAGCCCGCGACCGAGCCCGCCGACCTGGCGACCATCACCGTCCAGGATCACGACGATCCGACGGCGCCGCTGCGCGTGATCGAAGTCTCGTGACCGGGAGCGCGATGGCCAGCCGGCCGCCGCCGGCTGACCGATGGTCATCCTGGCAGGCGCTGGACTCCGGCCGGCTGCTCCTGATGTCAACCGCCGCGATGCTGGTCGTGGCCGCGTTCGCGACGAGCACCATCGAGGCCAGCAAGATCAACATGGGCGTCGCGCTCGCGTTCGGCGGGTTCATCGCGCTCGGCGAGCTGCTGCGGCTGGCGCTTCCCGGCGGCCGGGAGGCGGCCCCGATCGCGATGATCGGCGGCATGGCGTACGCGCTGCTGCCGCAGATGAGCGGGCATGCCAGGTCGTCGATACCGCAACTGCTGGTCGTCGCCGTCGCGGCTGTCGGCATGCTGGTGGGCGCGCTGCCGCACATCGCGGCCGGCCGCGAGGCCGGCCTCACCGGGATGTGCACGCGGCTCGTCGCGATCGCCTGCGTCGCGTTTGTCTTTCATCCGGCGGGCGCCGACCTGATCGTCCACCAGGGCTGGCCGGTGCGGCTGCTCGTGATGACGCCGATCATCGGCGTCGGGTGGCTCGTGGAGACGATCATCTCGGCGCTGATCCGGGCTGATGACGTCGGCGCGAAGTTCTCGGTCGCGATCGCCGACGAGATCCGCGTCCAGTGGCCGCTTGGCGCCGCTATCGGCGCCTCAGTCGTCATCATCGTGTTCGGCTACGACGTCATGGGCCTGTCCGAGCTCGGTGTCTTCCTCGGCCCGCTGCTCGTGACGCAGGTCGCCTTCCGCCGCTACGCCGGGATCCGGGCGACGTATCTGCAGACCGTGCGGTCCCTGGCGCGGGTCACCGAGGTGGCCGGGTACGTAGAGGCCGGGCACTCGCGGCGGGTCAGCCGGCTGGCGGTGGCCGTCGGCCGCGAGCTGGGCCTGGCCGAGCCCGATCTGCTGCGGGTGGAGTACGCGGCGCTCATGCACGACATCGGCCAGCTGTCGCTGCGTGATCCGATACCTGGCGGCGCCACCGTGCAGGTCTCGGCGGCCGATCAGGACCGGATCGCCGAGCTTGGCGCGGATGTCATCCGCGAGGCCGGCGTGCTGGATGACGTGGCCGAGCTGGTTCGCTGCCAGAGCTGGCCGGCGGGCGGCCGCGACCAGGCGCCGCCGCTCGGCAGCATGATCATCCGGGCCGCGAACGCGTTCGATGACATGGTCGGCGTGTCCACCGACCGGGAGCGGTCCGCCACGGCGCTGGACCGCCTGCGCGTGGACGAGACGGAGTTCGACCGCCGGGTGGTGGCGGCGCTGGCCGAGGTCGCGGGACGGCGGCCGGCCTGGCGCCTGTAGAGTGCCGGGCGTGTTTTCATCGGTTCTGGTCGCCAACCGAGGCGAGATCGCCCGGCGGGTCATCACGACGGCCAGGCGCCTCGGCATCCGCTCGGTCGCGGTGTACTCCGAAGCCGACGCGGATCTGCCGTACGTCGCCGAGGCTGACGCGGCGGTCGCGATCGGCCCGGCCGCACCGGCCAGCAGCTACCTGAACGGCCCGGCGATCATCGCCGCGGCCATCCAGGCAGGCGCGCAGGCTATCCATCCCGGCTACGGCTTCCTCGCCGAGAACCCCGAGTTCGCCGCGGCCGTGGAGTCGGCCGGGCTCATCTGGATCGGCCCGTCGCCCGAGTCGATGGCGCAGATGGGCGACAAGATCAACGCCAGGAACCTGATGGAGGCGGCCGGGGTTCCCGTGTCGGCCGGCACCCGGGAGCCGGTGGCTGACATTGCTGCCGCCCTGGCCGCCGCGGACCAGATTGGCTACCCGGTCATGGTCAAGGCGTCGGCGGGCGGCGGGGGCATCGGCATGAGCGCGGCCGCCGGACCGGCCGAGCTGACGGCCGCCTTCGAGACGGCGCGCTCACGCGCAGAGCGCTTCTTCGGCAATCCGGCGATCCTGCTCGAGCGCTACGTGCAGCGGGCCCGGCACGTCGAGGTGCAGATACTCGGGCTGCCCGCGGGGGGTCACGGGGGGTCGTCCCCCGGGGCTAGCGCTGATGGACGGGTGCTCGCGCTCGGCGAGCGTGACTGCTCGGTGCAGCGGCGGCACCAGAAGGTAGCGGAGGAAACGCCGTCGCCGGGGGTCGGTCCGGCCCTGCGCGCGCGGATGCTCGCCGCGGCCGCGCAGGCAGGCGAGACCGTGCAGTACATCGGCGCGGGCACCGTCGAGTTTCTGGTGGACGTCAGCGCCGAGGACTTCACGTTCCTGGAAATGAATACCCGGCTCCAGGTCGAGCATCCGGTGACGGAACTCGTCACCGGGATCGACCTGGTCGAGCAGCAGTTCCTGATCGCGGCCGGGGAGCCGGTCAGCTTCGAGCCCGGCCAGGTCGCCAGCTCCGGGCACGCGCTCGAGCTGCGCGTCTACGCCGAGGACTCCAGGCGGTTCCTGCCCAGCCCCGGCCTGATCGCGGAGTGGGTCGAGCCGTCCGGGCCCGGTGTCCGGGTCGACGCCGGCTATACGGCGGGCAACCGGGTGACGCCGTTCTACGACCCGCTGCTGGCCAAGCTCTGCGTGCACGGCGCCGACC
>DAIOWC010000328.1:0-4701 GCA_036758685.1 Streptosporangiaceae bacterium | reverse complement strand
TCCAGTGCGGTTTCTGCACGCCGGGGTTCGTCATGCAGGCGACCGCGTTCCTGCGAGATCACCCGGACGGCGACGAGCAGCAGCTGCGGGAAGCGCTGTCGGGCAACATCTGCCGGTGCACGGGCTACCAGAGCATCATCGACGGCGTCCTGCTGGCCGCCGAGCGGAACCGTGAGCGCTGAGCGAGGGAACGACGATGACGAGAATTGCGGCCGAGCGGTACACCGGCGCCAGCGTCCGGCGCTCGGAAGACCCGCGCATCCTGACCGGCTCCGGCCGGTACGTCGACGACATCAAGCTGCCGGGCATGCTGCACGCCGCGTTCGTGCGCTCGCCGCTCCCGCACGCCCGCGTCCTGTCGGTGGACGTCTCGGCGGCGCGAGAGCTCCCGGGGGTCGTCGCCGTGTACACCGGAGCCGAGGTTGAGGAGATGACAGTTCCCGGGCCGGACGCGCTCAGCACGCTGATCGGCTCGGCCGGGCCCATCCCGGAGTTCAGCCTGCTGGCGACCGACAAGGTGCGGCTCGTCGGTGATCCGGTGGCGATCGTGGTGGCCGAGAGCCGCTATCTCGCCGAGGACGGCTGCGAGCTGGTCGAGGTTGAGTACGACGACCTGCCGCCGGTCGCGACAGCTTCCTTCGCGCTCGATCCGGCCAGCCCGCCGCTGTTCGCCAACCTGGGCAACAACATCTCCCGCCCGCACTCGCGCACCGAGTTCGGCGACGTCACCGCCACCTTCGACCAGGCCGACCGGGTGTTCGACTTCCACATCGACGTGCACCGCCACCAGAACGTACCGATGGAGGGGCGCGGCAGCGTCGCGAGCTACGACGCCGACTCGGGGCTGATGACCGTCTACACCGCAACGCAGAGCGTCCAGCTGAGCAAGATCATTGTCGCTATGCGCCTGGGTCTTGAGCAGGACAAGGTGCGCGTGATCGCCGGCGACATCGGCGGCTCGTTCGGCCTGAAGATCGGCGCCTCCCGGGAGGAACTGGCCGCCGCAGCGGCCGCGCGAGCGCTGGGTCGCCCGGTCAAGTGGGTCGAGGACCGGGGCGAGAACCTCACCGTGTCGGGACAGGCCCGCGAAGAGAGCTTCGACATCCGGGCGGCGGTCAGCAGCGAGGGCGATCTGCTCGGGCTGGACGTGAAGATGCTGATCGACACCGGCTCCTACCCAGCCATGGGCGGCGGCGTACCGGACATCATCCAGGCGATGCTGCCGGGTCCGTACAAGCTGGCGGCTCTCGGCTTCGAGTCGACCGGAGTAACGACGAACAAGGCGCCGTACGTCGCCTACCGGGGTCCGTGGGCATCGGAGACGTTCGTGCGCGAACGGATCCTGGACGTCATCGCCAAAGACCTCGGCCTCGATCCGCTGGAGATCCGGCTCCGCAACGTCGTCCCGCGCACGGACCCGCCGGCCGTCATGATCACCGGACGCCCGCTGGTCGGCATCACCACGCGGGAGTCACTGGAGCGGGTCGCCGAGATGGTGGACATTCCCGCGTTCCGGCGCCGCCAGGCCGAGGCCCGCGCCGACGGCCGTTATCTCGGCGTCGGCATGGCAACGTTCATCGAGGCGGCTCCCGGCCCGCGCGCGCCGGGCGGGCCGAGCGGCCCGATGGGCCTGGAGTCGATGCGCCTGCGGCTTGATGAGGACGGCATCGTAGTCCTGTTCACAGGCCAGATGCCGCACGGCCAGAGCCACCAGACGACGCTGGCGCAGGTCGCGGCTGACGAATTCGGCGTTCCTTTCGAGCAGGTCCGCGTCGTCGTCGGCGATACGGACGTGGTCCCGTTCGGGGTGACCGGCGGCAGCCGCTCGGCGACCATGACCGGGGGAGTGGCCCTGCACGGCGCCCGCCAGCTGAAGGTCAAGGTCCTCGACTTCGCCTCGCACCTCATGGAAGTAAGCGCTCAGGACCTCCAGATCACCGAAGGGAACGTATGGGTTCGCGGCGACCCAGACAGCGCGGTCCCGGTCACCGAGATAGCCCGGCGGGCGGCCGACGGCGAGTTCGGCCCGGACGCGGATGCCGATCTTGAGGTCGTGGCGTCGTTCGACGGCGGCGAGGGCGGCTGGTCGGGCGGCACGCACTGCGCGATTGTCGAGGTCGACGCCGAGACCGGCCTGGTGCAGGTGGAGCGGTACGTAGTGGCCGAGGACTGCGGCGCGCTCATCAACCCGGCGGTCGTCGAGGGGCAGATCCGGGGCGGCGTCGCGCAGGGCATCGGCGCGGTCCTGCTTGAGCGGTCGGCGTACGACCAGGACGCGAACTTCCAGTCCGCCACGTTCATGGACTATCTGATGCCGACGGCCTGCGACGTTCCCCGGATCGAGATCGAGCACCTCGAGACCGTGCCGCTCGACGCCCACGTCAACTTCCGCGGCGTGGGCGAGGGCGGCATGATCGTCGCGCCGCCCACGGTAGTGAACGCGATCGAGGACGCGCTCGCGCCCTTCGGCGTGCGAATCTTCGAGCAGCACCTGCCGCCAGCCCGGATCCTGGAGCTCATCGCCGAAGCCGACTCTGGTCAGTAGCTGCCTAGCCGCCGATGGCGGACATGGGCCGGGCGGGCTGCAGGAACCCTGGGTCGCTGATGCCGTGGCCGGGGAGCTTGTCAGCGACGGCGGTGCGCCAGAGCGCAGCGAGCTGGTCGTCGCTGGCTCCTGATCGCAGCGCACCGCGCAGGTCGGTTTCGGCAGTGGCGAACAGGCAGTTCCGGACCTGGCCGTCGGCGGTCAGCCGGACCCGGTCGCACGTTCCGCAGAAGGGCCGGGTGACTGACCCGATGATCCCCACGCGGTCCGGGCCGCCGTTGACCTGGAAGGTCTCGGCCGGCGCTGATCCCCTGGCCGCCGGGCCGTCAGCGGTCAGAGTGAACTCCGCTGACAGGGACGTGAGGATCTCTCCGGCGGTCACCATGTCGGCCCTGCGCCAGCCGTGCTGGGCGTCCAGCGGCATCTGCTCGATGAACCGGAGCTGGTAACCGCGGTCCAGGCAGAATCTCAGCAGCGCGCCAGCCTCGTGGTCGTTGACGCCGCGCATCAGCACGGCATTCACCTTGACCGGGGCCAGTCCGGCATCGGCTGCGGCGCTGAGCCCGGCCAGTACGTCGGCCAGCCGGTCGCGCCGGGCCAGCGTGAGGAAGGTCTGGCGGGACAAGGTGTCCAGGGACACGTTGAGCCGGTCCAGCCCGGCCGCGGCCAGTGGTGCCGCCAGCAGCGCGAGGCCGATGCCGTTGGTAGTCAGCGAGATCTCCGGCCGTGGCTCCAGCCCCGCGGTCCGGGCGATGATGGCGGGCAATCCCCGGCGGATGAGCGGCTCGCCGCCCGTAAACCGGACCTGGGTGATGCCGAGCAGCCGGACCGCGACGGAGATCAGCCGGGGTAGTTCGTCGTCGGTGAGCAGGACGGGGCCGGGCAGCCAGTCCAGGCCCTCGGCGGGCATGCAGTAGGTGCAGCGGAGGTTGCACTTGTCGGTCACCGACACGCGCAGGTCAGTCGCGATGCGCCCGAAGGAGTCCGCTAGCACGAGGTCACTGTCTCAGTCCCGGCCGATCCGATCGGCCTTTGCCCGTCAGCGTACGTGCAGGAAGCGGCCTGGCCGCCCAGTGCTGTTATCCGCCGGCCATGGCGCCGACGACGAGGTACGGCTCAGTTCCGGCGGCGACAGCATCGGGCAGCGGGTCATCGGGCGGCTCGTGGGACAGGTCCTGCTCGCAGGCGAAGAACCGGATAAAGGCACGCCGGGGGCCGCCGTCGTGATCGCGGATGGTCCCGCGCAGCATCGGGTAGCGGGCCTCCAGGGCGTCCAGCACTGACCGCTGGGTGACCGGCCCGGCGATGTCGAGCTGCACCTCGCCGTCGATGCGCGCGAGAGTCCGCAGATGCCCGGGAAGCACGACCCGGATCATGACAGCGTCTGGACCTCAACCGACAGCACGGCCGGCAGGTCGCGGACAATTGGCGCCCAGCTGTCACCGGAGTCCGCCGAGGCGTAGACCTGGCCGCCGGTGGTGCCGAAGTACACCCCGCAAGTATCCAGCGAGTCCACCGCCATCGCGTCGCGCAGCACGTTGACGTAGCAGTGCTCCTGCGGCAGTCCGGTCGTCAGCGGCTCCCAGTCATCGCCGCCGGTGCGGCTGCGATACACGCGCAGTTTCCCCTCGGGCGGGAAGTGCTCGGCGTCGCTGGTGATCGGGACCACGTAGATCGTGTCGGGCTCGTGGGCGTGCACGTCGATGGGAAAGCCGAAGTCAGTCGGCAGGTTGCCGGAGATCTCCCGCCAGGACTCGCCGCCGTTATCGCTGCGCATCACGTCCCAGTGCTTCTGCATGAACAGCACGTCCGGCCGTGACGGGTGCATGGCCAGCCGGTGCACGCAGTGTCCGACCTCGGCGTCCGGGTCCGGGATGCCCTCGGACTGCAGGCCCTTGTTGATGGGCCGCCAGGTCTGGCCCGCATCGTCGGAGCGGAACGCTCCTGCGGCTGAGATCGCGGCGAACATCCTGCCCCGCTGCACAGGGTCGAGCAGGATCGTGTGGAGGCACATCCCGCCCGCTCCCGGCTGCCAGGAGGAGCCAGACTCATGCCCGCGCAGCGTGGGCAGCTCCTGCCAGCTCTGCCCGCCGTCATCGGTGCGGAACAGCCCGGCGTCCTCAACCCCGGCGTACACCACGTCCGGGTCGTCCAGC
>DAIOWC010000327.1:0-4794 GCA_036758685.1 Streptosporangiaceae bacterium | reverse complement strand
TGCTAGCCCGGGGGGACGACCCCCCCAAACCCCCCCGACGCCTAAGAGCACACGGGGAGGCGACCATGCCTAAGCGCCCCGACCTGAAGTCCGTGCTCGTGATCGGCTCGGGCCCGATCATCATCGGGCAGGCGTGCGAGTTCGACTACTCCGGCACGCAGGCCTGCCGGGTGCTGCGGCAGGAGGGGATCCGGGTCAGCCTGGTCAACTCCAACCCCGCCACGATCATGACCGACCCTGAGTTCGCGGACGCGACGTACGTCGAGCCGATCACCACCGACGTGCTGGAGAAGGTGATCGCGAAGGAGCGGCCGGACGCGATCCTGCCGACCCTCGGCGGCCAGACCGCGCTCAATGCCGCCGTCGCCCTGCACGAGGCCGGCACGCTGGCGAAGTACAACGTCGAGCTCATCGGGGCCGGGATCGAGGCGATCCGGGCCGGCGAGGACCGCAGCCGGTTCAAGGAGATCGTCACCCGCGTCGGGGCCGAGGTGCCCGAGAGCCGGATCTGCCACTCGCTGGATGAGTGCCTGGCGGCGGCCGCCGAGCTCGGTTTCCCGGTCGTGATCAGGCCGTCGTTCACCCTGGGCGGCACCGGCTCGGGCATCGCGCGCAGCGCGGCCGACCTCGAGCGGATCGCCGGGGCCGGCCTGGACGCCAGCCCGGTGACCGAGGTCCTGATCGAGGAGTCGGTCCTCGGCTGGAAGGAGTACGAGCTCGAGCTGATGCGCGACAAGCACGACAACGTCGTCATCGTCTGCTCGATCGAGAACATCGACCCGATGGGCGTGCACACCGGCGACTCGGTGACGGTGGCGCCGGCGATGACGCTGACGGACCGCGAGTACCAGCACATGCGCGACGTCGCGATCGCCACGGCCCGGGCGGTCGGCGTGGACACCGGCGGCTGCAACATCCAGTTCGCCGTGAACCCGCAGACCGGCCGCATGGTCGTCATCGAGATGAACCCGCGCGTGTCGCGGTCCAGCGCGCTGGCATCCAAGGCGACCGGCTTCCCGATCGCGAAGATCGCGGCGCGCCTGGCGATCGGCTACACGCTGGACGAGATCCGCAACGACATCACCGGCGAGACGCCCGCGAGCTTCGAGCCCGCGCTCGACTACGTCGTGGTCAAGGTGCCGCGGTTCGCGTTCGAGAAGTTCCCCGGGGCTGACCCGGTGCTGACCACCCACATGAAGTCGGTCGGCGAGGCGATGGCGATCGGGCGCAGCTTTGCCGAGGCGCTGCAGAAGGCGCAGCGGTCGCTGGAGCAGCCGGGCGCGCCGCTGAACTGGTCGCGGCCCCCTGGCGACAGGGCCGACCTGCTGGCCCAGTGCGCTGCGCCGCACGACGGGCGGCTGTCCACGGTGCACCAGGCGCTGCGCGCGGGCGCGACGGTCGGCGAGGTATCGGCGGCGTCGGCGATCGACCCGTGGTTCGTGGACCAGATCGCGGGGATCGAGGAGATCGCCCGCGAGCTCGAGTCGGCCGCCGCGCGGGTGCCGGCGCCGCTGCTCCGGCGGGCCAAGCGAGCCGGGTTCGCGGACAGCCAGATCGGGCAGCTGGTCGGGCTGTCGGAGGCGGAGGTCCGGGCGCTGCGGCACATGGTTGATGTCCGGCCGGTGTATCAGATGGTGGACACCTGCGCGGCGGAGTTCGAGGCCCGGACGCCGTATCTGTACTCGACGTATGACGAGGTCAGTGAGGTACCGGACGGGTCGAAGCCCAAGGTGATCATTCTGGGGAGCGGGCCGAACCGCATCGGTCAGGGCATCGAGTTCGACTACGCGTGCGTGCACGCGTCTTTCGCGCTGGCGGAGGCCGGCTACGAGACCGTCATGGTCAACTGCAACCCGGAGACGGTGTCCACCGACTACGACACGTCGGACCGGCTGTACTTCGAGCCGCTGACCCTGGAGGACGTGCTCGAGGTCGTGGCGGCCGAGCAGGCCAGCGGGCCGGTGGCGGGCGTGATCGTGCAGCTCGGCGGGCAGACGCCGCTCGGGCTGGCCCGGGCGCTCGCGGCCGAGGGCGTGCCGGTCGTCGGCACCTCGCCGGAGGCGATCCACCTGGCCGAGGACCGGGGCGAGTTCGGCGCCGTGCTCGCCGCTGCCGGGCTGCCCGCGCCCAGACACGGGACCGCGACCTCGGTCGAGCAGGCCACCGTGGTGGCCGATGAGATCGGCTACCCGGTGCTCGTGCGGCCGTCGTACGTGCTGGGCGGTCGGGGCATGGAGATCGTCTACGACGACTCCGCGCTCGCCGACTACGTCCGCCGGGCGACCGAGGCAAGTCCCGAGCACCCCGTGCTGATCGACCGGTTCCTTGACGATGCCATCGAGATCGATGTCGACGCGCTCTATGACGGCCATGAGCTCTACCTCGGCGGCGTGATGGAGCACATCGAGGAGGCAGGCATTCACTCGGGCGACTCGGCCTGCGCCCTGCCGCCGATCACGCTCGGCCAGGAGTACATCCAGCTGATCCGCGAGTCGACCGAGGCGATCGCCCGCGGGGTCGGCGTGCGGGGCCTGCTGAACGTCCAGTACGCGCTCGCCGGCGGGGTTCTCTACGTGCTGGAGGCGAACCCGCGGGCGTCGCGCACGGTGCCGTTCGTGTCGAAGGCCACCGCGGTCCCGCTGGCCAAGGCCGCGGCCCGGATCATGCTGGGCGCCACGATCACCGAGCTGCGGGCCGCAGGCCTCCTGCCGGCCGAGGGTGACGGGGGCACGCTGCCGCTGGATTCGCCGATCGCGGTCAAGGAGGCGGTGCTGCCCTTCAGCCGGTTCGCCGACGTCCACGGCGAGGGCGTCGACACCCTGCTCGGGCCCGAGATGCGCTCCACCGGCGAGGTGATGGGCATCGACGAGGTGTTCGGCACCGCCTACGCCAAGTCCCAGGCGGCGGCCTACGGCCCGCTGCCGGTCAAGGGCCGGGCATTCGTGACGGTGGCCGGCAAGGACAAGCGGAACATGATTTTCCCGGTCAAGCGGCTGGCTGACCTGGGCTTCGAGATCTGGGCGACACGGGGTACGGGGGAGGTTCTGCGCCGGAACGGCGTGCGTGCCACCATCGTGCGTAAGCACAGCGAAGGCCGCGGGCCAGATGGCGAGCCGACCATCGTCGAGCGGATCCTGGCTGGGCAGGTCGACCTGATCGTGAATACGCCGTTTGGCGGTCCCGGTCAGTCGGGGTTCCGCCGGGACGGCTACGAGATCAGGACTGCGGCCGTGCGCCGCAGCATCCCGTGCCTGACGACAGTGCAGGGTCTGTGGGCCGCGGTGCAGGGGATCGAGGCCATCAA
The DNA here is from genome assembly GCA_036758685.1 of Streptosporangiaceae bacterium. Lineage (GTDB taxonomy): Bacteria > Actinomycetota > Actinomycetes > Streptosporangiales > Streptosporangiaceae > JAJYUU01. The sequence goes on along the minus strand of DAIOWC010000327.1, from coordinate 1,490 downwards.
CCGGGACGAGGTGGGAGTGCGGTCGCTGCAGGAGCATGCGGCCCGCTTGCGCGGAGCGAGATGACAAGCGACATGGAAGCCCAGGCCGGGCCCGTGCAGGTGCGCGGGACCGTGCTGACGGTTCGGCGAGTGGATGCCTACTTCGGGATGACGCTGGTGGCGCCGGCAATAGCGGCGCGCTTCAAGCCCGGCCAGTTCATCACGCTCGCCGTCGGCGGCCCGGACAGCTCCATGCTGCTGAGCCGGGCCTTCTCCATCCACGACGTGCGGCCCGACCACGGCGGGACCGTGGAGATCGTCTTCGCGGTGCACGGCCGCGGTACCCAGTGGCTCGCCGAGCGCCGGGCCAGGGACGTTCTGGACGTGACCGGCCCCCTGGGGAAGCCGTTCCCGCTCCCTCGCGATCCGGCCAACTGCCTGCTGATCGGGGGCGGCTACGGCAGCGCCCCGCTGTTCTCGCTGGCGGACAAGCTGCGTGAGCGGGGCTGCCAGACCGACTTCCTGCTCGGCGCCGGGAGCGGCGACCGGGTGTTCGGCGCGCTGACGGCCCGGCGGACGGGCAGGACCGCGACGATCACGACCGAGGACGGCTCGCTGGGCTCCCGTGGCATGGTCACGGACATGCTCGACCAGGTGATCCACGAGGCCCGCACCGACGTCATCTACGCCTGCGGGCCGATGCCAATGCTGCGCCAGATCACCGCGCTGGCGGCTCGCTACGACATCCCGGTGCAGGCCGCCGTCGAGGAGGCCATGGCGTGCGGCGTCGGCGTCTGCATGACGTGCGTGCTGCCGGTGATCGGCAGCGACGGGATCACCAGGATGTCGCGCTCGTGCGTGGACGGGCCGGTGTTCCGCGGCGAGCAGGTGCGGTGGGACGAGGTGGGCACGATCCCGTTCGACGCGTTCGGCGCGCCCGGCTGGGAGCCGCGCTCGCGCCGGGCGGCCCAGGCCGGGCAAGCCGGCAACGGCACCCCGCAGGCCGAGCCGCGCGGGGCGGCCGGGAGGCCCAGCCATGGCGGTTGACCTGCGGGCGAAGCTCGGTCACATCGAGCTCCCGAACCCGATCATGACGGCCTCGGGCTGCGCCGGGGCGGGGCGCGAGCTGGCCCAGTTCATGGACGTCTCGAAGCTCGGCGCGGTCGTCACCAAGTCGGTCATGCTCAGCCCGCGCTCGGGCCGGCCGACCCCGCGGATGGCCGAGACGCCGAGCGGCATGCTCAACTCGATCGGCCTGCAGGGCCCGGGCATCGACGCGTTCCTGCAGCGGGACCTGCCCTGGCTGCTATCGCGGGGCGCGCGCGCCGTGGTGTCGATCGCCGGGGGGACGGTGGCCGAGTACGCCGACCTGGCGGGCCGGCTGTCGGACGCGGCCGGCGTCACCGCGATCGAGGTCAACATCTCCTGCCCGAACGTGGAGCACCGCGGCCAGGTGTTCGCCTGCGATCCGAGCGCTTCGTCGGCGGTGATCGAGGCCGTCCGCGCGCGGG
>DAIOWC010000326.1:0-4832 GCA_036758685.1 Streptosporangiaceae bacterium | reverse complement strand
CGCTCCCGGGCCTGCTCGGCCTGGGCCTGCAGTTCACCGGCCCGTTGCACGGCCCGCTCCACCTCGTCGGGATCGGCCCATTCCTGCGCCATCTCGGCCGCTTCCTCGGCCATCCCGGCCCGCTCTTCGGCCCGGTCGGCGTCCTGCTCGGCGCGCTCGGCGGCCTTGCCGGCCCGTTCGGCCGCCTCCCGCGCGGCGGCTGCGTAGTCCCTGGCCCGCTCCGTCACGATCATGTTCTGGAGCTCCTCCGGCGGGACGCCGGCTTCCTCCGCCTCGCGCCGGTACCTGGCGTAGTAGTCCTCGTCCCGAGCCTCGCTGGCGTCCGGGCCGGATGTCACCCCGGCTTCGCCTCGTTCCGCTTCATCGTCGCTGTCGGATAGAACGGCGCGGCGCGCGACGTTGTAGGGCTCGCCTGCCTCAGCCATGCGGGCACGGATGGCGCTCTTGAAGGCCTTGTCGTGAGTCATGATCATTTTCTTCCCGGCGGGACTGCCCGCGTCTGCCCGCCAAGGTGCATGACCTGACGAGTGAGGTGCACGGCGAGTCCGAGACCCTTGTCCTCGTCGCCACCACGGCGCGGGCCGGCTGGTAGCTCGGAAGCGGGCAGGCTGTGCGTCTGCCACTGAGTAATATCTTAACTTCGCGCGGCCCGCCGGAAAGGCTCACGACGCGAAATCAGGGATGGATCCGGGGGAACCCTGACCTGGGGCTCGGCCGGTCGACCTGACACGCGCGGCAAGCATCGGCTACTATGCGTTCATCATGCGGCGCTTCGTACTCATCCTTAGCAGCCGTAGCGGGACCTGATCAGGGCAGGCCGGCGACCCGCTACGGGGGTGAGGCGCTGGCCGCATTGCATCTCGGGTCCATTGCCCTATCGCCGCGCAGTTTCCTTCCGGCTTCGGCCGAGTTCCGGCGCGTGCTGACCGGCTAATACTCCGGACGCCCTGCGGTTCGCCTCAGCTGGCCCGCCTATCCAGCGACGACTGCTTCGAGGAGAACCGCGATGTCCACCACCAAGACCAAGGCAGAGACCGAGAGTCAGGCCCGCGCGAGGCGCTGGGCGCAGGAAGCGGTCCAGGAGGCTATGGACCGGCGCGATAACGGCGGCGACGCCGCTACCGCAACCGACAACTGACCCCACCAATGAAAGTGGTGCCGCCGCGTTACGTGCGGCGGCACCTGCACGTCAACACGCGAAACCGGAGGATTGCCCAGCCATGAGTGCTAGCCAGAACCAGGAGCTTGACTTCGCGATTCACGCCAGCGCCGCCGCGGTGCCCGCCGCGCGGCGCGAGCAGATGCTCGTAGCCCCCGGTTTTGGCAGCGTATTCACCGACCACATGGCGACGATCCGGTGGACGAGCGAGGCGGGCTGGCACGATGCCCGCATCGAGCCCTACGGCCCAATCGCCCTGGACCCGGCGGCCGCGGTGTTCCACTACGGGCAGGAGATCTTCGAAGGGCTTAAGGCGTACGTGCAGGCGGACGGCTCGATCGCGGCGTTCCGGCCGGAGGCGAACGCAGCGCGCTTCAACCGCTCCGCTCACCGCATGGCGATGCCCGAGCTGCCCGAGCACCTGTTCGTGCGGGCGATCGAGCTGCTGGTGGCGCAGGATCGCGGCTGGGTTCCGGCGGCGGAGGGGCAGAGCCTCTACCTGCGGCCGTTCATGATCGGGACGCAGATCGGCCTCGGCGTGAACAGCCCCTCTGCCAGTTACCTCTTTGCCCTGATCGCCTCGCCGGTCGCCGGGTACTTCGGCGGCCAGGCCAAGCCGGTAACCGTCTGGCTGTCGGAGGACTTCAGCCGGGCCGCGCCGGGCGGCACCGGCGAGGCGAAGTGCGGCGGAAATTATGCCGCGGCCTTTGCCGGCCAGCAGCAGGCCCTCGACCACGGGTGCGATCAGGTCGTCTGGCTCGATGCCGCCGAGCGGCAGTGGGTCGAGGAGATGGGCGGCATGAACCTGTTCTTCGTCTTCGGCTCCGGGGCCGACGCACGGATCGTGACGCCGTCCGCGACCGGCTCGCTCCTGCTGGGCGTGACCAGGGACTCGTTGCTCAAGCTCGGGCCGGATCTTGGCATTCCGGCGGTCGAGGACCGGGTGTCGGTCTCGCAGTGGCAGCGGGGCTGCGCGTCCGGCGAGATCACCGAGGTGTTCGCGTGCGGGACCGCGGCGGTCATCACGCCGGTCGGTTTTGTGCGCAGTGTCGGCGGCGGGTGGACCATCGGCGACGGGCAGCCGGGCCCGGTGACCACCCGGCTGCGCGAGGAACTGGTCGGCATCCAGTACGGCAGCCGCCCGGACCGGTACGGCTGGATGCACCGGCTCGGCTGAGCGGTCTTCCTGCTTCGGGCGGGCCATTTTGGCGCTGCGCGCTTGGTCCGGTCCGCCGCGACGGACATCGTGACACTTTGGGTTGCACTTACGGGCGTTTTGTCCCAGTTCTTTGCAACCCAAAGTGCCACGGTGTCGAGGAGAGAGCGAGATACCCGGGGTTTCCGTCGGCATGTACTCGGATAAAGGGGACGTATAGGCGACGGAAACCCCGGGTATGTGGGGGCGGGGCGTTCGCGGGGCTGGTCAGTCGCGGGAGGCCGGCTCAGGCGGGACACGGTCCGGGTCCGGGCGGACACGGGCCGGGCCGGGCGGGGCCGGACCGGACGGTCGGGCGAGGCCAATTCGGGGCACATTAGCGATTCCCACGCAAGTGCGTGAAGCACTTGCGTGGCGCCTACGGATGCCGAACAATCAGTGATTGTACGAACACGCGAAGTATCTCATGGTGAGAACCACCAGTCATCTGACCGGCGCTACGCGAACTGCGCAGGCCAGGCGGCGGATGGGCGTAAGAGCAGTCGGCCCCGCAAACGGCGTTAGTTGGGGGTGCCAATGACGGACTTCCGCCGACTTTCTGACTTGTCCGGTGACGTGGACGACCGCGACGACTCGCAGTCTTACCATCCCCGGCACGCGGCTCTGCCGTGGGCGGTCAAGGTCTTACGCTGGCCGGGCTCGGTCAGGCGGGCGCGGCGGCGGCGAGTCCTGCGCCTGCGAGCCCTGCGCCAGCTGGCCCTGTGCCAGCTAGCCGAGGACTGGCCGTCTGAGCACTGGCCCGCCGGGCACGGGCCCGTCGGCCCCTGCGCGAACAAAGGCTGCCTGGCCAAGGACTGCCTGCTGAAAGACCTGCTGACCCAAGACGGGCCCGCCCCGGGCGGGTCGGCCGAAGGCGGGCCGAGCCAAGATGGGGCGGTCGAGGGCGGGCCGGCCTAACGGGCGGACGCAGACCGCCCGGCCTAATAGACGGGCCAACGCAGACCGCCCGGCCGAGAAGTGGCGGCCCTGGGCTCGGCGTCTAGGAGTGTGCTGCCTTGCCCGTCGCCAGGCCGGTCGCGAGCTCGCCGGCGGCGGCGATCACCGGAGTGCTCAGGCGCCGCCCGGGGGCCTGGCCGAGTCGGCTCACCGGGCCGGAAACGCACACCGCCGCGGCCAGCGTGCCATCGGGCAGCAGGACCGGGGCGCTGACGCTGGCGACTCCGGGCTCGCGCTCGGCGACGCTCGCCGCCCAGCCCCGGCCGCGGATCGCCGCCAGTTCGGAAGCCGGCGCGGCGTCGAACCGGTCCGCGTCCGCGGCCCAGGCCAGGAGCACCTTGCCGCCGGACCCGGCCGCCAGCGGCAGCAAGGCGCCCACGGGAACGCTGTCGCGCAGGCCCGTGCCCGCGTCCCTCGCGGCGATGCACAGCCGCTGGTCCCCGGATCGCACGTACAGCTGGACGCTCTCGCCGGTCGCCTCGTGCAGCCGGGCCAGTACCGGCCCGGCGAGTGCCGCCAGGTCGAGCGCCGGATCGGCACGGAACGCCAGCTCCGTCAGCCTCGGTCCAAGCCGGAACGCCCCGGAGTCGTCGCGGGCCACCAGCCCGTGAACCTCCAGGGCCACGAGCAGCCGGTGCGCGGTCGGGCGGGGGAGACCGCTCTCGGCGGACAGCCAGCGCAGCGTTCTGGGCCCGTCCGTCAGCAGCTCGATCAGGGTCATCGCGCGGTCGAGAACGCCAACTCCGGTGATCCGTTTGGCGCGTGGCTGATCGTTCGCTATGCTGTCCATACTCCGGACACACTATCTCATTATTTGAGACACGTAAACTCGCAGATTCGAGACGATCATGACAGCACGCCTCTTCGACAAGGTCTGGGACCGCCACGTTGTGGCCAGCCCCGAGGGTGAGCCAGCGCTGCTCTTCATCGACCTCCACCTGGTGCACGAGGTCACCTCGCCGCAGGCGTTCGAGGGACTGGAACTGGCCGGCCGCAAGGTCCGCCGCCCCGACCTGACGCTCGCGACCATGGACCACGACGTGCCGACGATCGGGCTGGACAAGCCCATCGCCGACCCACTGGCCGCAGAGCAGATCGAGCGGCTCAAGCGCAACTGTGCCGAGCACGGGGTCACGCTCCACGCGCTCGGCAGCATCGAGCAGGGCATCGTGCACGTGATCGGCCCGCAGCTCGGGCTGACCCAGCCCGGCATGACGATCGTCTGCGGTGACAGCCACACCTCGACCCACGGCGCGTTCGGCGCGCTCGCGTTCGGGATCGGCACGTCCGAGGTCGAGCACGTGCTCGCGACCCAGACGCTGCGCCAGGTCAAGCCGAAGGCGATGGCGGTCACGGTCGACGGCGAACTGCCGCCCGAGTGCACGGCCAAGGACCTCGTTCTCGGGATCATCCGCGCGCTCGGCGTGGGCGGTGGGGCCGGCTCGGTCATCGAGTACCGCGGCGAGGCCATCCGCAAGCTGTCGATGGAAGGCCGGATGACGGTCTGCAACATGTCCATCG
>DAIOWC010000325.1:0-5071 GCA_036758685.1 Streptosporangiaceae bacterium | reverse complement strand
CGTGCTGGCCTGGGGGGACGGCGACCCCCCGCTGGGTCGCGGCGGCCGACAGCGCCTGGAAGGCCTGGATCACGCTCTGCAGGTGCTCGCGCATGGCTTCCTGCGCGGCCTCCGGGTCGTGCGCGGTGATCGCGGCGACGATCGCCTCGTGCTGGGGGAGCGAGACGCTCGGCCGGCCTGGGACCAGCGACAGCGTGAACTGGTGACGGACCGTCTGGTCGCGCAGCTGGCGGAGCATGCGGGCGGCGGTCTCGTGCGCGGCGATGTCGCGGACGGAGCGGTGCAGCCGCGCGTTCAGGTCGCTGTAGGTCAGCAGCTCTGACTTGTCCACGGCGGCGCGCATGTCCTTCACCAGCTTGCGCAGCGTCACGGCGTCCGACTTCGTGACCCGCTCGGCGGCGCGCGCGGCCAGCAGGCCCTCGAGCAGGATGCGGACCTCGGTGATCTCGATGGCCTCGTCGAGAGAGATCTCCCGGACGCGGGCGCCGCGGTTGCGCTGGAACTCAACCAGGCCCTGGCCGGCCAGCTCCTGCAGGGCGGAGCGGAGGATGAACCTGGACGTGCCGAACCGCTCGCACAGGTCGACCTCGACCAGGCGCTGCCGCGGTGCGTACTCGCCCTTGAGGATCGCCGCCCGAAGCGCGTCGGTCACAGCCGGCCGAGAGTCCTCCGGCATGCTGACACTTCCTTCCAGTGCAGGGCTGACCGTCGATGCTAGTGCTCGACGGGCGGCGTGCCGTGGGTGTGGAACGACGGGATCGTGGCGAGCCCCCACGCCTGGCCCTTCGCGCGCTCGGCCTCCGTCCAGGTGACGGGCTCCCAGTCGGGCGCGAAGATCAGCCGGGCGCAGGGGTTGCACAGCTCGATCCGGTTCCCGCCGGGCTCGTAGACGTAGAGGAAGAACGTCTGCTGGATGGCGTGCTTGTGCGGGCCGGTCTCGATGAACACCTGCTTGTCCAGGCAGATGTCCGCCGCCCGGAGGATGTCCTCCCTCGTGTCGGTGGCGAAGGCGAGATGGTGCAGCCGCCCGCTGCGCCCGGTCCAGTCGTTGGTGTACACGAGGTCGTAGGACTTCTGCGCGAAGTGCGTCCACTGCGCGGAGATCGTGCCGTCGTCGAGCTGGATCTGCTCGGTCACCCGGCCGCCGAGCGCCGAGCAGATGAACCGGCCGTTGGGCTCGGTCTGCGCGGCCAGGTAGTTGACGTGGTCAAGCCGGCGCACGCACACGCCGCGGGCGGGATAGGCCTGGGCCTGGTTCTTGAGCGCGGGCCTGAGCTCCTCCGGCGGCTGGTAGCGCTCGGTCTCCCAGTACAGCTCGAGCTCGTGGCCGTCGGGGTCACGGCAGAGGTAGGTGGGACCGATGCCGAGGTCGCCGTCCTGCCAGCCGACGCCCAGGCCCTGGGCCTCGATCTCCGTCACCCGCCGCGTGAGCGCGTCCGCGCTCGACGCGCGCAGCCCGGTGCGCCGGATCCCGGAGGTGGACGACGCGGTGAGCTTGAGACTGTGGTGCTCGTAGTCGTCCCAGGTGCGCAGGTACACCGAGTCACCGCTGGTGCCGTTCTCGGTCAGGCCGAGGACCTGCGTGAAGAACCACAGGCTCTCCTCCGGCCTGGGCGTCAGCAGCTCGGCGTGGCCCAGGTGCGCGATCTCGTGCAGCAGGCGTGTCATCGCGGCGGTCCCATCATGAGGCGAGGCCGGCCTGGCCGGCCGGGAAGACGATGCCGTCGAAGAGCTTGCGCGCGGTGCGGATCACTCCGGCGCTGACCACTCGTGGCAGGCCGGCCGAGGTGTCGACCTCGACCTCTACCTCGAGGTGTCCCGTCGGGTGCTCGACGTCCACGACATAGCCAATTGGAGGGAACGTCGATAGCTCGGCGCCGGTGCCGCCCGGAAGGCGCAGCCCGGTTACGACGGACACCGCGCCGAGCACGCCGATCGAGGTGTGCAGGCGTTCGGGGATAAAGGTGCGGGTGCAGATCGTTCCGCCGTCGCGCGGTGCGCTGACCAGCGTGGTCTTGGGAACCGACAGCGCGGTGACGTCGCCGAGTCCCATGAGCTTGCCGGCGGCCAGCCGGAGCGAGTGGATCCGCTCGGTCAGGGCCTGGTCGCGGCTGAGTTCCTCGACCGGCTCGTGCCCGGAGATCCCGAGGTCGGCGGCGCGGGCGATGACGACTGGCATGCCGTTGTCGACGCAGGTCACCTCGATGCCGTCGATGACGTCCCGGACGCTGCCGGTGGGCAGCAGGCTGCCGGTGGTCGACCCGGCGGTATCGGCGAACCGCAGCGTGATCGGCGCCGCGGTGCCGGGGACACCGGCGATGGCGGTACCGCCCGCGTACTGCGGCACGCCGCCTGAGGTGCGGAATGAGGCGGTGACGACACTGTCGGAGTTCACCATCCGGATGCGGGTGGTGGTCGTCTGCGGGCCCGCGTCAATCAGGCCTCGCTCCACCGCGAAGGGGCCGATCCCGGCGAGGATGTTGCCGCAGTTCTGCTGGTCGGTGATCGTCGCCTGCTCGACCCCGAGCTGAAGGAACAGATAGTCCACGTCGGCGTCATCGCGCGTCGACCGGGAGACGACGGCGACCTTCGACAGCAGCGGGCTGGCACCGCCGAGGCCGTCGATCTGCAGCGGGTGGCCGCTGCCCATGATCGCGAGCAGCAGCGCGTCCCGCTCCGCCGGCTCGGCGGGCAGGTCGCTGGCCAGGAAGTAGAGGCCCTTCGAGGTGCCGCCGCGCATCATCATGCAGCGGATGCCACTCACGGTCTCTCCCGGCCGGCCTCATAGGCCACGTACTCGACGCCGAGCTGTGACAGCACGGCCCGCAGGCCGTACCGGTCCAGGCCGAGCTGGCCCGCGCGCAGCGCCGCGCGCGTCTCGGATTCCTTCTCGGCCCGCGCGGCCGCAGCCGACAGCGCGGCGCCGACGCCGGCTCTGGGCACGACGACGACCCCGTCATCGTCGGCCAGGACCGCGTCGCCGGGCGCGATGAGCTGGCCGCTGATGCTGACCGGCACGTTGACCGCGCCGGCGGTGGCCTTCACCGTGCCCTGGGCGGAGACCGCCGCGCTGAACACGGGGAAACCCATGGCGTGCAGCTCGGCGACGCCGCGCACGCCGCCGGTGGTCACGAGCCCGACGACGCCGCGGCGGAGCAGTGAGGTGGCGAGCAGCTCGCCGAACGCCCCGTCGGTGGATGGTGAGGTCGTCGTCACCACGAGCATGTCGCCGGCCTGGCACTGCTCGACCGCGGCATGGATCATGAGGTTGTCGCCCGGCCAGCAGACCACCGTGACCGCCGTGCCGCCGATGCGTGACCCGAGGTGGACCGGCCGGATGCCGGCGCCCAGGTAGCCGGTGCGGCCCACGGCCTCGTGCACGGTCGCCACGCCGAACTCGGCCAGCCTCGCGACCTCGCCGGGATCGGCCCGCGGGCAGCCGGTGACGACCACGTTCCTCACTGGAGCGTCCTGGCGGTCTCCGGATACAGCCGCATGTACGCCTCGGCCATGGTCGAGCGCAGCAGGCCCAGGTTCGGGCCGGCATTGCGCTCGAACTGCACGCCGCGCCGCCTGGCCAGATCGGTGTAGTAGTCCCACATATGCGGCTGGGCCTTGAGGCACTCCATGGCCTTGCGCTTGGTGTCGAAGACCTCGGTGATATCCAGCAGCACCTGGGGCTTGAAGTCGCACTGCTCGGGCTGGTGGGGCTCGAACAGGAACACTGGCGGGGCGCCGAGCGGCTCGCCGGGGGCCTCGTAGCCGATCGCCTGGGCCAGGACTCGCGCTTGCAGCGCCATGCGGGCCGCAGCCGGGTGATCGCCGTTGTAGGGATCGGCGAGCGTGTGGGTCAGCACGACCGTGGGCACCACCCGGCGATAGCAGCGCACGATGGCGTCCACGAGCTCTTCAGACTCGCGCAGCGGATAGTCCCCGGCATCGAGGAACTCGATCGACGCGCCGAGCGCCGCCGCGGCCTGGCCCGCTTCCTCGCGCCTGATCGCCTTGACCTCGTCCAGGTTCTTGCCCTCGCGCCAGGCCTTCGCGGACTCGCCGCGCTCGCCGTAGCTCAGGCACAGCACGGTCACCGGTGCCCCGCGCGACGAGGCCAGGGCGATGGCCCCGCCCGCCCGCCACACGAAGTCGCCGGCGTGGGCGCTTATTACCAGGAGCGGACCAGTGGATGCGCTCATCTGTTCCTTCCCGTTTCTCTCCCGGAAGCTAACTCGGAGTCGACGAGATTGTCAACGATCTTTGTAAGCCGCAGCATGAGCACCATGCGGTAGCCAGGCAGATTGGCGCGAAGAGTCAGCAAGATTGTTGACATCAATGGGCGAGAAGTCTAGGTTCTCCCGCAAGACCGGCTCGGCACATCATCCGCCGCCCGGACGCAGCGGGAGGGCAGAAGTGCCAAAGAGCCACTGCACGGCGATGTCGCCCAGCGCCGGACGGCGCGGCACCGAGAAAAAAGGTCTGCAATGCGCATAGCCGTACGCCAAGCGCACACTTCATAATGTCTCCATCGCGCAGTGCCCGGCCCCCCTGCTGACCCTTGGTTCGGGACGGACCTCGGACGCCGGACCGACTGCCGGCGCAGACGTCGAGGAGACGGAATGGCACATCAGGAAGCGAGCAGTGTGGCCACCGAGCACCTCCGGGTCGCCACCCGCTCGCCGCTGAAAGGGACTGGCTTCGTTGCGGTCGCCGCGGGCGCGGTCCCGGTCTCTGCGATACGACCAAACCAGGAGATCGATTACCGATGAGTGACCACATTGTGCGGTCCGGCGGCATCATCCCGGCCCAGAGCCTCAGCCGCCGCAACCTGTTGCGCGGGATCGGTGCTGGCGCTGCGGTTGTAGGGGCCGGCGGCCTGCTCGAGGCATGCGGCGGCATCAAGGGCGCCAGTTCCAGTAGCACCAAGGCCATCACGATCGGCTGGATCCACCCGCTGACCGGCGACCTCGCCGGGTTCGGGGCGGCCGACAACTGGGTTATCTCCAAGATCAAGCAGACGAGCCCGTACAAGAACGGGTTCAAGATCGGCGGCAAGACCTACCCCGTGACGATCAAG
>DAIOWC010000324.1:0-5197 GCA_036758685.1 Streptosporangiaceae bacterium | reverse complement strand
GGTTCATCCAGGGCCTGAAGCTGGCCGAGGTCGAGGTCGACCGGCGCATGCTGGCCGAGCTCGCGGTGTCCGACCCGCAGGCCTTCGTCGGCCTGGTCGAGGTCGCCAGGACCGCACTGCCTGCCGACGTCAACGCTCCGGCTGCCTGACGGCACCGATGATCGCGGGGGGTCGGCCTCGTCGGGCCGCACGGTGACGAGGCCACCCGCCCGCGGACTGCGACCGGCCGAGCCGCTGGGCATCAGATCGCCACGGGTGAAGGCCGCCCGCCAGCTGGCGAAGCGGGCATTCCGCGAACGCGGACGCTCGTTCCTTGCCGAAGGTCCGCAGGCCGTCCGCGAGGCGCTCGGCCAGCCGGGGGTGGTCACCGAGCTGTTCGTAACGGCGCCTGGTCGCGCCCGCAATCCTGAGCTGGCCGACCAGGCCGCCGCGCAGGGCGCGCCGGTACACGAGATCGGCGGCGAGCTGATGGCCGAGCTGGCCCAGACGATCACGCCTCAGGGCGTGCTGGCCGTCTGCCGGTTCATCGACCAGCCGCTGTCGGCAGTGACCGCTGCCGGGCCGCTGCTGGTAGTGGTCATGGCCAACGTCCGCGATCCGGGCAACGCCGGTACGGTGCTGCGGACCGCCGACGCCGCCGGGGCCGACGGCGTCGTCTTCGCCGCCGCATCGGTCGATCCCTACAACAGCAAGTGCGTGCGGTCCTCGGCAGGCAGCCTGTTCCACCTGCCGGTTGTGGCCGGTCACGACCTGGCGGACGCGCTCGCCGGGCTGCGCTCGGCCGGCCTGCAGGTGCTGGCGGCCGACGGCAGCGCCAGCCAGTTCCTCGACGCACCCGGCGGCCCGGACCTCGCCCGCCCGACGGCGTGGCTCTTCGGGAACGAGGCGTGGGGGCTGCCGCCCGAGCTGCTGAAACTGGCCGACGCAGTCGTCGCGGTGCCCATTTACGGCAAGGCCGAGAGCCTGAACCTCGCCGCCGCGGCGGCCATCTGCCTGTACGCGTCCGCGCGGCAGTTGCGGGCCAGCGGGTAACAAGGCGGGGAAGAGATCTCCTCCGGCAGGCAAATTCTGGCAACCGCCGGGCTATCTGGCGGCGGCGACAGTGCCGGGCAGGCACGCGAATCCGCTAGAGTCTGATCACGTTGCGTCATGAAGTGACCCGGTGCGGGTCACTGGGTGGTGGCCCGGACGCGACAGCGCTGGACCGGCCGGTTTCCCCCGGACTTGCCGGAATGGCTGCGTGACCATGCCCGGGGACAGGTATCTCAGGAGCCTCCCGGAGGCGGCGGTCAGGTGAACGGGAACGGGGCGGGTGGGGCAGCGGCCAGCGCCGCGGGCAGTTCGGCCTCCCCGCCGTCGCGCGGTCGGTCGCGCATCGCGCCCGTGGCCGCGGCCGGAACCGGCAGCGACCCCGAGCCGGACGTGCTGACCAGCCTCGTACTCGCTGACGACCTGCCGGACGGCCTGATCATCGCTGACGACACCGGCAAGGTGGCGGTGTTCAACCGGGCAGCGGCCCGCCTGACCGGGATCGCCAGCACACAGGCGCTGGGCCAGGACATCTGCGGCGTGCTGCCGCTGCGCGACCGGGACGACCGCTGCTGGTGGACGATGACCCAGCCGTACGACGGCCTCTCGACGAGGACCCGCCATCCGGAACGGTCGCTGTTCCTCCCCGACGGCACCGAGGTGCTGGTCACGGTCGGCTATGTACGTGACCCGCGCGGCGCGGCCGCGGCCGGCCGCGCTGGCGGCCGGGAGCCGGGCGCCGTCCGGCGGATCGTGATCACACTGCGCAGCGCGCAGCAGCGCGCCCGGCTGGAGCGCAGTCGCGCCGACCTGGTCTCGACCGTGGCCCACGAGCTGCGCTCGCCGCTGACCAGCGTGAAGGGCTTCACGGCCACCCTGCTCGCGAAGTGGCCGCGGTTCACCGACGACCAGAAGCGCGTGATGCTGGAGACGGTCAACGCCGATGCGGACCGGGTGACCCGCCTGATCACGGAGCTGCTCGATGTGTCCAGGATCGAGTCGGGCCGGATCGAGCTGCACCGCGAGCTGGTCGATATCCCCACCAGGGCCCACAAGATCATCAGCGGGCGGGTCGCCGCCGGAGACAACCCCGAGCGTTACGTCGTCGACGTCGGCCCGGAGCTGCCCGAGACCTGGCTAGACGCCGATAAGGTCGACCAGATCCTGGCGAACCTCATCGAGAACGCCGTCAGACACGGGGCTGGTACGGTTACCACTGTGGTGGAGCCCGAGGTCGTGGCCGGTGCTCCTGGCGTGGCCGTTGCGGTTCGCGACCAGGGTCCCGGCATCGCGCCCGAGGTTGCGCCGCGGGTCTTTGCCCGGTTCTGGCGGGCCAAGCGGCGCGGCGGAGCCGGCCTGGGGCTGTTCATCGTGAAGGGCCTGGTAGAGGCGCACGGCGGGGAGATCACCGTGCAGGAGGCGCCCGGCGGCGGGGCTGAGTTCCGATTTACCATGCCCGCTGGGACGCCTGAGTTCGGCTGACCGGCGGGCACTCACGGGAAACGTCTCCCGTCTACCCTGAGGCAGTTAGGCCGCAGTACCGTCCTGCCCGCGCGCGATGAGCTGATCCGCCTCGCGCTTTGTCTTGCTATTTCACTGACCGCAGGAGCATCAGGAACGATGTCCGCACCTAATAACACATACGACCCGGTGGAGGTGGCGGCGCTGGCGCCAGAAGAGGTGCAGCGCATGCAGGCCGAGGCGCTCGCGGCGATCGCCGCGGCGCCGGACCTGGACGCGCTCAAGACGGCGCGGCTCGCCCACGCGGGAGACCGGGCTCCCCTCACTCTGGCCAACGCCGAGATCGGCGCGCTGCCGCCCGCCGCGCGCGCCGACGCCGGGAAGCGGGTCGGGACGGCCCGGGCGGCGATCCGGCAGGCTCTGGCCGAGCGTCAGGTCCAGCTGGAGGAAGAGCGCGACCAGCGCGTGCTCGTCGAAGAGGCCGTTGACGTGACGCTGCCGTGGGACAGGCTGACCCCCGGCGCGCGGCATCCCGTGACCACCATGGGCGAGCGGCTCTCCGACATCTTCGTCAGCATGGGATACGAGGTCGCCGAGGGGCCTGAAGTCGAGGCCGAGTGGTTCAACTTCGACGCGCTGAACTTCCCGCCTGATCACCCGGCCAGGGAGATGCAGGACACGATCTTCGTGGCGGGCGCGGAGCCGGGGGAGCGCTCCGGCGTCGTGCTGCGGACGCATACCTCGCCGGTGCAGATCCGGGCGATGCTGAGCCGTCCGCTGCCGCTGTATGTGGTCAGCCCGGGAAAGTGCTTCCGCAGCGACGCGCTCGACGCGACGCACAGCCCGGTCTTCCACCAGATTGAGTGCCTCGCGGTCGACGAGGGCCTGACGATGGCCGACCTGCGCGGCGCGATCACCGCGTTCGTGGACGCCTTGTTCGGCGGGGGCCTGCAGACGCGGCTGCGGCCGGACTTCTTCCCGTTCACCGAGCCGTCAGCGGACGTGTCGATGCAGTGCCACATCTGCCGGGGCGAGTCGACGAGGCCGGGAGCCGAGCCGTGCCGGGTCTGCCGGTCGCAGGGCTGGGTGGAGATCGCCGGCTGCGGCATGGTGAACCCGCGGGTGCTCGTCGCGTGCGGAATCGACCCTGACCGCTACAGCGGATTCGCCTTCGGCCTCGGCATCGAGCGGTCGGTCCTGATCCGGCACGGCGTCGCGGATATCCGGGACACGCTCGAGGGCGACGTGCGGTTCAGCCGCGCTTTCGGAATGGAGGCGTGATGCGGGTCCCGCTGTCGTGGCTGCTTGAGTACGCGAACGTCGCCGCCGCCGGGGAGGCCGAGGTCGACGCGCAGGAGGTCGCCCGCCGGCTCACCGCCTGCGGCCTGGAGGTCGAGTCCATCGAGCCGGTGGGCGATGACATCAGCGGCGTGGTCGTCGCCGAGGTGCTCGACGTCGAGGAGCTGACCGGCTTCAACAAGCCCATCCGGTACTGCGCCGTGTCCACCGGTGACGGCCAGGAACGGCACGTCATCTGCGGCGCTACGAACTTCGCCGCGAGCGACCGGGTGGCGCTCGCGCTACCGGGTGCCGTGCTGCCCGGCGGGTTCGAGATCGGCGCGCGCAAGACCTACGGCCGGGTCTCCGAGGGCATGATCTGCTCGGTGTCCGAGCTGGCCATCGGGGATGATCATTCCGGCATTCTCGTGCTGCCCGCCGATGCGCCGCTCGGCCTGGACTTCGTAACTTACGCCGGCCTGCGCGACGTCGTCCTCGACGTGAACGTCACGCCGGACAAGGGCTTCGCGCTGTCCGTGCGCGGCATGGCGCGCGAGCTGGCAATCGCCTATCAGGTGCCGTTCACCGACCCGGCCGATGTCGGGCTGCCCGCCGACCTCGAGGCGCCCGCGCCGGAGGCTTACCCGGCCAGCATCGAGGACCCGACGGCCTGCGACCGGTTCATCCTGCGCGAGGTGCACGGCATCGACCTCGGCGCGCGCACGCCGCTGCCGATGCGGATCCGGCTCGCGCGCGCGGGCCAGCGCACCGTATCCCTCGCCGTCGATGTCACCAACTACCTGATGCTGGAACTCGGCCAGCCGCTGCACGCCTTCGACCGGGGCCGGCTCTCCGGCCCTATCGTCGTGCGCCGGGCCCGGCCGGGCGAGCAGCTGGAGACGCTCGACCACGTCCAGCGCGCGCTCGACCCCGAGGACATCCTCATCACGGACTCCTCCGGGCCGATCTCGCTCGCGGGAACCATGGGCGGAGTGGCCACCGAAGTCTCGGAGGACTCGCGCGACGTGGTGATCGAGGCGGCGCACTTTTCCGCGCGGGGCACCGCGCGGATGAGCCGGCGCCACCGGCTGTTCTCGGAGGCTTCGGCCCGGTTCGAGCGCGGGGTCGACTACGAACTGCAGCTGCGCGCGGCGAGCCGGGCCGGGACGATGCTGGCCACTCTCGGCGGCGGCACGCTGGCGCCGGGCCGGACCGTCGTCCGGGAGCCGATCGAGCCGGTGATCATTCAGATGGCCGCCGACTACCCGGACTCGGTTGCCGGGGTCGTCTACGGGCTGGAGATCGTCACGGCCAGGCTGCGCGAGGTCGGCTGCACGGTGCGGGTCGTCTCGGGTGAGCACGGCGAGCGGCAGCCCGCCCGGCATGACCGGTCGGCGCAGATCCTTGAGGTAACCCCGCCGTCGTGGCG
>DAIOWC010000323.1:0-5334 GCA_036758685.1 Streptosporangiaceae bacterium | reverse complement strand
TGCTCACGCCCGCGATGACACGCCGGGTCGCGCGCGGCGACCTCGGCAGCCATCCCGACATCTACGGCCGGCTGCACTGGGACAGGCCTGCGGTCACCATCAAGCGCGAGTGCGGCCACATCGGCAACGGCCGGTACGCCCACCCCGAGCAGGACCGGCTGTGCACAGTCAGGGAGATGTCGATCCTCCAGGGATTCCCGCGCGACTACCGGCTCGCCGGCTCGGTCGCGAACATGTACCGGCACGTCGGCGACGCGGTCCCGCCGCTGATCAGCTACCAGCTCGCGGGCCTGTGCCGCTGGATCCTCACGGGCTGCCGGCCGGCCGCCGATGACCTGATCCTGCCCGGCTGCCACCTGCGGACCAGCGACCTGCAGCGCACGGCCTAGCGATGGCCTGGCCCGCCGAACTCGGCTAGGCTGGAAACATGCAACGACTACGGCGCTCGTGCTGGTGGTGGCCGCGCTAGGCGGCCGCCTGTCCTTGCTGTTGTTCGACGGTGCCCGCCCAGGCGGCGCCGTTTTTTTTTGGGAACGTCGCGTGCCGCGGGCTGGGCTTACTTCCTAGGAGGCACGTGCTATGTCCACCCCAACCCTTACCCGCTCGGCGCAGGCCGGCCTGCAGCGCAGTGTCGCCGTCGAGCAGGCAGTCGCCCGCGATCCGGGCGCGTTCCGCATCCTGACCGGCGACCGGCCGACCGGGCCGCTGCACATCGGCCACTATTTCGGCACGGTGGCTAACCGCGTCCGGCTGCAGGAGGCCGGCGTTGAGCTGTTCGTGCTCATCGCGGACTACCAGGTGATAACCGACCGGTTCGCGACCGCACAGCTCCCGGCCGATGTGCTCGGCGTGCTCGCCGACTACCTGGCGGTCGGGATTGACCCGGATCGGGCGACGATATTCGCGCACAGTCAGGTGCCCGAGCTGAACCAGCTGCTCCTGCCGTTCCTGAGTCTGGTCAGCGTCGCCGAGATCGGCCGGAACCCGACGGTCAAGGAGGAGATGACCGCGTCCGGTTCCACGGCGATGACCGGCCTGATGTTCGCCTATCCGGTGCACCAGGCGGCCGACATTCTCGCCTGCCGCGCGAACCTGGTGCCGGTCGGCATAGATCAGCTGCCGCACCTCGAGCTGACCAGGGTGATCGCGCGCCGGTTCAACGAGCGGTACAGCCCGGACGCCCCGTACTTCACCGAACCCGACGCGCTGCTCAGCCGGGCGCCGCTGCTACTCGGTCTCGATGGCGGGAAGATGAGCAAGAGCCGCGGCAACGCCGTGGCGCTGCGCGCTACGGCGGACGAGACCGCGCGGCTGGTGGCGAAGGCGGTCACCGACTCCGAGCGACAGATCACCTTCGACCCGGCGCTGCGGCCGGAGGTCTCGAACCTCGTGCTCATCGCGGCGCTCTGCCGGGATGAGTCACCGGAAGCGGTTGCCGAGCAGATCGGCAGCGGCGGGGCGGCCGCGCTGAAGGCGGCGGTCATCGAGGCGATCAACGAGCGGTTCGCCCCGATCCGAGCGCGCCGGGCCGCGCTGGCCGCCGATCCTGAATACCTGCGGCAGATCCTGGCCGCCGGTAACGAGCGCGCCCGCGACCTGGCCGAGGACACGCTCAACTCGGTGCGCCAGCTCATGCACACCAGCTATTAGGTCGTCGTGCGCCGGGGTTCGCCCTCGGCTGCTTGGCGCTCTTCCCCTGGCGATATGCGGGCATTCCGGCCTTTGAGGTTGAAGCGCGCCGCTCTTCTTCGCCCGCCATCTGGCCGGCTAGCCGGTCCCGGCGACGTTTGCGTGTCCCGTACGAACCCTTCGTACTCTCCACGCAAACGTCTGGGCCGATCATGGCCCGGGGCGCCTGGCCCCTGTTCCCGGATGGCAGATTGCGGGTTTTGCCCGATCTGCGGGCGGGGCTGAAGATCATCGCCCGAACGTTTGTCTGATTGGTGTGGTTGGCTGGCGCAACACCATTCAGGCAAACGTCGCGTCGGGAAGGCCCCTGCCCGCCGCCACTTCAGGGGAAGAGTCGGCGTGGCGATCTTATGCCTTGCCACTTATATATTTGATCAGTTATATTAGGCGGCATGCAGTCGACGTTCGAGGTTGTGGCCGAGCCGACGCGGCGGCGGATCCTCGATCTGCTGCTTGCGGGCGAGCGGCCGGTCGGGGACCTGGTAGCCGAGCTGGCCATGAGCCAGCCCGCCGTGTCTCGGCATCTGCGGGTGCTGCGGGACGCCGGCCTGGTCCACACGCGCATCGACGCCCAGCGCAGGCTCTACCGGCTCGAGCCCGGTCCCCTCGCGGCGGTGGACGCGTGGCTCACGCCCTACCGGCGGCTGTGGGCCGCCAGCCTCGACGACCTCGCCCGCCACCTGGACGAGATGGACGACGACCACGGAAAGGACTCCTGATGACCGAGATCGACGCACCACAGGAGCAGGACTTCGGCGTGCTGGAGCGCGGCGATGCCACTATCGCGGTGCGCTTTACCCGGCAGCTCCCGCATCCGCCGCAGAAGGTCTGGCGCGCGCTTACCGAGGCCGGTCACCTGGCGGCCTGGTTCCCCACCACGATCGAGGGCGACATGACGACCGTCGGCGCACCGCTGCGGTTCGCGTTCAGCCAGGTTCCGGTGCCGCCGATGGACGGCCGGATGCACGCCTTCGATCCGCCGAAGCTGCTCGAGTTCACCTGGGGCGAGGACACGCTGCGGTTCGAGCTCACCGCGCACGAGGACGGGACCACGCTTGAGTTCACCGCCACGTTCATCGAACTCGGCAAGGTCGCCAGGGACGGCGCGGGCTGGCACGTGTGCCTGGACCGGCTCGGCTACGAGCTCGCCGGCGTGCCCGCACCTGGCGAGGAAGACCAGCGGTGGCGCCTCGTCCACCCCGAGTACGTTGCCCGGTTCGGCCCCGAGGCCGCGACTATCGGGCCGCCCAGGGAGTGGGAGGACACCTACGGGCCTGCCGACGCTGGCCCGGGCTGATCCCGGCCCGTCCGCTAATGCCGCTGGGGCGGGCCGCAGATGCGGCCCGCCCCAGCGGCTCTTAGGTTGAGACTGCGGATCAGGTGGTGGTGGTGGCGGCGCCGGAGAGCTTGGCCAGTTCTGCCTGCACCATTGCCTCGTGCTCTTCTTCATCGCGCTTCGCGTCACGCGGCCGCCAGCGGCCGCGCAGCAGCGGGATGCTCAGCAGGAAGAAGATCATTCCGCCGAAGCAGACCCAGAACCAGGTCCGCCACTGTCCTGGCGACTTCGCGAGCGCGGACGCGGTGGTCGGTCCGTTCGTGATGAAGTAGTTCAGGTCAGAGGTCGGGACCTTCGCCAGCGCGCCCAGTTGCGTGGCGTACTTCGTGGCCACGGCCAGGACTGGCTTCGGCACCGCAGCCAGCTGCGTCAGCTGCGTGGTGTACGGCACCAGCGTCTGGAGCTGCGGAGCCACCGCGATGACGCCGTCGATCGCAGCCGAGTTCTTCGAAATCGCGCTGAGGATACCCAGGCCCTTCAGACCGCCGCCGGCGGCCGTGACCAGCTTGGCCGCGAGGGCTGCCGGGACCTTGTTCGCCGGGTACTTCGCGGCCTGCAGGAACAGGGCCTCGTTGGCCTTGATGACTGCAAGCTCCGGAGCGAACTTCACCGCGTTGGCGAGCTGCGTGGAGTACTGCGTGGCCGTGGCGACGATGGTCGGATTGGCCCCGGCCCAGGCCAGCTGGGTGGCGTACGGCTTCGTCTCGGTCGCGGCCGCGGCAAAGGCCGGCTGTGAAAGATCGGTCAGCACGGGGTACTTCGTCGTGATGCTCGTCAGGTTCGACCCGTAGTTGACAATCGGCGTGACCGAGTTGATCACGACGGGGAGGAACAGGAACGAGGCGAAGATGATGACGCGGATGATCCAGCCCCAGATCGCGAGGCCGGCGGCGATCGCAGCCGGGTTCTTGTCCTCGACGGTCTCGGTGAAGCTCGCCATCCAGGGGGTGTAGGCCACGCCCATGAAGAACAGCATGATGGCGAGCAGGGCCGCGATCGTGGCGAAGTGCGGATGCGCCCCGACCTTGGCCTGCTCCAGGAAGAGCACGATCAGCACCGCGGCGCCGATGCCGCCGACCACCATGAACGGCTTCCTGACCCGGAACCGGTCGGAGAGCATGCCGACGAGGACCACCGCGCAGGCGTTGAATGCCCAGGCATAGTAGCCGAGGTTGTTGGCCTCGTTGAGGCTGTAGCCGAAGATCGACGTCGCGTAGATGACCAGGAAGCCGACCAGGGCGTAGTACATCAGCAGCATCACCGAGACCGCCACCGCGGAGACGACGATGTCGGCCTTGAGCAGCTGGCGCCAGTGGTTCTTCAGCGCGGCCTCGATGTCGATGCCCTTGGCCCGCATCTCGATCAGCGCCCGGTCCCGCATGCTGACCATCAGCTGATCCCGCAGTTGCGGCGATAGCTCCCGCAAGCAGAGCAAGGCGACCACGGTGACGACCAGCCCGACGACGCCGCAGATGCGGTACTCGTGCGTCCAGAAGTTGAGCGCGGGGTTGGCCGGGATCGTGATGCTGCCGACGATCGCGACGATCAGGCTGCCGAGGACAGGACCGGTGGTCCAGAACCCCATCGCCGTAGCGCGGCCGACCTGCGGCGAGAAGTCGCGGATCAGGGCCGGGGTGGCGACGAGGCAGATGCCCTCGACGATGCCGACGATGAAACCCTCGCCCACGAAAGCCCACTTGTTGGGAGCGATCGGGAGGATGAACTCCACGAAGATCGCTGCGAACAGCAGGCCGAAGACGACTAGATTCGCCCGGCCGTACCGGTCAGTCAGTCCCGCGAACAGCGAGCCGAACGCGCCGAGCAGGTTCCCGAACGCCAGCGTGAGCACGTAGAACTTGAACGTCATGCCGAAGTGGGTCAGGACCAGCGTGGACACCGAGCCACCGACATACAGCTCGTAGTACAAGGTGATCGTGGCCAGCACGACGATGGCGAGATAGAAGATTCTTCTGCCCGTGTCCGGATACGAATCCAGCTGCCGGTGCACCAGCGAGGAGGCAAAACCCCGCTGCCCGGTGACTGGATCCGCCGTGGCTGCTGTCATACGGTCCTCCTTGCTTGTGAACCGATGTTGGCCGGAATGACTACATGCCGACTAGACGGTATCCCCAGGGTCGGTACGAAATCAACGGTCAGTTGTGAAGCTGGTCACGTGCCGGTCACGTGCGCGAATACGGCACGGAGGCGGCTGGATACGTTGCCAGGGGGACAGCAGGCGGCGCCGACGGGCCGCGGATATCGCTGGTGATGCCGACGAACGGCGTACTCAGAGTGAGCGCGCTCGGAGG
>DAIOWC010000322.1:0-5460 GCA_036758685.1 Streptosporangiaceae bacterium | reverse complement strand
GCCCCGACCAGGAACGCCACCCGGTACGCCGTCAGGTTTGCCACCGCGTGACCACCGACCAGGTGCAGCGGCCCGACCGCCACGATCGCCGAGGTCAGGACCGCCACGCCCACCGCACCGCCGAGCTGGCGGATCGCGTTGAACATGGTCGACGCCCGCCCGGTCGCCGCCCGCGTAATCGTGGCGAACGCCGCCGCCTGCAGTGGCACGAACACCTGCGCCATCGCCAGGCCCAGGGTGAACATCAGCAGCCGGGCCCACCACAGACTGGACGCCGGCCCGAGCAGGGCGAGACATGCGATCGAGATCGAGACGCCCACGAGCCCGAGCGTGATGTGCCGCTTCGGGCCCAGCCGCGGGTACAGGAACCGCGACGCCAGCTGCGCGCCCGCCATGACGCCGAACGCCTCCGGGAACGTGCTCAGCCCCGACTGCAGCGCCGACAGCCCGCGCCCGTCCTGGTAGTACAGCGAGATCGCGTACAGAGAGCCGAGGAACGCGATCGACGCCAGGATCATGACGCCATTACTCGACCGGAACAGCCGGTTCGTCAGCAGCCTCAGGTCCACCATCGGCGCGGAAGTCCGCAGCTCGACGATCACCATGGCGACGAGCAGAACCGCCCCGACCGCGACCGTCGTCAGGACATCAGAGGAGTGCCAGCCCTTGACCGGCCCCTCGGACACGCCGTACATGAGCAGCCCGAGGCCGAGCCCGGACAGCAGGAACCCCGGCAGGTCGAACCGCCCCGGCCGCTCCTGCGGCGCGCTCTCCAGGAAGATCAGCCCGAAGAGGAACGCGACCAGGCCGATCGGCACGTTCACGTAGAAGACCCAGCGCCACGACAGATCGGTCACCAGCAGCCCGCCCAGCACGGGACCGAGCGCCGGCGCCAGCGTGGTCGGCACAGTGAGAATGGAGGACGCCCGGATCCGCTCCTCGGGCGGGAACGCGCGGAACAGCATCGCCATCCCGACCGGCGCGAGCATCCCGCCGCCGACGCCCTGCAGCACGCGGAACATGACCAGCTCGCCCAGCCCGGTCGCCAGTCCGCACAGGGCCGAGGCGCCGGTGAAGACCACGATGGCCGCGAGCAGCACGCGTTTGCCGCCGAACCGGTCGCCCAGCCAGCCGGACGCGGGAATGAAGATAGCCAGGCTCACCAGGAAGCCGATCGAGATGCTGTCAACGGCGACCGGGCTGACGTGGAAATCACGCCCGATCGTCGGCAGCGCGACGTTGACGATCGTCACGTCCATGATCGACATGAACATGGCCGCGACGAAGACGACGCTGACCGCTACCTTCTGGCTAATTCTGGCTGTCACGGCAGGTACAAGGCGCCAGGGTGGTCCGATCATTCCGATGGCGGGAACGCGGGTTCCCCAGGCCAGTCACTCCCGGCAGGCCGGCCCTAGTTCCAGGCTTGTTTAGCAAGCCTAATGAGATCAAGATCACTCCCGCGCGACCCGAGCAGGCCGACGCCGATCGCTCCCGTCCCGGACTGCCGGAGGTGCGGAATGACTAGCTCGGGCCGGCCGCTCAGGCTCGCCGACGCCGTGAACCGCAACGCGCTGGCCCGGAACTCGGCCAGCTCGTCCGCTGATGCCGTCCGGAGCGGCGTCAGGCCAGGCATCACCGGGACCACGGCGACCGTGCCCTCCGGCAGCTTCTCCGCCAGGCCAGCCGTATAGGCCTCCCAGGCCCTCACATCCTGATCTTGCTCAGCCGGCGGCGCCGCACTCAGCAACTCGGCCCGCCGCACCCTGCCGGCCACATCCGCCGCCAGCACGTCGATGTTCTCCGCCAGCCACGGTCCGAGGGCCTGCCAGACCTGCCTGCCCTGATTGCGGGCGAACAGGTCCGCGGCCTCCGCGCTGAAGAACTCCCCGAGGTCGGCCTCGATCAGCTCGAGGCCGGTGCGTTGGGCGAGGAGGACCGCGACCCCGCGAGCCGCACCGGCCGTCTCGGCGCTCACTGCGGCCAGGCAGTCGGCCGGCAGGACAAGGCGCCGGGCGGGAGCGGCAGCGTCGTTCCCGTCAAGGAGAACTCCGAGCGTCCGGGCGAGCGGTTCCAGCTGGCGCGCGAGGACGCCGACCGTGTCGAACGCTGGCGCGAGCGGCAGCACGCCGTCGGTGCTGATCCGCCCGTGAGTCGGCCGCAGCCCGAACAGGCCGCACGCCGCCGCGGGCACCCGGATCGAGCCGCCGGTGTCGGTGCCGATGCCGACGTCGGCCAGCCCGCAGGCGACCGCGGAGGCCGGGCCGGATGACGATCCGCCGGTGAAGCGGTCCGGGTAGGCCGGGTTCAGCGGCGGGATGCCCTCGCTGGCGTTGCCGATGATCGACCAGGCGATCTGGTCCAGCTTGGCGAGGCCGGCGATCGAGGCGCCGGCGTTCAGGAGGCGGGACACGACCGGCGCCGTGCGGTCGCTCGGGGCGTGGGTCTCGCGCCAGCGCGGGTGCCCGTAGGAGGAGACATGCCCCTCGATGAAGAACATGTCCTTCACCGCGAGTGTCAGTCCGTCCGCCGGCCCCGACAGTGCTTGCCCCAACACTGCCTTCGGCCGGCTCGGGGCCGGGGAGAACACTGCCGAGCCCGCTACCCAGCAGTCCTCCGGCGCAGGCTCAGATCGCTCGGTCACGGTCGCATCGTAGCCACTTCGCCCGTCGGTCCCGGCTGCCAGAATGTGTCCATCATGAAGATCCTGCACACCAGCGACTGGCATGTCGGAAAGGTCCTCAAGGGCCGCGACCGGTACGACGAGCACGAGGCCGTCCTGGCCAGCCTCGTCGGGACGGCGAGGTCCGAGGACGTCGACCTTGTCCTGATCGCCGGGGACCTGTTCGAGACCCAGGTGCCGAGCCCGAGAGCCCAGGGCCAGGTCATACGCGCCCTGCTCGCCCTGCGCGGGGACGGGCGGCAGGTCGTAGCGATCGCGGGGAACCACGACAATCCCAACCTCCTGGACAGCGTGTACCGGCCGGTGCTCGGCGAGCTCGGGCTGCACGTTCTCGGCACGCCCAAGGCCCCGGACTCGGGCGGCACGCTGCACCTCACGACCCGCGGCGGCGAGCGCGTCACGGTCGCCGCGATGCCGTTCCTGTCCCAGCGCTACGCGGTCCGGGCGGCCGAGCTGCTGCTGCACGAGCAGGCCGAGCACGCGCTCGACTACGCCCGGCGGACGGCGGCGATCATCGAGATGCTGACCGCCGGATTCACCGCCGACAGCGTGAACATCGTGACCACGCACGCCACGTTCCTCGGCGGCCGGCGCGGCGGCGGCGAGCGGGACGTGCAGACCACGTTCGAGTACGAGGTGCCGGCGAGCATCCTCCCTTCGTCCGCGCACTACGCGGCGCTCGGGCACCTCCACCGCCAGCAGGAGATCCCGGCGCCGTGCCCCACCTTCTACTCGGGGTCACCGCTGGCGATCGACTTCGGCGAGGAGGCGAACGAGCCCGGGGCGCTGATCGTCACGGCCGCGCCGGGAAAGCGCGCGGACGCCCGGCGGGTCGACGTCACGGGCGGGCGGAAACTCAGGACCCTGCGCGGCCCGCTGGACCAGGTCCTCGAGGAGGGCGAGCAGGCGGGCGATGCCTACCTGCGGGTGATCCTCGCGGAGAAGGCCCGCGCCGGCCTCGGCGACCTCGTCCGCGAGAAGCTGCCCAACGCGCTCGAGGTCCAGCTCGACGACGCGCACCGGCAGCGGCCAGGCAGCCACGGGCAGGACAAGCCGACCAGGACCGGGCGGACCCCGCTGCAGCTGTTCGGCGACTACCTGGCCGAGGAGGACGTGGCCGACGAGCGGGTGCAGCAGATGTTCGCCGAGCTGCTCGAAGAGGCCTCCGGCCTTACAGGTTCGACCTGATCGCGCCGCCGTCGACCTGATAGGCCGCGCCGGTGATGTAGGACGCCTGCTCGGAGGCCAGGAACGCGACCAGGTTGCCAAGCTCCATCGGATCCCCCAGGCGCCCGACGGGGATGCCCGCGCCGAGGCGCTTCGCGACCTCTTCCCGCTCCTCGACCGGGACCGCGGCCAGGATGCGGTCGGTGGCAAACGAGCCCGGCAGCACGAGGTTGATCGTGATCCCGTCGCGCGCGAGGTCCGGCATGAGCGCCTTCATCAGGCCGGCCACGCCGGGCCGCGTGCCGTTGGAGAGGTCGATGTTCCCCACCGGCTGCTTGACCGACATCGACTGGATGCCGATGATCCGGCCCCAGCTCTTGCGGCGCATGTAGGGCGTGACCTCGCGGACGAAGCGCACGAAGTTCAGCGTGACGATCTCGAACGCCTTGATCCAGTCCTCGTCGGTCAGGTCGGCGAAACTGCCGCGCGGCGGCCCGCCGGAGTTGTCGACCAGGACATCGATCCCGCCGAAGCGCTCGGCGGTCTTCGCGACCACCTCGCTGATCCCGGCGGCGGTCGCCAGATCAGCCGGAACGGCGAGTACCTCGGCGCCGGTCTCGGCCCAGATCTCCCCCGCCGCCGCCTTCAGCTCCGCGGCGCTTCTCGCGCAGATCGTGACTCGTGCTCCCTCACGGGCTAGCGCGAACGCTGATGCCCTCCCGAGTCCCTTGCTCGACGCCGCGACGAGAGCGACCTTGCCCGCGAGTCCTAGATCCACTCAGCCATCGAAGCACATCAGATCCATGAGTACGGGCGCAGCTCGAATGTGCCGAACCTCCCCGTCGGATGCCGCGCCGCGATCTCGATCGCTTCGTCCATGTCGGCGCACTCGAGGACGGTGTAGCCGGCGATCTGCTCCTTGGTCTCGGCGAACGGGCCGTCGGTCAGCAGGACCTCGCCGTTACGGACCTTCAATGTCTTGGCCTCGCTGGGCCCGCGCAGCACGCCGCCGCCGGCCAGGATCCCGCGGGCGGCCATCTCCTCGTCCCACGCGTCCCTGTCCCGCGTCTCCTCCGGGTCCTCGCCTTCGACCCCGTTCTCGGACCAGGTCAGCGACTGGTCGAGGTAGTGGATCATCATGAACTTCACTGAAGTCTCCAATCGTCACAGCTACGACGCACACCCACGGTCGCGATGGACATCTCGCCACAGTCTGAGCCACGTCAACGGTAGCGATAGTCGCGAGACGGCCAGTACGGACGCTCTTTGAGCACTATTGGCCGTCTCGCGACTATCGCTGCTGCTGAGCTAGCCGATCCGGCGGTGGGCCTCCCGCCGGGATGGGCAGAATGGTCCTTATGCGAATCCCGCCACACCTGCTCACTGAGACCGCGGCTCGAATACACCGCATGCTCGCAGCTGCGCCCGTGCCGGCAAGCCCGATGGCCGGTCTCACTGCCGAGCGGGCCGAAGAACTCATCGCCGCGATTCGCGATGGGCGCGACGACCGGTAACGGAGGTCTCCGGCGCCCTGCTACCTGGAATCTGCATGCTGCAGGTAATCGTGCTCAACGGCGGCTCGAGCTCGGGGAAGTCCTCGATCGCGCAGG
>DAIOWC010000321.1:0-5495 GCA_036758685.1 Streptosporangiaceae bacterium | reverse complement strand
ACGCGCTGCTCGCGCCGTCGGTGACGATGCGGCTGATCGACGCGTTCGCCCGCAGGCCGGCGCAGACGCTGCCGGCGCCATCGCGCCTGGCCTCGCTGACCGCCAGGGAGCGCGAGATCCTGCTCCGGCTGGGCCGCGGCCTGACCAACGCGGAGATCGCCGCCGACCTGGTCGTCAGCGAGGCAACGGTCAAGTCGCACGTCGGGAACCTGCTGGCCAAGCTTGGGCTGCGGGACCGGGTGCAGGCGGTGATCCTGGCCTACGAGACCGGCGTCGTGCGGCCGGGCGAGCCGGATGCACCCGGCCTGACCGGCCGGTGAGTGTCGGCCCGGCGTGCTAGAACGCTCAGCATGGGAGATCTGGGCTTTGAGGACATGCTCGCGCTGATCGAGGACCGCTCGGCCGCCCTGCGATCGGCCGCGGGGCAGGCCGATCTCGCCGCGCGCGTGCCCGGCTGTCCCGGCTGGTCGGTTCGCGATCTCGTCACCCACCTCGGCGAGGTGCACCGGTTCTGGTCAGCAGCGGTTGCGGCCGGGCCGGCCGATCAGCCTCCGGGCGACGACCAGGTCGGGGACCGCGAGCCGCACGGCGACCTGCTGACCTGGTCGGCCGCTGCTGCGAAGGCGCTCACGGACTCGCTGCGCGCCGCCGGGCCAGACCGGGGCTGCTGGACATGGTGGGCCGCCTCGGGCGCGCCCATGACGGCAGGCGCCGTGGCCCGCCATCAGGTGCAGGAGGCGACGGTGCACGCGTTCGACGCCCAGCAGGCCGCAGGCCGCGCGGAGCCGCTGCCGCCGCTGGCTGCGGCCGACGGGGTCGGCGCGTTCCTGACCATCGGCCTGCAGACGATGGGGCCGTGGCCGCACGACCCGGCGCGGATGCTGCTTCAGGCCGGCGACGGCGGCACCTGGCTCGTCGAGCTTGGCCGAGATGCGGCGAGGGTGACCCGCCAGCCAACGGCGCCGGGGCCAGACGCGCTGCCGGGGCGGCTGGCGGCGCCGCGCGTGACGGTGGCCGGCACCCCGGAAGACTTCGTCCTGGCCTTCTACCGCCGCCAGGGGCGGCAATCGCTGCGGGTCGGTGGCGACGAGCTGGTGCTGCAGCGCCTGCTGGACTGGTCAGATCTGGACTGACCGCGACCGGAATGGTGGCTGCGGTCAGCCGGGCGCGGACAGGAGATAGATCCGGCCGCTGAGCTTGCCGATCATCCGGTAGATGTGCCACCGGCAGTCGGCCAGGGCGATGTCGTAGTTGGCGCGGCCGAAGCGCTCGATGTACCGATCGGGGTCGTGCAGCAGGCGCGCGGCGTGCAGAAGGTGGCGGCCGCCCGCGCCCGAGCGCTCCTCCGCCGCCTCGCCCCACTGGCTTCCGAGCACGATGCAGTTGTCGAGCCGGAGCCCGCTGGCCGCGATCGCTGCTTCCGTCCGGTGCGGATCCATGTTCGCCGGGACGCACCCAAGTACGGAGTAGAGCCACTGTCCTTCGCGCTGTTCCATCTGCCCGGTACCGAACATCTGGTACACGACCGCGCGGCCGCTCGGCCGCAGCACCCGGCGAAACTCGGCGTAGGCGGCGGCGAGGTCCTCGACGTGAACCAGGACGTCCCGGCACCAGACCAGGTCCATCGACGCATCGCCCGCGGGCAGGTGCTCGGCGACCCCCGGTTCGAAGCTCACCCGGCCGGTCAGATCGGCGGACTCCCGCAGCGCGCCCGCCAGCTCGTGCCTGGCTTCCTCGATACGGGCTGGCACCGGGTCGACGCCGAGCACGCTCAGGCCGAACTGCCGGGCGAGCTCCATGGTGTGCCAGCCGCCTCCGCAGCCGACGTCGACGGCGCCGGCGCCAGCGGGAAGGGCGAGGCTGGCGACCAGCTCGTACATCCCCTCCGGGCCAGCCGGGTGCAGGGTCTCGTCGAGCGTCTGCTGGAACTGCTCTTCGATCTCGTCGTAGGAGTCGTAGAACTGGGTGAGAAACTCTTCGCCGGCCACAGCCGCGCAGGCTAGCGCGCCACAACCCAGCGAGTCGACGGAATATCGAGCCGGCTAAGGAGCATCACCGCGCCAGGCAAGACCTGGCCAGTCTTGTCGCAGCAGCACGCAGACAGCGAACGGGGCGTCATCCTGCTCGCCTTCTGCCCCGTCAACGATGCCGCGGCTCCTGATTTCACCCGCGTACGAAGGAACGCGTGCGCGGCGGCGACCGGCCCGCGTTCATGGGACCGTTAATCCATGTGGGAACGACGGCGCCAGCAGCCGCGGGCAACCCTGGCTGCTGGCAGCGCCCCGGTTCGCGGTCGGGGGCTCATGGGCCACCGGCCGTACCCGACAGCCAGGAAGTCGATCACCTGGGTTGCGCTTGCGTTCATTACCGTGGGCTCAGTCGGCAACCTGGGGTCGACGCCGCCGCTGGCGGTGCTCGGACTTGCCTCGGTATCGCTGTATGTCCTGCCCGCAGTTCTGTTTCTGGTTCCCGTATCGCTGGTCGCCGCGGAGCTGGCCTCCGGCTGGCCGGGAGGGGTCTACAACTGGGTGGAGCAGGGCATCTCCGCTCCCATGGGGCTGCTCGCAGTGTGGTGCGAGTTCGCGCAGACCATCTTTTTTTACCCGGCGCTACTTGCCTACGTTGCCGACACTCTCGCCTACGTCATCGATCCGCGCCTTGCCGGTAACGGTGTATACACGGCCGTCGTCATCATCGTCCTCTTCTGGGCCGGCGTGCTGGTCACCTCGCGCGGCTCGATTCTCGTTGCCGCGCTCTCGTCAAGCGGCACCGTGATCGGGACGCTGATCCCCGGAGCGATCATCGTCGTTCTCGGCGTTGCGTATCTGCTTCAGGGCAACCACTCAGAAGCGCCGATGACGGCCGATCGCGTCCTGCCTGCCTGGCAGGGAATCGCCAGCATCGTCTTGGTGGTCAATAGCTTCTTCACCTACGCCGGCGTCGAAGTCAACGCAGTGCACATCGGCGAACTCCGGAATCCAGGCCGCGACTATCCACGGTCCATCTTCCTGGCCCTGGGACTGTGCCTCGCTGTGTTCATCTTCCCGACGCTGGCCATTTCCTGGGTTGTTCCGTCACATCAGATCAGCTTCACCGCAGGCGTGATGCAGGCGTTCAAGCGGCTGCTGACCCACTTCGGGCTCGCGTTCGGCGTGCCGGTGATCGCGATCGCGCTGGCGGCCGGGGCGCTCGCCGGAATACTGGCCTGGCTAGACGGCCCGTCCGAAGGACTACTGAACATCGGGCGCCAGCAGGGTTTCCTGCCTCCCTACTTTCAGCGGGTCAATCGTCAGGGCATCGAGGTGCGCATTCTGGCAGCCGAGGGCATCGTGATCACGGCCATAGCGCTGCTCTATGCCTTCATACCGAGCGTTTCGCACGCCTACTGGATCTTCGCAGTGATGGCCACCCAGGTGTACATGATCATGTACGTGCTGATGTTCATCGCGGCGATCAGGCTGCGTCGCTCGCAACCAGATCACCCGCGCGGATACCGGGCGCCAGCGCTAAGGCTGCTGTGTGTGACCGGAGTTTTGTCCGCCACGGCCGCGCTGGTGATCGGGCTCATCCCGCCGTCTCAGTTCGGCCACTCAAACGCGCTTGTTTACTCGGTCCTGATACTCGCTGGGATCATCACGATCGGGATTCTTCCGCCGTTGGTCATGGACCGGCTCCGCAGGCCGCAATGGAAGGCGACCGCCCGCTAAGCGCTCAGGACGGTCGCAGCCGCTCGACCCGAACGGACGGATAGCGGGCGGGCACCTTGCTATCGAGGGTGACCAAGATCGCGTCGCTGGCCTGGGCGAAGGCTGCCAGGTAGTCATCGGTCCACAGCTTGTGGCTCTTGTCGTCACGCGCGGAGATCGCCCGCCAGACGGCATCCAGTTCGGCTGGCTCATCGGCCCAGTGCACGCGCTCGTCAGCCCAGAGCAGATCGTAGGTTCGCCATGCCTGGCTGCGATCGATAGCGTCCTGGCCCATGATGGCCGGGTTGGACAGCAGCCGGAGTAGCCCCGTCTGGGTAACACGGCAGAACGCGATGTCATCTGTCTCCTCGGCGAACCAGTCCGCCGCGACCGGCTGGTGGACGTGCCGCCCCCAGACAGCGGCCAGCCATACGCCTACGTCAACAAGCTTCACTGGGAAGCCAGCCCTTCGACATCCTGGGCATCGAGCGCGTCGGCGATGTCCTCATTGGTGACAAGGACCGTCGGGCTGGCGTCACGCGCGATCAACGGCAGCGTCACGCGCCCCGCCTTTTCCCTTGCCGTGGCGGGCATGCCTACCTCGCGTGCCACCGCCCGGGTGAGGAGATCCTTGAGGCTCTCGCCCTCCTCAGCGGCACGCGCCTTAGCCGCTCGCATCAGATTCGGCGGCAGATCAACCGTGGTGCGCATAAAAGCATATTAGCATTAACCACTGTGATCGGTGGCGCCGACAGTTGCATGACTAGCTCAGGAGCAGTGCTCAAGTCTCGCAGCACCGCTCCTGAGCTGGGAATCCTCTCCTCGCCCGGACCCCAGGGACTCAGCTGCAGCCGCTGGTCGAGCCGCATCCCTCGCAGACGTAGCAGCTGCCCGCCGGCCGCATCTTCGTGCCGCAGGTAAGGCACAGCGGCGCGTCGGCGACCCGGCCCTGCTGTGACTCGATCAGCTCGGTCGAGCTGCGCGGCTGCGCTGCCCGGCTGGCGTTGACCTCACCGCCAGGCGAGGCTTGCTGCCGAGGCTTCTCCACCTGAGCCGACTGTGCCAGCTCCTCCGGGTCGAGCTCGTCCTGCACTGGCGCGGGATCCTCGCCGTTGAGTTGCGCCGTCCGCTCCGCGGTCGTCAGGATGCCGAGCTCAGACCGCTGCTCGTAGGTCAGGTGGTCGAGGGCCAGGCGGCGGAAGATGTAGTCCATGACCGAGCTGGCCATCCGGATGTCCGCGTCATCGGTGAGGCCCGCCGGCTCGAACCGCATGTTCGTGAACTTGCCCACGTAGGACTCCAGCGGGATGCCGTACTGAAGACCGACCGAGATCGCCATCGAGAACGCGTCCATCACGCCCGCGAGCGTCGAGCCTTGCTTGCCGAGCTTCAGGAACACCTCGCCGATGCCGTCGTCGGGGTAGCTGGACGCGGTCATATAACCCTCGGCGCCAGCCACGTCGAACCGGGTGACGGTCGCGGTGCGCTGCCGGGGCAGCCGCCGCCGGACCGGCCTGACCTCGTGCGGTGTTGCCGCGGGCTCGGGCACCTCGGCCGTCTTCGTCTTGGCCACCGACAGCGGCTGGCCGACCTTGCAGTTGTCGCGGTAGATCGCCAGCGCCTTGAGGCCGAGCTTCCAGCCCTCGAAGTAGATCTTCTCGATGTCGTCAATGGTCGCGCTCTCGGGCATGTTGACCGTCTTGGAGACCGACCCCGACAGCAGCGGCTGAACCGCCGCGAGCATCCGCACGTGTCCCATCGGGCTGATCGCCCGCTCGCCCATCGCGCAGTCGAAGACCTCGTAGTGCT
>DAIOWC010000320.1:0-5511 GCA_036758685.1 Streptosporangiaceae bacterium | reverse complement strand
GCCCTGTTCTTCGGCCGGCTGTCCGACAAGCTCGGCCGGCGGAACCTGTTCATGATCACGCTCGGCGTCTACCTGATCGGCAGCGGCCTGACCGCGGCTACCCCCGCCGGCGGCAAGTGGTTCATCTTCCTGTACGCCACGAGGGTGATCGCCGGAATGGGCATCGGCGGCGAGTACGCCGCGATCAACTCCGCCATCGACGAGATGATCCCGGCCCGCTTCCGCGGCCGCGTCGACCTGTCGGTCAACGGTACCTACTGGGCCGGCGCCATCATCGGCACTCTCGTGACGCTCTACCTGCTCAACAACCTCGCGGTGGGAACGGCCTGGCGGGTCGCCTATGTCGTCGGTCCGGTGCTCGCCCTCGTCATCATCTACGTCCGCCGTAATCTCCCCGAGAGTCCTCGCTGGCAGATCATGCACGGGCGAGAAAGCGCGGCCGAGAGCTCGATCGCCGAGATTGAGAATGAAGTCAGGGCGACCAAGGGCGAGCTGCCGCCGGTGAGCGACGACAACGCCATCGAGATCAGGCCCACGGAGCAGATCGGGTACCTGGCGCTGCTGCGCGTGCTGTTCTCGCACTACCCCGGCCGGTCCATCCTGGGCGCCGCGCTCATGATCACCCAGTCGTT
Organism: Streptosporangiaceae bacterium; assembly: GCA_036758685.1. Taxonomy (GTDB): domain Bacteria; phylum Actinomycetota; class Actinomycetes; order Streptosporangiales; family Streptosporangiaceae; genus JAJYUU01. Next base: position 4,879 of record DAIOWC010000320.1, on the reverse strand, counting down.
CCTGTACAACGCGATCTTCTTCACCTACGGCCTGGTGCTCGAGTTCTTCTTCCACGTCAGCACCAAGGACACCGGCTACTACTTCCTGGCGTTCGCGGTCGGCAACCTGCTCGGCCCGCTGACGATCGGGCATCTGTTCGACACCATCGGCCGCCGCAAGATGATCGCCGGCACCTACCTCGTGGCCGGAATCCTGCTGGTCATCACGGCCCAGCTGTTCAAGGCCGACGTGCTGACGGCGACCACCCAGACGCTGTGCTGGGTCGTCGTCTTCTTCTTCGCCTCGGCCGGCGCGAGCGCTGGCTACCTGACCGTCAGCGAGATCTTCCCGCTGGAGGTGCGGGCCAAGGCGATCGCGGTCTTCTTCGCGATCGCGCAGTGCTTCGGCTTCCTCGGCACGCACCTGTACGGGCACCTGATCGGGACCGGCCAGGACCGGACGTCGCTCTACTGGGGCTACCTGCTCGGGGCGGGCGCGATGATCGTCGGCGGACTGGTCGCGGCGTTCCTCGGCGTCGACGCCGAGGGCAAGGCCCTGGAGGACGTGGCCAAGCCGCTGTCGGTGATCGCCAAGCCAGCGCAGACGATCTTCCGCGCTGGCGGCGCCGGCTCGGCCAGCTAGCCGCAGAGCCCGGTCAGCATCCGCCCGGCGGCCCGGTCGTGCCCGGCCCGATGGCCGGCTGGTCCACGACCCCGCCGCCGGCGGTGCGGATGACGGCCCCGAAGTGCACGACGTACCAGCGGCCGCGCCAGGAGATCAGCGAGGCGATCCCGATCGACCGCTCCTGCCCGCCGACGCGGTAGACCACCCGTGCCCCCGCGACGTGCCAGTAGCCGACGCCGTTGGCGCACACGCCGGGAACGATCCAGCTCGCCTGCGCCTCCGGCACGATCACGCGGAGCAGGACCGCCCGCCTGGCCCCGCGGCCAAGCAGGTCATGAGCCGCCATCACGTCCAGGCTGAACTCCCCCACGAGCCGCGTGTGCCAGTCGGCGGCCGGGTCGGCGATGGCCTTCACCTGCTTATAGGCGGCGAGCGGGAAGAACGCGGGCAGGCCCAGGTCCGGCCGGCCGGACACGACCGCCGCCCACAGGTCGGTCATTTCCGCGCTGAGGACCCGGCCGCGCGCGGCGGGCAGGGCCCGCGTCTGGTGCAGGGCCGGGCTGACCGGCGGGACCGGTGCCACGAGTGGCCAGGACGGCCGGCCGGGTGACGGCGACAGGGACGGCGACGGCGACGGCGACGCAGTCGATCTCGCGCTCGCAGTCGCGGCGGGCGCGCGGACCGATCCGCCCGCCCGCGCCGGCGCGCCCGTGCCTCCGCCGCATCCGGCCGCCAGGCTCGCCCCGAGGAGGAGGAGACCGGCGGGCGCCGCTAGGCGGGCGTTCATGGCCGACATGGTAGAACGAGGCCGACCGCGAACCCGCCGTTCGCTGCCGAAGCGGCGCGCCACCAGCCCAGGGGCGAGGGGAGCAACCGACAATGCCTGAACCGGGCGATGTGACCAACGTGGCCTGCCAGGCGGGCCGGGACTGGGTCCATGCGGCGATCGCGAAGGTCGAGGCTGACGCCAACCGGTCCGCCGACACGCACCTGCTGACCTTCCCGCTGCCCGCGGCCTGGGGCATCGACCTGTACCTCAAGGACGAGTCCACGCACCCGACCGGCTCACTGAAGCACCGGCTCGCCCGGTCGCTGTTCCTCTACGCCCTCTGCAACGGGTGGATCAGTGAGGGCCAGCCGGTCATCGAGGCGTCATCGGGGTCGACCGCGGTATCGGAGGCGTACTTCGCCCGGATGCTGGGCCTGCCGTTCATCGCGGTGATGCCCGCGTCCACGAGCCGGGAGAAAATCGCCCAGATCGAGTTCTACGGCGCCTCCTGCCACCTCGTGGACGACCCGACCGAGGTGGTCGCCGAGTCGCTGCGGCTCGCGGCGCAGTCGGGCGGCCACTTCATGGACCAGTTCACCTACGCCGAGCGGGCTACCGACTGGCGCGGCAACAACAACATCGCCGAGTCCATCTACAGCCAGCTGTCCCTGGAACGCTACCCGGTGCCGGGCTGGATCGTGGTCGGGGCGGGCACCGGCGGCACCAGCGCCACGATCGGGCGCTACGTGCGGTACCGGCAGCTGAGCACCCGGCTCTGCGTGGTCGACCCGGAGAACTCGGCGTTCTTCCCCGGCTGGTCGACCGGCGACCCGACGGTCACGATCGAGCGCGGCTCGCGGATCGAGGGCATCGGCAGGCCGCGGCTTGAGCCGTCCTTTATGCCCGATCTGGTCGACCGGATGATCCAGGTGCCCGATGCCGCCTCGATCGCGGCGATCCGGCTGCTGGCAAGCAGGACCGGGTTCCTGGCGGGCGGATCCACCGGCACCAGCCTGTGGGGGTGCTTCAAGATCATTAGCGAGATGCTGGCGGCTGGCACCGGCGGGTCGATCGTGACGCTCCTGTGCGACGGGGCCGAGCGCTACCGCCGGACTTACTACGACGACGGCTGGCTCCGCGGCCAGGACATCGAGCTCGGGCCGCATGAATCGGCACTGGCACAGTTCCTGCTGACCGGCGCCCTCGAGCCGCCCCCAGCGCCCTGACCTGCGCCCTGGATCGCCCGGCTGGGCCTAAGAGGCGGGCCGCCGTCCCGGCCGGCGAGGGCGGGTCCGACGATGGCAGGTAAGAGCGGCAGAAAAACGCTACGGGGGGAGCGATCACCATGCAGGCTGTAGTAGGCGACGAGCTGACAGTTCACGGGCGCCGCCAGGGCGATGAGGACCGGCACGGAGAGATCGTGGAGGTCCGCGGCGCCGACGGCGGGCCGCCGTACCTTGTTCACTGGCGCGACGAGCGGGAGAGCTTCTTCTTCCCCGCGGCCGACACCGTGGTCGAGCACCACCCGGCGTGAGAGGAAGGCGAGATGGCAGCTGACGAGAGCACGGCCCCAGAACGCAAGCAGCTTGTCGTGGTCGGAGTCGACGGCTCGGCCGAGTCGGTCGGGGCCCTGCAGTGGGCGGCCGCCTACGCCGGGGCTACCGGCGCGACGCTGCAGGCGATTCATTCCTGGCACTATCCCGGTGCCGTGGGAGGCGCGCCCGTCGGGGTCGCGCCCGAGTCCGTGACCGATGAGGTGCGCCAGCGCATGGTCGATACGCTCGCCCACGCGATCGCGGAAGGTGCTCCGGACGTGGCGGTCGACCAGCGGCTCGGCTACGGCCATCCCGCGCAGGTGCTCGTCGACGCATCCAGCGAGGCGGACCTGCTCGTCGTGGGAAGCCGTGGTCACGGTGCGTTCACCGGAATGTTGGTTGGATCTGTCAGCCTGCACTGCGTGACTCACGCGCACTGCCCCGTCGTGGTCGTCCGCAGGGACGCGCTGCCGCAGTGACCGGCCCGGCCGCGCTGTCGGACGAGGACGCGCAGACGCTGGACCAGTACTGGCGGGCCGCCAACTACCTGGCGGCCTGCCAGATCTACCTGATGGACAACCCGCTGCTCACCCAGCCGCTCCGGCCCGAGCACATCAAGCCCCGGCTGCTCGGCCACTGGGGCACCTCGCCGGGGCTGAACTTCATCTGGGCGCACCTGAACCGCGCGATCCTGACTCACGATGCCGACATGATGATCGTCATCGGGCCCGGCCACGGCGGTCCCGCGGCGCTGGCCAACACCTGGCTGGAAGGCAGCTACAGCGACATCTACCCGAGCGTGCCGCTGGACACGGCGGGCATGCAGACGCTGTTCCGCCAGTTCGCCTTCCCCGGCGGCGTGCCGAGTCACGTCGCGCCGGAAACGCCGGGCTCCATCCACGAGGGCGGCGAGCTCGGCTACTCGATGTCGCACGCGCACGGCGCCGCGTTCGACAACCCCGGCCTGATCGTCGCCTGCGTCATCGGCGACGGCGAGGCCGAGACCGGCCCGCTGGCGACCAGCTGGCATTCGCACCGGTTCCTCGACCCGGCCGCCGACGGCGCGGTGCTGCCGATCCTGCACCTGAACGGCTGGAAGATCGCCAATCCGACCGTGCTCGCCCGGCTCCCCGAGCCCGAGCTGGACGCGCTGCTGCGCGGATACGGCTACGAGCCTGCGTACGTGACCAGCCCGGGTCACCCCGTTCCCCATCTGGAAATGGCAGCGGCCCTGGACGCCGCGATCGGGCGGATCCGCACCATCCAGGACGGGGCCCGCCAGGGCGGCCGGGCTCCCGGCCAGCGGTGGCCGATGATCGTCCTGCGCACGCCCAAGGGCTGGACCGGGCCAGCCGAGGTGGACGGGCTGCCGGTGGAGGGAACGTGGCGCGCGCACCAGGTTCCGCTCGCGGAGGTGCGCACCAATCCCGCGCACCTGCGCCAGCTGGAGGGGTGGCTGAAGTCCTACCGGGCCCCCGAGCTGTTCACGGCCGGGGGCGCGCCGCGGCCCGAGATCCTGCGCCTCGTGCCGGCCGGCCCGCGCCGGCTCGGCGCGACTCCGCACGCGAACGGCGGCGTGCTGCTGCGTGACCTGGACATGCCGGACTTCCGCGACTACGCGGTTCCGGTCCCCGCCCCCGGCAGCGGCCCGTCCGAGGCGACGAGGGTGCTCGGCACCATGCTGCGCGACGTCCTGCGGCGCAACGAGAAGGAGCGCAACTTCCGCGTCGTCGGACCGGACGAGACCGAGTCCAACCGGCTGAACGCCCTGCTCGAGGTCACCGGCAAGACCTGGGAGGAGGCCACGCTCCCCGTCGACGTCAACCTCGCCGGCGACGGCCGCGTCATGGAGATCCTGTCCGAGCACACCTGCCAGGGCTGGCTCGAGGGATACCTGCTGACCGGCCGGCATGGCCTGTTCAACTGTTACGAGGCGTTCATCCACATCGTGGACTCGATGTTCAACCAGCA
>DAIOWC010000319.1:0-5548 GCA_036758685.1 Streptosporangiaceae bacterium | reverse complement strand
CCGCCCGGTCCGGGCGGGCCATGACCCGCCTGGGCGGGGCGCGGCGGCGCAGCGGCCGCGCACGCGTGGCCGAGCGGCTGCCCGGCGCCGGTGGTGATGGTCACGCAGTACCGGCCGGCCTGGCCGGCGGCGAGCGCGGCAGCGATCTGCCGGCAGGTCCAAGCGTCTGCGGGCCCGTGCCCAGCGACATCGCCGGGCCCGTCAGCTATACCAAGCCAGGTGCTCAGCGGCATGGTCAGGTTGATCGTGCCGGTCAGCCCCGACGGCCAGTGCACCAGCACCGGACCAGGATCGGCGGCACCCGCGCCGGGCTCGGTGCGGTTCCCGGCCAGCCCCGGCGGCAGGTCCGCCGCCCCAGCACCGGCCGCGGCTGACCGCTTTGCGGTTTCGCCGTCCGGGCCGGGGCTGGCGAGGACGTCGGCGGGGCTCTGGCCGGACAGCAGAGCCAGGTACACCTCAGCCCGGACCTGATCCAGGCTGCCCGGCCGCCCGGCCCGCTTCAAAGCCTTCGCCAGCGCGGACACATGCCGGTCAGCCAGCACCGCGCCCGCCTCGGGCAGCTCCCGCCCGGCGATCGCATAGTTCCCTGACCCCTCCGGCCACATCTCGACGCGCGCGCCGGCGCGGGCCTTCTCGGCCCGGCGGCGGGCCGCGTCGGGGTCATCGGCCAGCACCGCCCGGCGCAGCCGGCCCCGCAGCTGCGCCGTCGTCAGATCCGGTGCCTCCACCAGGACATGGGTGGAGATCCACCAGGCCCGGGCCGACGGCAGCCCGGCCAGCTCCTCGGCGAACACCCTGGCCTTAGCCACATCAATCCACCCGCGGGCCAGTGCCTCCTCGACACCCGTGTGCCGGACTCCCTCGGCCAGGTCGACTAACGCCTCCGCCGACCGGCCGGTCAAAGTCAGCGCACACCCGATCTCCGCGGTCGCCCGCTCCCTCCCCGACGGCCCGCTGTCACGGACCACGGCCTGGCGGCGGCCCGCCAGCTCATCCACGCACCGCAGCTTGATCGCGGCCTGCCACGACTCCCCCCGCGACGCCGCGCGCATCACCCCGACGATCTCATCATCAGACAGCAGCTGGATGCCCTCCTCAGCCGCCATCCACGTCAGCGCCGCCAGCTGCGGGCCCGGCTCCAGCAGGTCTGCCCCGCCCCCAGCCACAAACCCGCGCTCATCCGGATCCGCGTACTGAGCCGCGACGGCATGGGTGAACCCGGCCTCGATCGCCTCCGGTACCTCAGGCCCGTCGTGCGGGAACTGCGCCCAGCTCGTCGTCAACGCGGCTCTCCCTCCGGCAGCAGCATTGCTAAAGCCTTTTAGCTCATGCTATCGAGAGCCTCTGACAAAACTGGGTGGTGATCGACAGTCTTAGCGAGCAGGGCTCACAACCCGATCCGGGTGGCGAGCCGCTCGCGATGCAGCGTCGCGTCGCCGAGGAACAGCTCGCTGGCCTTGGCCCGCTTGAAGTACAGGTGCGCGTCGTGCTCCCAGGTGAAGCCGATGCCGCCGTGGATCTGGATGTTCTCGGCCGCCACATGGAAGTACACGTCCGAGGCGTACGCCTTCACCAGCGCGGCCACGACCGGGATCTCGGGCGAGTCCTCGGCGACCGCGGCCGCCGCGTAGACGACCGCCGAGCGCAGCGACTCGACTTCGAGCAGCAGATCGGCGCACCGGTGCTTGATCGCCTGGAAGCTCCCGATCGGCCGGCCGAACTGATGCCTTACCTTGGCGTACTCGACCGCCATGGTCAGTGCGCGCTGCGCGCCGCCTAGCTGCTCGGCCGCCTGGGCGATCGCGGCGATGTCCAGGACGCGGCTGAGCAATGCCTCGCCGGCGCCGTCCGCGCCGAGCAGCGTCGCGCTGACGCCGGAGAATTCCAGCCGGGCCAGCTTGCGCGTCTGGTCCAGAGTCGGCAGCGGCGTCCTGACCAGTCCTTCGGCGTCACCGGGTACGGCAAACAGGCTCAGCCCGCCTGCTGTTCGCCCGATGACCAGCAGCAGGCCCGCGGTGTGCCCGTCCAGCACGAAGCTCTTGTGACCGTCCAGCTGCCAGCCCCCGACGACGCTGGCGTCGGCCGTGGTGGCCGGTGTCGCGGTCAGCCGGGTCGCGCTCGCTTCCCACGACCCGTCTTCCTCGGTGAAGGCAAGAGTCGCGATCAGCTCGCCGGAGGCAATGCCCGGCAGGTAAGCCTTCTTGGCGGCCTCGTCGCCGCTCGCCAGCAGCGCGTTCGCAGCGAGGACCGCGCTGGCCAGATAGGGCCCGCCGTACAGCGCCGCGCCGAGTTCCTCGAGCACGATCGCCTGCTCGGCGAACGAGAAACCGGACCCGCCGTACTCCTCGGGTATGGCGATCCCCTGCAGGCCGAGCTGCTCGCCCGCCTGCTTCCAGACCGCGGGATCGCCTCCGTCAGCCGCGTCCATCAGGGACCGCACGGCCGTGATCGGCACGCGGTCGGCCAGGAACCGGGCAACCGATGCGCGCAGCTCTTCCTGCTCGGACGTAACTCCAAGAATCATCTGCCCGGCTCCGTTTCTCCATCAGGAATCTCTTCAGTTACGACGAGCACGTCGAGGGCCTCGACCTGATTGCCGCACACCCACAGCGGGTTGATCTCAAGCGCCCGCAGGCCGGACATCGAGCAGGCCAGCTCCCCGATGTCGCTGATCACCTTGGCCAGCGCATCGAGATCGGCGGGTGTGCCGCCGCGCGCCCCGGTCAGCAGGGGCAGGCCGCGCAGTTCAGCGAGCATCCGCGACACCTCGTCCGCGCCGGCCGGCAGCACCCGCAGGCTGACATCGCGAAGCACTTCGACGAACAGGCCGCCCAGCCCGACGGCCAGCACGGGGCCGAACGCGGGATCCACGCTCACCCCGGCCAGCACCTCCGTGCCGCCGGAACGCATCGCGGTCACCAGGACCGCACCCGAAGCATCTCCGGCGTGCGCCCCCGCGGCCGCGACCCGTGAATACGCCGCCGAGATCTCGTCGTCCGAGCTCAGCCCCAGCGCCACCCCGCCGATGTCGGACTTGTGGGTGATCTGCGCGGAGGAGATCTTGAGGGCGACCGGCCGCCCGACCGCATCGGCGGCCGCGACCGCCTCGGCGGCGGAGTGCACCACCCGGCCAGGCACCACCGGGATCCCGGCGCCGGCCAGCAGCTCACGCCCTTCCAGCTCCGACCAGGGCGCCGCCGTACGGCTGGACGGCTCGCGCCGGCCGGGCAGCTGCCGCACGGTCCCGCGGCCCTCCTGCCAGCGCAGCGCGTTCCCGATCGCCCGGACGCCCAGGTCCATGCCGCTGATCAGGTGGACGCCATGCGCGCCCAGCAGATCGCGCGGGTAGGGCCCGACGTCCACGCACGTGAGGCTGAGGGGCAGAGCCGGGATCGGCGCACTCGCGACCCGCCCGGCGAGCCAGTCGATCCTGGATTCCAGCAGCGAGGCCAGGCGGTCATCCGGCGGGCGCGCCTCCGGCACGGTGAAGCCGGTGAACAGCACGAAGTCCAGGCCGGGATCGGCGAGCGCGGCGTCGAGCGCGTGGTCGATTGCCGTCAGCGGCGAGCTGCGCGCGTTGGCCAGCACGTACCCGGTGACGTCGAGCGGGTTGCGGGTTGCCGCGAAGGACGGCAGGTGCGCCGCGATCGCCTCGGTGGTCGAATCGGCGAACGGCGGGATCTCAATGCCCTCCGCGCTGGCCCGGTCGGCGATGATGTCGCACGCGCCGCCCGAGGCAGTCAGCACGCCCATCCGGCGGCCGCGCGGCACCTGGTGGTAGCCGAGCAGCGAGGCGGTGGTCAGCAGTTCCTCGATGCTGTCGACCCGGATGATGTTCATCTGCTTCAGCGCGGCGTCCACGACCGCGTCGTCCCCGGCGACCGCGCCGGTGTGCGCGAGTGCGGCCTGCTGCCCGGCCTGGCTCGCCCCGACCTTGAGCGCAACGATCGGCTTGCCCGCCTGATCGGCCCGCTGCGCGGCCGCGCTGAACAAAGCCGGGTCGCCGATCTCCTCCAGGAACAGGCAGATGACCCGCGTCTGCTCGTCGGCCACCAGGTAATCGAGCACGTCGGCGGTCGTGATCATGGCCTCGTTGCCCAGCGAGGCCACCGTGCTGACCCCGATCGCCTGGGCCCGCGCGAACGACAGCAGCGCGCTGGACAGCGCGCCGCTCTGCAGTCCGATCCCGACGGGGCCGGGCGTGAGCGGCAGCGGCACCGTCAGGGCGAACGGCGCCACCCTGGCCGAGGTGTTCAGGAAGCCCAGGCAGTTCGGGCCGAGCAGCACGATCCCGTGCGCGGCGGCCTGCGCCACAAGGGTGTCTTCGAGCTCCCGGCCGTCGTCGCCAGCCTCCCGGTAACCCGAGGCCAGGACCACCACGTTCCTGACTCCGGACGCGGCGGCGTCGTCGATGACCGACCTGACCGCGCCGGTCGGCGCCAGGATGAACGCCAGATCGGCCGGCTCAGGCAGCGCGCGCAGGCTGGGCACTGCGTCGCGGCCGAAGACCTTCGGATGCGTCGGGTGCACCGGCAGCAGCGGGCCCTCGTAGCCGACAGCAGCGCTCGCGGCCAGGATGAACCGTGCCCAGCCCGACGTGTCGGACGCGCCGACCAGCGCAATGCTGCGCGGCGCGAAAAACTCCGCGAGTCGCCGCGGGGTGATCAGCGCCCGCGCGGCCGCGCGCCCGTCCGTGATAGGGCCGGTCACGCGCGCACCCGCGGCTCCTTGGGCAGCCCGAGGGCGCGCTCGGCGATGATATTGCGCTGGATCTCGCTGGTGCCGGAATAGATGGTGCCAGCCCGGCTGGACAGGAAGACGTTCTGCCAGGGGGTCGTCGGGTAGCCGTCGCCTGCGGGCCGGATGAGGCCGTCGGCACCCTCGATATCCAGCGCGAGCTCGCCGAGCTTCTTGTGGTACTCGCTCCAGAACAGCTTGTTGACCGACGCCTCCGGGCCCGGCTGACGGCCCTTGGCCATCCCGGCAAGCGTGCGCAGCCCGCTGAACCGCATGATCTGCGTCTGGCTGTACGCCCACGCCAGCCGCTGGCGCATGATCGGGTCGGTGCTGACACCGCGCTTACGGGCGCTCTCGGCGAGCTCCCAGAACTCCCGCTCGTAGGCCAGGTGCAGCACAGTCGCGCTGCCGCCGCGCTCATAGCCGAGGGTGGTCATCGCGACCCGCCAGCCGTTGTTGAGACCGCCGATGACGTTGAACAGCGGCGCGCGCACGCCGTCGAGGAAGTCCTGGGCGAACTCCGCCGCGCCCGACATCTGCCGCACCGGCTGGTAGCTCACCGCCGGGCCGGAGAAGTCGATCAGCACGTAGGAGATGCCCGCGTGCTTCTCCGCGTCCGGGTCGGTCCGGCACAGCACGAACATCTTGTTCGCCCGCGCCGCGCCCGAGGTCCACAGCTTCTGCCCGGTGATGACGACCTCGTCGCCGTCGATCTCGCCCCTGGTCTGCAGGCCCGCGAGGTCCGACCCGGTGCCGGGCTCGGAGAAGCCCTGGCAGTACACGTCCTCGCCGGAGATGATGCGCGGCAGGA
>DAIOWC010000318.1:0-5585 GCA_036758685.1 Streptosporangiaceae bacterium | reverse complement strand
AGTAGCGGAGGTCGACCGCGTTCGCCGCCTTGGCGAGGGTGAAGTCGACGTACTGCCCGGTCCCGCTGAGGGTGACCGCGGTGCGGCCGACAGCCTCGGCCGGCAGCGTGTACAGGTTGTCGGACGGGCCGATCACGGTGCCGTTGGTCTTCGACCCGACAGCCGAGTACTCGGTGAACGGGACGGAAGCGCCGCGGCCGTGATCGGAGGTTGGCACCACGGGACTGTGGTGGCCGGGATCCCAGGCGGGAGATGAGCTGGCCGCAGCCGTACCCGCTGAGCTTGCCAATGCTATGAGCGTCAGCGTCGCCGTCGCCAACGCCACACTGCCGGTGAGTCTTGCTGCTAACACGGCCATCCCTTCCGGTCAGAACTCAAGTGAGCGCGATGGACCGTTGCGTCCTGAAACCTCCCCGCTCACCGGCTATCTAACACCGGTACGCTGGTTCTTGCAATCATGCGTCTATTTTTTGCAGATCAAAGGCTTTGATGTGCGTTGCAGCATGCATCCGTTGCAGCTGCTTGTCGGCACACCCGGAGACTTCGGTGCCTCTATGGCGTCGGGCCGACAGTCCGTGACTCTGCCAACGGCCTCACGGGCACGATCGCGGCGAGGGCAACGCCGATCACCAGGAAGGCCGCCGACTCGGCGAGTTCAACCCAGCTCACAATCGGCGCGCCCGCATAGTTCGGGGCGATGTCGCGAACGCCAGGACCCAGGACGACGAAAACCTCGAGCGCCACGGCGGCAGCCGTCCCGGCAATCCAGGCAAGGCACCGGCGGCCGGATTCCATCCGGCGCAAGTACCGCACGCCCGCCGGAAGCCAGAGAACTGGCAGGAAGAAGACCGGCAGGCCAGCAAAGAGCGCAGCCAGCAGCGCGACTGTCTGGAGCCAGGCCGGGCCGAGCATTCCCGGCTCACCCGTTGTGGTCACGGGCACCGTGGAGCAGGCAAACAGGTAGCCGAATCCGACCGTGCCGACCACAGTCCAGCACGCCACGAGCCAGCGGGCCGCAGGCCAGCGGGCCGGGCGCCAGCGGGCCGGTACGGTGCTGCTGCTCAGTTGATCTTCGAGTGGCTTATGACCGGCCTGGTGACAACCTGATCCACGTCATCAAAGATGCCGGGGAGATTCTGGTATCCGCCAGCCGGATTGTGATGGAGGGTCGAGTACTCGATCCGCAGGACGCCGTGGCCGGCATCCACCACGAAGAAGATGGCGCCGCCTTCACCGCCCGCTGCGTCGTTGTCACGCATGATCGTGCCGTCCACGAGCACGCTGTAGCTGTCACCGTCGGTGTAGATAGCGCCGCCGCTGCCGCCGCCCGGTGTCCCGTGACGCTGCGGGTTCTCGCCCCGGCCGGTGGTGTCGTTATCGGTGAACAGGCTGTTGTACACGTTCCAGCTGGCATCGATGCTGCTCAGCGCGCTGCCATTGGAGCAGCGGCCGCCGGTGAACGTGTCCTTGGTGATGTAGACCGGGCTGCCGGTCCACATGCCAAGCGCCCGGATTGCCGCGCCGCCGAGGTCTGGCCCGTAGCGGAAGCAACGGTTGTCGATGAAGCCGGAATTCACGACCTTCAGCTGCCCGCCCTCATCGAAAATCGCGCCGCCGCCGTAGCTCGACGTGCTGGTTTCGCGGACGTTGGAGTAGGCGTTCCGGAACGTCATGTTCTGCACGATCAGCCGCGGCCACTGCTGCTCCCAGCAGTCCGAGGTCGTGTACTTCTGCTTCGGATCGCAGGTGTTCATGTACAGGATCCGGTGCTTGCCGCCGCCACTCAGCGTGACCAGCCCGCCACCGTCGAGCACGATGAGGCGGCTCGTATTCACGACCTTCGCAGTCGCCGTCATAGTGATGGTGACGGGCTTCGGGCCGCATCTGAACGTGATGATGCCGCCACGGGCCACGGCTCTGACGACCGCGGCCGAGGTGCAGCTGGACGGCCTGCCGTCACCGATGACGTGATTCGGATGCGCGGTGCTGACGGCCCTCGCCGCCACCGGCACGAACACGTGACCGCCCGGATTACCGTAGCTCGCCGCATGCAAAGCCGCCGGTTTCGGCGTTGCCTGTTCCGCGTTCGCCGGGCCGAAGGCGGCAGCAATGCCAGCGGCGGCCATGCCAACGGCGGCGATCGCGACGACAACATGCCTCAAATCACGCACGGTTCGCATAGCCGAGCATCGTAGCCCGATCGCCGTGCCGGAGGCGCCGGTACTGACTGCCTGCCCGCGATCTGCGCGGTGAGCCCGCCGACCGACCCCCCGGCAATCCGGCGCGGATGTTTCCACGGTTACAGGGTGATTTCGCCGCGCTAGACTACGGCGACCGGCTGAAGGAAAGCGCGGGTCGATGACTCGGATATTCAGGCCTGGCGTGATGATGACCGCCTACATGGCGCTGTTCCTAGTCGCGGGGCCCTGGCAATACGCACGAGTCCCTTCGACTGCCCACGAGCTAGCTCACGATGCGAACCTGGCCGGCATCGCGATCGCGGCGTTCCTCTCGTGGCGCGTTACCCGCGGCTCCGCAGTCGCCCGCGGCTTGATCATCTTGTGGACAGCCCTGGGCTTCGCAGGAACGTTCGCCAGCCCGGCCATGCGGTCCGGCAGCCTTGTCCCGTGCTGGCTGCTGGTCGCCTACGCAGCCCAGATCACCCTCCTGCTGACCGCGCCGGTCTACGACCGTACGCGCAAGGACCCGGCCCATCGCTACCCGGGCCCGACGGCAGTACTGCCGGGCCCGCCGAAGTGGATGCTGCCCGCCGCGGTCGCCGCGGGCGGCCTCCTGACCCTGGCGTTCCTGGGCAACATGAGCCCGGAGCCGGTTCCCGGTTGCCAGTCTCCCGGCTACCTGGCACCCCGTACCGCGCCGCTGGCCCGCTGCGAGACCCTGTCCCAGGGCTTTCCCGTGCACTACCTGAGCGCGATACCGGAACTCGGCCTCGACAGCGGCAGCAAGATCACCCCATCGAACATGAGCCTGTCCGCCAATGCCGCCATCAATAAGGGCGCAGTCGTCGAGGACCTGGCACTCTGGGCATTGGCCGGGGGCACCGCGATGTACATGCTCTGGATCCCACGGCGACGGCCTGCGTCATCCAGAGCTGCCGCTCAGCCTGCGGTGGCCCAGCTGACCTAACCCGCTGCGCTTCAGGGCGCCCATCATTGGAGCCACGATGACCGAGCCCGAGGCCAGCAAGTGGATCTCCGAGGACGACCGAACGGCCGTTGACCTGCGCCTGGCGGTGCGCGCAGGGGACACCGAAGCGATCCAGACGATGCTGGGTGCCGACCCCGCACTGGCCAGAGCCAGGATCGGCAGTACCGAAAGCGGCTCGAGAACGGTCTTGCATCTCGTCACTGACTGGCCCGGCTACTTCCCTAACGGCCCGCAAATCGCCCGGCTGCTGATCAGCGCTGGCGCTGATCCGAACGCTCTGACGACGAGGCGAGGTTCACCGCAGCCTGGCCCGGGTTCGGAGACACCGCTGCATTACGCGGCGAGCAGCGATGACCTCGAGGTGGCCGAGGCGCTGATCGATGCCGGCGCGGATCTCGAAGTGCCAGAAGGCTCGATCGGCACGCCGCTCGACAACGCCGTCGGCTACGCCTGCTGGCATGTTGCCCGGCTCCTGGTCAATCGCGGCGCCAGAGTTGACAAGGCCTGGCATGCTTCCGCCCTGGGCCTGCTGGCCCGGCTCGATGCGATCCTGGGCGGCGACCCGCCGGCAGAGCAGGTATCGCAGGCGTTCTGGCACGCCTGCGCCGCAGGCCAGCGCCGCGCCGCGGAGTATCTCCTGTCCCGCGGCGCGGATCTGAACTGGGAGCCTGACTACGCCCAGGGCACTCCGCTGGACGCGGCCAGCGGGTTGGGTACCAGGCAAGAGAACGTCACTTCCTGGCTGCGCGCGGCGGGGGCTCGGTCCGCAGCCTCCGACTAACGGCCCGTGGCCACTGCCCGGCATGGCCAAGGTGCGGCCGGGGCGGGCGCAAATCATCATGCAACCTGGAGGAGTCTCGTTTATGACTGACGAATCCCAGCACCCCGACGATGCGACGGACATGGAGCTGTTCGACCTGAGGGTGACGGTCGAGCGCATCGAAGGCCGGTCCTTCTGCGGGATGCGCGTGGGTGACTACTTCGAACTGGTCAACAGCGCCGAGCTCCGCCTGCCGCCGGGGCGGCACTTCTGCATCTGGGCGCTGCAGGCGGTGCTGCCAGCACTGCCCGCCAAGCAACGCCAGCTCCCGGTGGGGGACTGGCTGGAGCGCGACACGCTCTTCTGCTGCCCCGATCCGGAGGAAGGACTGGTCATGCGCATTGAGCGGACAGGCGTGTGCCGACTGAACTCGGCTGACCTGACTTGACCGGGCACGTCCAGATCGGGCTGGGCCTCCAGTCAGATAAGCGCGACGGCGAGTACGCGGCACTCGCGGCGCTGGCTGAGCATCACGGGTTCGATGTCATCAGCGTGTATGGTGACCTGCTTTTCCAGCCGCCGATATATCCGTTGCTGGAGATAGCGCGGGCCACGTCGCGGATACGCCTGGGCGCGGCGTGCTGGAACCCCTACTCCATGCACCCCTACGAGATTGCCGGGCAGGTCGCCGCGCTGCAGCAGGCATCCGGCTCTCGCGCTTACCTCGGCCTGGCCCGCGGCAGCTGGCTGTCCGCCATCGGACTGCGCCAAGACCGACCGGTCGCCCACCTCCGCGAGGCCGTCCAGGTAATTCGCGCCCTGCTTCGCGGTGACGGGGAGGGCGTGGACGGCGCGGTGTTCAGGCTTGCTGCGGGGACCCGGCTGCGCTACCGCCTGCCTGGAGCGCTGCCGCCGCTGCTGATCGGCACGTGGGGCCCGGCCACCGCGGCTATGGCCGGCGAACTCGCGGATGAGGTGAAGATCGGCGGCACCGCGAATCCCGCGATGATCGGCGTGATGCGCCAGCGGCTTGCTCCCGGACTCGCGGCCGCCGACCGCCCGGACGATGCCGTCGGGGTGGTCGTCGGGGCCGTCACCGTCGTGGACGAAGACGGCGCCGCTGCCCGGGCGAGGGCACGGACCGAAGTGGCGATGTACATCGCCGTGGTCGCCCGGCTTGACCCGATGCTGGAGCTGCCGCCGGACCTGCTGGCCGAGATAGCCCGGTACGTAGATGCCGGCGAGCATGAGCGCGCCGGACGGCTGATTCCCGATGACGTCCTCGATCTGTTCGCATTCGCCGGCACGCCCGATCAGGTTGCCGCCCAGGCCCAGAGGCTGATCGAGGCGGGTGCGAGCCGGATCGAGTTCGGTACCCCGCACGGGCTGACCGGCCGTGCTGGCATTGAGTTGCTTGGCCGTGCGGTGCTGCCGAGGCTGGACCTTCCTGGCTGAGACGCGGTCGCGGTCACCGGCTCTGCGGCGGGGTCGCTGGAGTCGTCACATGCCAGGTCACACGGCGGGTCGGCATGGTCGGTTTACGCGAAAGCCGGCGGACCAAAGCAGGTCAGGGGGCGCGGAGAATGTTCAACGTGGCGTGTTTTTGCGGTTGCTGTTATTCGTTCAGCGACGGCGCCGGACTCTGTCCCCGCTGCGG
>DAIOWC010000317.1:0-5624 GCA_036758685.1 Streptosporangiaceae bacterium | reverse complement strand
ATCGAGGGCCAGGTCCGCGGCCTGCAGCGGATGGTCGAGGACGACACCTACTGCATCGACGTGCTGACCCAGATCTCCGCCGCGACGCGGGCGCTGCAGGCGGTGGCGGTGGGCCTGCTGCAGGACCATCTCGGGCACTGCGTGACGCAGGCCATCGAGAAGGGCGGCCCCGAGGCGGAGCTGAAGGTCAGGGAAGCCGCGGACGCTGTCTCCCGGCTGGTCCGGTCATAGCCGGTCGGCCCCGGACGTATCGATGAGCCGCGGGCCGCGCGGCCCGCTCGCGGCCCCGCCGGTGCCCGCCTCGTCACCGCCGGCGCCGGTCAGCCGGGCGAACGCGCGCAGGTTGGCCAGGCTCTCGCCGCGCTTGACCCGCCAGGCGTATTCCTTCTTGATCGCCGTGGCGAATCCGAGCATCAGCGCCTGATCGAAGTTCTCGTCGGAGTAGGCGAGCACGCAGCCGAGCAGCCGGTCGACCTCACTGGTGCTGATCGACTCCAGTGGCAGCCGGCCGACGAGGTAGACGTCCCCGACCGGGTCGAGCGCGAAGTGGACCCCGTACATCCGGGCGCCGCGCTCGAGCAGGAAGCGGTAGAACTCGGCGTGATTCTCGTCGGGCTGGCGGCAGAAGAAGGCCTCGACGTGCAGGCTGTGCGTCCCGGCGATCAGCCACGTCATGGTCGCGAGCTTGTGCTCGCCCGCCAGCCTGACCAGGTAGGCGCCTCGCTGCGGCGACTCGAAGCCCAGCTCGAGCTCGGCCAGCGCGGACTCGAGCGCGCCCGCGGGGTCGGTCACGGGCGGCACGCGTCCACGGCGGCGGCCGCCTCGGTGGTGACGGCCGTGTACAGCTGGAGCAGCGAGTCGACGGTCGCGGTCCAGCTGAACCGGGACGCGTGCTCGCGGGCGCCATGACGCAGCCGTGCGAGCGCCTGCGGGGCGGCGATCAGGTCCCGGACTGCCCTGGCGTACTCGCCGGGGTCATGGGAGTCGACCAGGACGCCTGAATAGCCGTCGCGCACGGCCGTGCGCAGCCCGCCGACGCTGGCCGCCACCACCGGCGTGCCGCAGGCCTGCGCCTCCATCGCGACCAGGCCGAACGATTCGGAGTACGACGGGACCATGACCAGAGTCGCGGCCCGGTACCAGTTGGCGAGCTCGGCCTGCGGGCAGGGCGGCTCCAGCCGGACCAGGCCGCGGAGCCCGAGCCGGCCCGCTAGCTCGTTGAGGCGATCGGGGTCCTGCCTGCCGGTGCCGCTCGGGCCGCCCACGAACGCGATCGTCAGGCGGCGGGCCAGGCTGGGATCGTCCTTGATCATCTGGGCGGCGGCGTGGAGCACGAGGTCGGGTGCCTTCAGCGGCTGCACGCGCCCGACGAAGACCAGCACCACCCCGGTGGCCGGCAGGCCTAGCCGGTGGCGGGCGCGCAGCTGGGAGCCGGGTTTGAAGACGGAGAGGTCGACGCCGGGGTTGATGGTCGCGACGCGGGCCGGGTCGGCCGCGTAGCGGTCGATGAGCTGCTGGGCCTCGTCCTCGGTGTTGGCTACCAGCCGGTCCGCGCTGGCCACGACCTCCGCCTCACCGCGCAGCCGGAGCGCGGGCTCGGCCCGGTCGCCGATGGCGAGCGCGGCGTTCTTGACCTTGCCCAGCGTGTGCATGGACTGCACCAGCGGGACGCCCCAGCGCTCCTTGGCGACGGCGCCGACCTGCCCGGAGAGCCAGTAATGGCCGTGCACGAGGTCGTAGCGGCCGGGGGCATGCGCGGCCTCGGTGCGCAGCAGCTCGAAGGTGAACTGGCATAGCTGGCCTGGAAGGTCGGACTTGTCCAGATCTTCGAACGGGCCCGCGGGCAGGTGACGGACCAGGACACCCGGCGCCAGCTCGGCTACGTGAGGCTGGTCACGTGAGACGGCCCTGGTGAAGATGTCCACCTCGACGCCTCTGGCGGCGAGGCGCTTGGCCACCTCGACGACATAGACGTTAAGGCCGCCTGCATCGCCGGTTCCCGGCTGTTCAAGCGGCGACGTGTGAACGCTGACGGTTGCGATCCGCCGTGGCTGGCCTGGCAGCACGGGCACCCACCTCCGGAGTGACCAACCTCGGGCCCGGTCGCCGTGTTCCCGCAAAAAGGCCCATTTCTTTTGATATAATTCCGAGCTTTTTAATAGCTAAAGGCGCTGTAAGATCGACGACCATGAGCACGCTGATCCTCATCCGGCACGGCGAGAGCGAGTGGAACGCCAAGGGCCTGTTCACGGGATGGGTCGACGCATCGCTGTCCGAGCGGGGACGGGCCGAGGCCGCTGACGGCGGCCAGCAGCTGGCCGAGGCCGGGCTGCCCCCGGACGTCGTGCACACATCCGTGCTTAACCGGGCGATCCAGACGGCCAATATCACGCTCGAGGTAGCGGGCCTGGCCTGGCTGCCGGTCCAGCGCTCCTGGCGGCTCAACGAGCGCCACTACGGCGCGCTGCAGGGCAAGAACAAGGCCCAGACCAGGGAGCAGTACGGCGACGAGCAGTTCATGATCTGGCGCCGCTCCTACGACGTCCCCCCGCCGCCACTGCCCGACGATGACCCGCTGTCGCAGGCCGCTGATCCGCGGTATGCGCTCCTGCCGGACGAGTTGCTGCCGCGCACTGAGTGCCTGAAGGACGTGCTGGAGCGGATGCTTCCGTACTGGTACGACGCGATCATCCCGGATCTCGCGGCCGG
The DNA here is from genome assembly GCA_036758685.1 of Streptosporangiaceae bacterium. Classification (GTDB taxonomy): domain Bacteria; phylum Actinomycetota; class Actinomycetes; order Streptosporangiales; family Streptosporangiaceae; genus JAJYUU01. Next base: position 2,915 of record DAIOWC010000317.1, on the reverse strand, counting down.
ACGCCGTGTCCTCGTCGTCGCCCACGGGAACTCGCTGCGCGCCCTGGTGAAGCACCTGGACGGGATCGGCGATGCCGAGATCGCCGAGCTGAACATCCCGACCGGCATGCCGCTGGTGTACGAGCTGGACGAGGGGTTCCGGCCGGTGACGCCGGGCGGGCGCTATCTGGACCCGGACGCGGCGGCCGCAGCGGCCGAGGCCGTGCGCAAACAGGGCCGTTGACGGCTCAAACACACATTCGGGTTAAGTCGGCTACCGTAGGGCTCTGGTCCAGCAGGAAACTTCGACATGGACAAGGGCCGTCACTGTCGTGAACACTTTGCGAATAGGCGCAGGTAGCGTGGCCGAGAGGTGGGCACCAGGACGCCCTTTGCATAACATCGATGCGTGGACATGGGGGTGAAAGCAGTCATGCCTGCAGACATGGCGGGCAGCGACCTCGATTCCGGGTCAAAGTTGCCGCCGGGCGTCAGCTCCGTCCTCGCCGTTCTACTCTCCTCCGCCGTCGTCCTCGATAGCGACGATCGCGTGCTCAGCTCCAGCGCCGCTGCTCGCGAGTTCGGGCTGATCGACGGTGACCGCCTCGTCGTGGGCGAGCTGCTCGCGCTCGCCCGCCAGGTCCGCCGCGAGGGCATGCCCCGCGAGGGCGAGATCGACATCATGACCAGCCGGTTCGGCGGCCGCGCCACGAGCTTCGCGGTACGCGTCGCGCCGCTGGGCCCCGCCGTCGGGGACGGCGGGCTGATCTTGCTGCTAGCCGAGGACCAGACCGAGAGCCGGCGGGTGGACGAGGTCCGCCGCGACTTCGTCGCGAACATCAGCCACGAGCTCAAGACGCCGGTCGGCGCCCTGGCCCTGCTCGCGGAGACCGTGGAGGAAGCCGCTGATGACCCGGACGCGGTGCTCCGCTTCGCCGGCCGGATGCGCCAGGAGGCGTCCAGGCTCACTGACCTGGTGCAGGACCTGATCATGCTGTCCCGGATCCAGGCGGCCGAGCCCGTACCCGACCCCCGGCCCGTGCTGCTCGACTCCGTGGTCGCCGAGGCCCTGGACCGCTGCCGGATGAGAGCGACGGCCCGCGGCATCTCCCTGGAGGCGACGGGCGAGCGTGGCATCGCGATCCTCGGGGACGAGGACCTGCTGGTCACCGCGCTCAGGAACCTGCTCGAGAACGCGGTCGCCTACAGCCCGGACAAGACCAGGGTGCAGGTGATCACCAGGACCGCCGATAGCTGGATGGCCGAGGTCAGCGTGACCGACCAGGGCATCGGCATCCCCGAGCGAGACCGCGAGCGAATCTTCGAGCGGTTCTACCGCGTGGACCCGGCGCGCTCGCGCGCGACCGGGGGCACCGGGCTCGGCCTCGCCATCGTGAAGCACGTGACGGCCGCGCATGGCGGCAACGTCACCGTGTGGAGCAAGGAAGGCCGGGGCTCGACCTTCACCCTTCGACTCCCGCTTCGCCCGAGGCGGACTTACACCGGAAGCGGAAACGATCACGCATCGGCGCGATCTGTCAGGGAGGCTGTCACGTGACACGGGTGCTCGTTGTCGAGGACGAGGAATCCTTCAGCGATGCGCTGTCGTACATGCTGCGCAAGGAGGGTTTCGAAGTCGCCGTATGCCCCACCGGGCCCGACGCCATCGAGACCTTCGACCGCACGGGCGCCGACCTGGTCCTGCTTGACCTGATGCTGCCGGGCCTGCCGGGCAGCGAGGTGTGCCGGAGCCTGCGCGAGCGGTCGAACGTCCCGGTCATCATGCTGACTGCCAAGGACAGCGAGATCGACAAGGTCGTGGGCCTGGAGCTGGGCGCCGACGACTACGTGACGAAGCCGTTCTCCTCGCGGGAGCTGGTCGCGAGGATGCGGGCCGTGCTGCGGCGCCGCGGCGACGTTGACGAGCCGGTCAGCTCGATCATGGAGTCGGGGCCGGTCCGGATGGACGTGGACCGCCACGTCGTGACCGTCCGCAGCGAGCAGGTGCAGCTGCCGCTCAAGGAGTTCGAGCTGCTCGAGGTCCTGCTGCGCAATGCGGGCCGGGTCCTGACCCGCATGCAGCTGATCGACCGGGTCTGGGGCGCCGACTACGTCGGCGACACCAAGACGCTCGACGTGCACGTCAAGCGGCTGCGGGCGAAGATCGAGGTGGAGCCGGCCAACCCGCGCCACATCGTGACGGTGCGCGGGCTCGGCTACAAGTTCGAGCCGGTCGGCTGAGCGTTCCGGTCTGAGCGCCCTGGCTAGCTGGTCGCCGGGGAGGGCGACGTCGTCAGCTTCGGGTGGGACGTCGTGACCGGCGTCGGGCTCGGTGGCGGTGACAGCGTCGTGTAGCTGCTGGCAAAGGGGATCACCGGCACCTTCAGGCTGACCGCGCCCTCGCGCTGGAAGTTCAGGGTGAGCTCCAGGTTCGAGCCGTTCCTCACCGCCCTGGTCAGGTTGACCAGGTAAGCCTGCGGCTGCGGGCCGGTCAGGTACTGCGGCTGGCCCATGACTACCGGGATGGTCCCGCCGACCAGCGTCACCGAGCCCGCGCTGCCCGATGCGGTGATGCTCAGCAGCCGGTCGGGCGCGCCGTTGTTGACCAGCGAGAGGAACAGGCTGGCGGACTGGCCGGGCTGCAGGGTCGAGCCGAGCGGCGCGCCCAGCACGAACACGTTCCCGATCGAGATGCTGCCCACCACTTTCTGGCCCCCGTCCACCGACGGGTGGAAGTTCACCGTGGGCGCGGCATTACCCGCCTCGCAGCCGGCCAGCAGGGGGATCGCCGCGGCCGACACCAGCAACGCAGTAGCGAGGTGCCGCGTGACGCGGGCTCTCCTGATCACAGCAGGCTCCCCTCGGGCGAGGTAGTCCGGGCAGACGTCGGAAAGCGTAGCCACATGGCCGGATCCGCTCCGCGCCGGCCCGGGATT
>DAIOWC010000316.1:1401-5694 GCA_036758685.1 Streptosporangiaceae bacterium | reverse complement strand
GTCCGCGCAGCCGCCGACTACATCGCCTGGCTCAGGGCGGGCAACGAACGCTGACTCTGCACCGGCGACGGCACCGTCACCGGATTCAGCCTGGCGAACCCCAAGCTGCACGAGCACCGAGGAGTTCTTCGCCGGCGGCCGTCTGGGACTGAGCCTGATCCGATCAACGATCTAGTCGCCGGCACCGGCTGTCCGCTCCGCATCCGCCACCAGGGTCGCCAGCAGGTCGTGCAGCGGGCCGAACACCGCCGGCCCGGCCGCGAGCGTCATCGCCTCGCCCGCCTCGGCCCCGTGCAGGCCCGTTACCCGCGCGCCCGCCTCCCGCGCGATCAGGCCGCCCGCCGCGAGGTCCCACGCGTGCAGGCCGCTCTCGTAATAGGCATCGACCAGGCCGGCGGCAACCGAGCACAGGTCCAGGGCCGCCGAGCCGTTGCGGCGGATGTCGCGCACCTGCGGCAGGAGCCGCCCGACCACCGCGCCCTGGACGGCGCGCTTCTCGGCCAGGTAGTTGAAGCCGGTGGCCACCAGCGTGTCGGCCAGGTCCTTGACCTTGCTGCAGGCCAGCCGCTGGGCGCCGGGCAGCCAGCCCGAGTGCAGCCACGCACCGCCGCCGAGGGTGGCGATGTAGGTCGCCCGGCGCAGCGGCGCGCAGACCACACCGGCCACGACGGTGCCCTCGACCTCGACGGCGATGCTTACCGACCAGTCCGGCAGGCCGTAGATGTAGTTGACGGTCCCGTCGAGGGGGTCCACGATCCACCGCACCGGGCTCCCCGTGCCGATCTGGCCGCCTTCCTCGGCGAGGATGTCATCGCCCGGACGGATTTCCAGGATCCGGCGCCGGATGAGATCCTCGGCGGCCCGGTCCATCCCGGTGACGATGTCGGTGCGGCTCGACTTGGTCCGCACGACCGTGGCCGTGTCGCGTCCGCGCTGGAGCAGCTCGCCCGCATCCTCGGCAATGGGGCGCGCCATTGCGGCGAGCGCGCCGGGCAGAGGAAGTTCAGCTGACGGCGTCATCGCGTGACCCCGCCCGGCCGCGCCGGCGGCTGGCCGCAGCATCCGGCCGGGCACGAGTCATGCCCGGCCCCCAGGGTGCCCAGCGCGAGCGGCGCGGTGCCGTCCAGGCGCTCGCGCACCAGGTCGCTGATCATGGACACGAATCGCGGGTCGGTGCCGGCGGTCGCGGCCCGGGCGAACCGCAGTCCGAGCCGACTCGCGGTCTGCGCCGCCTCCACGTCCAGGTCGAATTTCACTTCCATGTGATCGCTGATGAACCCGATCGGCGATACCACCACCGCGCTCGAGCCCGCCGCCGCGAGCTCGGCGAGGCAGTCGTTGATGTCGGGCTCAAGCCAGGGCTGCGCCGGCGGGCCGCTGCGGCTGGAGTAGGCGAGCCGCCACCGGCTTCCAGGGGGTTGCCCGGGGGCTCCGGGGGTCGTCCCCCGGGCCAGCACCGCCGCCTCGGCCGCGACGAGCCGGGCGGCCTCGGCCAGCTGGGCGGGATACGCGCCGCCCTTCGTCCCGCTGGCCGCCGACATCCACTCGGGGATGCTGTGGGCGGTGAACACGAGGTCGAAGTCCGCGGAGTCGCCCAGGGTGGCGGCTGCCTCGGCGACAGCGGCGGCGTTCGGCTCGATGAAGCCGGGGTGGTTGAAGAACTGGCGGATCTTGTCCACTCGCGGCGCACCCGGCCCGGCCGCCGCGCGGGCAGCCTCGATGTCCCCCAGGTACTGCCGGCAGCTGGAGAACGAGCTGTAGCCCGACGTCACGAACGCCAGCGCCCGCCCGACGCCGTCGGCGGCCATGGCCGCGAGCGTGTCGGTCAGGTACGGGTGCCAGTTGCGGTTGCCCCAGTAGACCGGCAGCGCGATCCCGCGCGCCGCGAAGTCCTTCTCGACCGCGGCGAGCAGGTCCCGGCACTGCTGGTTGATCGGGCTGACCCCGCCGAACTGGTAGTAGTGCTCGGCGACCGACGCCAGCCGCTCATCCGGCACCCCGCGGCCGGCCGTGACATTACGCAGGAACGGCATGACATCGTCCGGACCCTCAGGCCCGCCGAAGGACACCAGCAGGAAAGCGTCGTACACGCTCCCTATCCAACCAGGCCGCCGGTGGTGCCCTTAGCTGTAGTCGGCGGCGTACTCGGCCGCGAGCGCGAGCACCTCGTTGACGTACCAGTCCGCGTGGTTGTAGTCGAAGATCGCGTGATACAGCGACTGACCACCGGCAGCGGCCCCGTCCGAGCACAGCAGCCTGGCCGCCGACGGCACCGCGTCGTACGGGTTGAGGATGTTCGGCGTGCCGGTGTCACCGAACCCGTCGATCCCCCAGGCCGCCCACGTCGAGGGCAGGAACTGCATCGGCCCCATCGCGCCGGCGGTCGACGGCCCGACGTTCGTCCCGTCCGCGCTCTCGATCTGCCCGATCGCCGCGAGCACGGTCCACGACAGGCCCGGGCAGTACTCCGCGGCAGACGCCTTGAACAGACCCAGGTAGTCCGTCGGCCGGCTACCAGGCGCGACCGACACCACCGGCAGCTGCTGGCTGCGCAGCACCTCGATGCGGCCGCTCGGGCCGAGCACCGCGGAGACCTTGCTGGTCAGCGTCGCGAGGCTGTCGGCGGGGGCGCTGATCAGCCCGGCCACCCGCCGGACCAGGCCGAGCTTGCGCGACGTGCCCTGGTTCACCAGCAGGTCGACGCCGGCCAGGCCGAGCGGTGCCGACATCGCGTAGCGCACGACCTGAGAGGTCGCGCCGGTCAGCTGGTAGCTCGCCCCGGCCCGCAGGCGCAGCCTGCTGCCGGCCGCCTGGTCCGCCACGAACTGACCGCGGCCGAGGGCCGACCAGAGCGCCTGATCGGTGGCGGTCCCGAGGGGCACCCAGGAGCGGAACGTGGCCGGATCCACGCCGATCACGCTCACCGGCCGGCCGCCCGCAGTGATCTGGGCACCGTCGAAGGTGATCATGTCCCGGACGCCGGTGATCTTGCGGAGCCGGGCGACCTGGCTGGGCGTCAGGCCCTTGGGGGCGACGATCAGCAGGTCGGGCAGGATGATCTGACGGAACGCGCTGGCCTGGGAGGCGCCCTGGCTCGCCTGGCTGCCGGGCCGCGGGCTGGTCGCGGAGATGCTGGCCGGGCCGCCGTTCCCGACGTGGTCAGGAGCTGTCAGGTAGGGGCCGGTACCGCGGAACCGGGAGGCGGCGGCCGGAAGGCCGGTGTGGACCGTCAGGCCGAGCACGGCGACCGCGCCGATGGCGGCGATCCGCTTGGTCGCCGGGCCGCCTGCAGGCAGGCGGAGCCGACGCCAGCGGCCTCCCGACGCGGCCTGGCCGCGATCGCGCCGTTCGAAGCGTCCCATAGCCCTTCAACCCTAACTGGCGGGATCTGTCCGGATCTCAAGCTGACGGCAAACAACAGGCAAACGACCGCCGTTTCGCGATAGTCATGTGCCCGCGCGAGCAGCCTTTTATCCCTTCGCTGACTGTCAGTAGCTGCAGGTAGGGTCGCTGTGGAGGAGATCAGATGACGCAGGCGGAGTGTGGAGTTGAGGCGGCTGAGCAGTTTGGGGCAGGCCCGGCGGACCCCGGCCCCGGCGCGCAGAGCCTCAACGTACACAGCCGCAACGCCTACCTCAGCCTCCTGCGTCTGCCCGGCGCCGCCCGGTTCTCGGTAGCCGCGGCTATCGGCCGGACGCCGATGGCCATGTACGGCCTCGGCACGGTCCTGCTGGTGAAGGCCACGACCGGCCAGTACGGGATCGCCGGCATCGTCTCGGGCGCCGGCTCGATCGGCTACGCCATCAGCGCGCCGCGGATCGCGAGCCTGGCCGACCGGTTCGGGCAGCGCCGCGTGCTGCGGCCGCTCGTCGCGCTGTTCGCGATCAGCACGGTGGTGTTCATCACCTGCGCCGAACTGCACGCGCCGATCTGGCTGCTACTGATCACTGGCTGCGTGGCCGGATCGTCGATGCCCTCGCTGGGCTCGATGGTGCGTGCCCGGTGGAGCGCGCTGCTGGCGGGGTCACCGGCGCTCCACTCCGCGTTCGCTCTGGAGTCGGTCGCCGATGAGATGATCTTCGTGGCCGGCCCGGCCGTGGTCACGCTGCTGGCGACCAAGGTGTTCCCGGCCGCCGGCCTCGGCGTCGCGCTCGTGGTCTGCCTGACCGGGACGATCCTGTTCGCCGCCCAGCGAGGCACTGAGCCGCCCACGCGGGCGGACACCCGCTCCCGCCGTGACCGCCGGCCGACGGCGGAGCGCGCGGCACGGGGGTTTGCAGCACGGGGGTTTGC
>DAIOWC010000316.1:0-1301 GCA_036758685.1 Streptosporangiaceae bacterium | reverse complement strand
GCACCGTCGCTGGCCACCCTCGCGCCCGCCTACCTGTGCATTGGGGCGATGTTCGCCTCGATCGACCTGTGTACCGTCGACTTCGCCCAGCAGCAGGGCCACAAGCCGCTGGCCGGCCTCATTCTCGGCACCTACGCGCTCGGCAGCGCGATCGGCGGCCTGTGGTACGGGTCGCGGACCTGGCGCGCTCCGCTGGAGCGCCGGTTCGTGATCACGATGGCCATCACGGTGGCGGGCGTCGCCACGTTCTGGGCCGAGCCGAGCCTGGTCTCGCTCGACCTCAGCATGCTGGTGGCGGGGCTGACGATCTCGCCGACGCTGATCGCGGGCTACAGCCTGGTCGAGCGCCAGGCCAGTGACGCGCGCCGGACCGAGGCCATGACGTGGCTGTCCTCGACGATCTCCGTCGGGGTGGCGATCGGCTCGTCGATCGCGGGCCACCTGGTCGACGTGGCCGGCCCGCGGCCGGGCTACGTGTTCGCCGCGGGCTGCGGCCTGCTCGCGATTGTGGTCTGCCTCGTGGGGCAGCGCAGCCTGCGTGCGACGGAAGATACGGAAGCTGCACAATGGGTCGATGCAAAGCAATAGCTCACCCGGGGGTCGCCCGGCGAGCAACAGCCCGGTCGGGCGCCCCGCCGGATGGCACAACTGGGCCGGCAACGTCACCGCCAGCCCCCGCCGCATCGCCGCCCCGGCGACGGCCGAGGAGGTAGCGGCCGAGGTCAGGCGGGCCGCCGAGGACGGGCTCACGATCCGGATGACCGGCAGCGGGCACTCCTTTACGCCGACGGCGGTCTCCGACGGCGTGCTGCTGAACCCGGGCCGGCTGACCGCGATCCGCTCCGTCGACGCGGCCGCCGGGACGGTCACCGTCGAGGCCGGCTGCCCTCTGCACGTGCTCAACGCCGAGCTGCTGGCCCGCGGGCTCTCGCTAGCCAACATGGGTGACATCCAGGTGCAGACGGTCGCCGGCGCCACCCAGACCGGGACCCACGGCACCGGCCGCGATCTCGGCGGCATGGCCGCCCAGGTGGCCGGTCTGGAACTGGTCCTGGCCGACGGGCGCATCGTCACGTGCTCGGCCCAGAACCCGACCGCCGCCGGGGTCAGCCTGTTCGACGCCGCGCGCGTGGGCCTGGGCGCGCTCGGGGTCGTCACCGCCGTCACCTTCAACGTCGTCCCCGCGTTCCTGCTCGAGGCCCGCGAGGAGCCGATGAGCTGGTCGCAGGTGATCAGCCAGCTGGACGAGCTGACGGCCGACAACGAGCACTTCGAGTTCTACTGGTTCCCGCACAGCGAGG
>DAIOWC010000315.1:0-5773 GCA_036758685.1 Streptosporangiaceae bacterium | reverse complement strand
ACCAGGGTGGACTACAAGGACACCGGGCTGCTGCGGAAGTTCATTTCCGACCGCGGCAAGATCCGCGCCCGGCGGGTGTCCGGTAACTGCACGCAGCACCAGCGCGACGTCGCCACGGCGATCAAGAACGCGCGTGAGATGGCGCTGCTGCCCTATACGAGCACGGCTCGCTGAGACCGGGGAGGTATCTGACGCCATGAGCGGTAAGCCCATGAAGCTGATCCTGACCCAGGAGGTCTCTGGTCTCGGCGCCCCCGGCGACGTGGTCGAGGTCAAGGCCGGCTACGGCCGCAACTACCTCGTCCCGAGGAGCCTGGCGATGCCGTGGACCCGCGGCTCGGAGAAGCAGATCGACATGATCAGGCGCGCCCGGTCCGCCCGCGAGATCCGCAGCCTGGACGACGCGAAGGAAGCTGCCGGGCGGCTGGGTAGCCTCCGCGTCCGCCTGCAGACGAAGGCGGGCAGTGGCGGTCGGCTGTTCGGCTCGATCTCGACCGCCGACATCGCCGCCGCCGTGCGTAACGCGGGCGGTCCCGAGCTCGACAAGCGCAAGATCGAGGTACAGAACCCGATCAAGACAGTCGGCTCGCACCAGGTCTCAGTCCGCCTCCACCCCGAGGTGAGCGCGCGACTGGACATCGAGGTAACCGGGAGCTAAGTCAGAGGACCCCTAAGGGGCCGGCGACGTACGAGGGCCGGGGCTGCCTGAAGAGAACGGCTGCCCCGGCCCTCGCACGCCACCGTCCGAGCATGCGCGCTCGTGAGGTAGCTTCGGCCGACACTCTCAAACCAGCACGAAGGGACTCGGCACTATGTCCGCTAGCCGCGATGTTGTGATTGTGGGGGGCGGGCACAACGGGCTCGTGGCGGCCGCTTATCTGGCGCGGGCGGGTTTGTCGGTGCTGGTGTGCGAGCGGCGGGATGTGGTCGGCGGGGCGGCGGTCAGCGAGAAGCCGTTCGGGCCGGACTACACGATTACGTCGCTGTCGTATGTGGTGTCGCTGCTGCCGGCCGAGCTCGTCCGGGATCTGCAACTGGTGAAGCACGGGTATCACGTGTTCCCGCAGGGGCCCTATTTTGCACCGCGGGCGGATGGACGGTACCTGGCCCTGCCCAGTGATCCCGCGGCGCGGTCTGAGCAGATCGCCAAGTTCTCGGCGCACGATGCGGCGAATTACGAGCGCTACGAGCAGCACATGGCCGGCCTGGCCGCGATCCTCGGTCCCATGCTGGCGCAGATTCCGCCGCGACTCGGCTCGCGGCGCCCGCAGGACCTGCTCCGGCAGGGCATGCTGCTGCGGCATCTCAAGGGCGTCGATACCAGGGCGGCGGTCGACCTCACCCGTCTGCTGACCGGCAGCATCGCCGACCTGCTTGACGGTTACTTCGAGTCCGACGCGCTCCGGGGGCTGCTCTCGGTCTCGGGGGTGATCGGCACCTGGTCAGGACCGCGCTCGGCCGGCAGCGCCTACGTGACCCTGCACCATCACATCGGCGACGTCGACGGCCAGGCGGGGGCGTGGGGTTTCCCCCGGGGCGGCATGGGCGGCGTGACGACCGCGCTGGCGGCGGCAGCCCGTTCCCTCGGCGCGGAACTTCGGACCGGCGCTGAGGTCGCGCGCATCCGCACACGCGGCGAGCACGCCGTCGGCGTGACGCTTGCCAGCGGCGAGGAGATCGATGCCGGCACGGTCATCACGACGGCCCATCCGCAGATCTCGTTCCTGAGGCTGCTTGACCCGCAGGCACTCCCGCCCGAGTTCGTGGCCGACATCCAGGGCTGGCACTCCCGCAGCGGCACCGTGAAGATCAACCTGGCGGTGGACCGGCTGCCGGTGTTCACCAGTCATCCGGAGTTCGACCCCCAGATCCACGGCGGGACGATCGTGCTCGCCGAGAGTCTCGAGGACATCGAGTCGGCCTACCAGGACGCGGCATCAGGCCGGCCGTCGGCGACGCCGTTCGCCGACATCTGCATCCCGAGCGTCTTCGACGACAGCCTGGCGCCGGCGGGCCAGCACGTGGTCTCGATGTTCACCCAGTGGGTCCCGCACACCTACGCCGATGAGCCGGACGACGCGGCGATCGACGCCTACGCGGACCGCGTGATCGGCCGGGTCGATGCGGTCGCGCCGGGCTTCGCGAACTCGATCCTGCACCGGCAGGTCATTACTCCCCGCCAAATGCAGCAGGAATACGGCCTGGTCGGCGGCAACATCTTCCACGGCGAGCTGACGCTCGGGCAGATGTTCCACGCCCGGCCGGCGGCCGGCTTCGCCGACCTGCGCACTCCGATCCAGGGTCTCTACCAGGCGGGCTCGGCGACGCACGGCGGCGGCGGGGTGACCGGCATCCCTGGCCGGAACGTCGTGCGCCAGGTGCTAGCCGATCGCCGCACGGCCCGGTGGCTCCGGCGTAACCGGGCAGTCTGATCCGCTGGTCGCGATCCGGGCCGCGGCCATGCGCGGCGCTCAGTAGCGAGACGTCCGCTCCGCCAGGGCTGGATCGGCGGCGGCGATCAGCGCCCAGGCGGCCGCGAGCCTCGCGGCCAGGTCGTCATCGGGCCCGCGATCGGTGGCGCCGGCAGCGGCAGCGACCTCGTCGATCGCCGTGCCCAGCCGCGCCGCGACGTCCTGCTCCTGGGCGTTCGAACACATACTCGAACTATAGACGGGCGGCGACGGGCCGGCCGGGCAAACGGCTAGATCCGAGCAGCCGGCCGCGACGGCGCGCCAAAGCTTCTCGGTGACGTTGGACGTCAAATTCCTAGTGTGGATAACTTATGGCCACCGTGTGCATTGTCCCGCGTCCGGAAAATCTTCTATGCACACCCTGCGAGGAACGTTCCCGCAGGCAGAGGGCATCGAAGTGCGTCAGGCACAGGCACATCCACAGAGCCATCCCCAGGCTGCGCACAGTGCTCGCGGCGTGTCTGCACAGACTGTCCACAGGCCTGTGCACAGCACGGGTCGACGTGACGCCTGAGTCGCTGGAGACTGTCGGAGGCGTTCGATAGAACAAGCCTGAGGGTCGCGCGAATGGCGCGGGCAATGGCGGCGTCGGGACGGGGAGGAGCGCCGGGTGAGCGTTGCGGAGATCATGCCGCGCGGCGGCGACGAGTTCGAGCGGACACCGCCGCACGATCTCGCCGCCGAGCAGTGCGTTCTCGGCGGGATGATGCTGTCGAAGGACGCGATCTCGGACGTGCTCGACGTCATCAAGGCGCGCGACTACTACCGGCCCGCGCATCAGCTGCTGCACGAGGTCATCCTCGACCTCTACGGCCGCGGCGAGCCAGCGGACGCCGTTACCGTCGCGGCCGAGCTGACCAAACGCGGCGAGATCGGCCGCATGGGCGGCGCCCCGTACCTGCACACGCTGATCGCGTCGGTGCCGACCGCCGCGAACGCCGGCTACTACGCGCGGATCGTCATGGAGCGTGCGGTCCTACGCCGTCTGGTCGAGGTGGGCACGCGCATCGTGCAGCTCGGCTACACGGGCGACGGCGACGCGAACGAGCTGGTCGACCGAGCCGAGGCCGAGGTCTACGGGGTCACCGACCGGCGGGTCAGCGAGGACTACCTGTCCCTGTCGGAGATCATGCCCGGCGCGCTTGAGGAGATCGAGGCGATCGGCAGCCGCGGCGGGACACTGTCGGGCGTGCCGACCGGGTTCGCCGACCTGGACTCCCTTACCAACGGCCTGCACGCCGGTCAGATGGTCGTGATCGCGGCCAGGCCGGCAATGGGCAAGGCCCTGGCGCTGGACACGCCGCTGCCGACGCCGACGGGCTGGACGACGATGGGCGACGTCCAGGTCGGCGACAAGCTGCTCGGCGCGGACGGCAGGCCGATCACGGTGACGGCGGCGACGGAGATCATGACCGGTCGGCCCTGCTATGAGGTCGTCTTCGATGATCAGACCCGCATCATCGCGGATGCGGATCATCAGTGGGCCACCACGACCAGGGCGGATCGTCGTCTCGCTGATGCACTGCGGCCCGGCGCTGACGGGTCGGCCGTGCTGAGCGACCGTCGGATCGCTGCGAGTGTTCGCACCACGCGAGAGATCGCGCGGACGCTGATGCGCGGCGATGGCCACGGGTTCAACCATGCGGTGCCGGTAGCTCAGCCTCTTGATCTCCCGTCGGCTGAGCTGCCCATCGCGCCGTACGTGCTCGGCACCTGGCTTGGCGACGGATCAAGCTCGACGAGTCCTTCCCTTCTAGGGCTCGGGGTCCTGAGCAATAAGCACATCCCCGCCCAGTATCTGCGGGCGAGCAGGCAGCAGCGCATGGCTCTCCTCGCGGGACTGCTCGACACCGACGGGACGGTTAACCGCACCGGATCGGTGCAGTTCACGGGCACGTCGCGGCGGCTTGCCGCCGACGTTCGTGAGCTTGTCCTCAGCCTCGGTTACCGGTGCGGCATGTGGACTAAGCGAGTGGCGGGACGGACCGAAGCCTCCTCTATCGCCTATACGATCACGTTCACCACAACCGATGACGTTTTCCGGCTCGGGCGCAAGAGGGATACCCATCGCCAGCGCAGGCCGGAGTCGACCACGGCTCGAGTGCGCCAGCGGATGATCGTCGCCGTACGTGAAGTGCCCAGCGTGCCCGTCCGCTGTGTGCAGGTTGACGCACCCGATTGCCTCTACCTCGCAAGCCGGTCGATGATCCCGACCCATAACTCGACGCTTGCGCTGGACATCGTCCGGGCCGCCTCGATCAAGGCAGGTCTCACCTCGGTTCTGTTCAGCCTTGAGATGAGCCGGAACGAGATCACCATGCGGCTGCTGTCGGCCGAGGCGCGGGTGCCGCTCCAGGCGATGCGGACCGGGCAGCTCGGCGAGGACGACTGGACCAAGCTGGCGCGGCGGATGAGCGAGGTCGTGGACGCCCCGCTGTTCATCGACGACTCGCCGAACATGTCGATGATGGAGATCCGGTCCAAGTGCCGTCGCCTGAAGCAGCGCCACGACCTGCGGCTGGTTGTTGTCGACTACCTGCAGCTGATGAGCTCGCCGAAGCGGGTCGAGAACCGGCAGCAGGAGGTCTCGGAGCTGTCGAGATCGCTCAAGCTGCTGGCCAAGGAGCTCAATGTGCCGGTGGTCGCGCTCGCCCAGCTCAACCGCGGACCGGAGCTTCGATCGGATAAGCGCCCGCTGCTTGCAGACCTGCGCGAGTCCGGCAGCATCGAGCAGGACTCGGACGTTGTGATCCTGCTCCACCGCGAGGATGCGTACGAGCCGGAGTCGCCGCGGGCGGGGGAGGCCGACCTGATCGTGGCCAAGCACAGGAACGGCCCGACCACGACGGTAACGGTCGCGTTCCAGGGTCACTACAGCCGGTTCGCTGACATGGCCCTTATATAGCCCCTGCACCGGGACAACGGGGTGGCGCCAGAAGTCTGTCAATCGGCTTCGGGGAGGGTTCGGGGTAGTCCGAAGCGCGTCATGACGTTGGCGGTGAAGCCGGTGATGGCGGTGATGTGGTCGCCGGCGGTGGTGATGACCAGGAGGAAGTAGGCGCGGTAGACACTGGCGTGGGGGTCGGCCAGGTACACGCCGACGGCGGGCTGGCCGTTGGCGCGAGTGAGTACCACGCGGTAGATGCGGCCGGGGCGGAAGGTGGCGGCGGCGAAGAAGCGCTGGGCTGATTCGATGCCGCGGTATTCCAGCATGGCCGGGGGCATGGAGACTCGCACGTCGGTGACCAGCAGTTCGATCAGGGCGTCCAGGTCGGCGCGTTCCAGGGCGTCGGTGAGCCGGG
>DAIOWC010000314.1:0-5781 GCA_036758685.1 Streptosporangiaceae bacterium | reverse complement strand
GATGTCGTCACCGGGCTTGCGCTGCGGCCGGCCAGAGCGCCGGGACGGCTGATCCTGATAGCCGCAGCTGTGGCGGGCTTCCTGGTCGCGGTGAGCCCGGAGCAGCCCGGAACCAGCTTCCCGCTGCCGCACATGATCTGGGCAGCCGCCGGGTGCGCAGCGCTGGTGGCCTGGCCGGCCGGGGCATGGCGCCGCGGGCCGTCGGTACCGTGGGGCCTGCGGCCCGCGGTATCAGCGGCTGCCGTGACGGTGCTGCTAGCCCTGCTGGCCTGGTTCGGCGCGGAGCTGATCACCAGCGGCGGGCAGGCCGGCCTGGCCGAGCGTGTGTTCGGCGCCGCACAGGCGCTGTGGCCGCTGGCGGTGGTTGTGTCCTGCCGCCGTGCTGCCAGGACGGGCACCAGGCACGGTCCGATGCCCGGCCTGAATCGGTCAGGTACACGCTCGGCGGTCGACGCATAAAGACCGGCTCGGTCACGCTCAGCTCCGCATTTCCCGCCAGGGATCGTCACCGGCTGCCTGGCCGAACCGACTTGCATGATTATTCATGACCACGCGTCACCGGAAACGCACTCTTTTGGCGCGCTGCGCGAGAGTTCGAGTTTGACTGGTTTGCCTTGTCGCTCACGCGCGGTCACAGGTGGTGCGGACGCGGTCGAACTTTCTGAGCGTGCGGTTCACATGAGGGTCGAAAAGCGCGGGACTGGCGTGCTCGATCTGGTCTCTGGCCCACCAGCGTGCGTCACGGAACTCGCCGCGATCGGGACTCAGGGGCTGGTTCATGTCGCAGGACAAGACGAACCACAAGCTGACGTCGGTATGCCGGCTGGCCCTCGGGGCGGTCTGGGTGACGGTCACGAACACGGGGTTCTCACCGGTGACTGGAGAGAACAATGCCTCGATGCCCAGCTCCTCCCGGGTTTCCCGGCGCACGGGAGCGGCGGGGCGCTCCGCAGGCTCGACGTGCCCGCCAGTAGGCAGCCACAGCCCGGCTCTGCGATGGTCGACCAGCAGCACATCTCCGCGGTCATGATCGATCAGCAGGAAGTACGACACCAGATGAGGCGACGGCGTGCGCGGCTTGATCCGGCGGACGATGTCGCTGGTACTGTCCAGCCAGGTAAGCGCCTGACGGCGATGCTCGTCCTCCACCGTGTCCAATGGCGCCACTTGAGCGACGAGCCTGCGGATCTCCTCGTGAAGCAAGATTCCGGTCATCCTTGCGGCTGAATCCGAAGCCATGAGCCCAGCTTGCCGGTCGGCGCTGACACCGCTCGCTCTATGCCGCGCCTGGCGCATTCGGACGCCGCGTAACTTCGGCGTCGGCACGTGGGCCCGGCAGATGACGCGGCTGTTGGTCAGCTACGCGCGGGTCCGGTCCGCAGGCGGCGTGCCGAGTGCCTTCCACCAGTATTCACCCAGGCTGTCGATCCACATCAGGCGGGACCGTCGACCGCCGTCCCACTTCAGGCTCAGGTAGCCGAAGTTGAGGCCTGGTCCTTTGTGGTCGAAGACGTCCCAGAAGTCCGCGGTCGCCGCCACGAAGTGACCGGACTGCGCGCAGTCCGGCTGGCAGTTGTCGATGAAGAGCCTGCCGGTGGCCCATGCGCTGTGCCTGTTGTAGTGCCCATAGCGGAGGTCCTTGATGAAGTAGTAACTGCCGAAGACGATTGTCCGCGGACGTACCTTCCATGACTGGTGCCAGTTGCCGGACCAGCCGTCAGACTGGATCTTGGGCAGTGCCGAAGCGTCGGCGGTCCCGCTCGCGATCAGTCCCGCGCCCAGCAGCGACACCACCGTCGACGTCACAGCCAACAAACGCCTCACCCCGCACCTCCGGTTGCTTTGCACCAACCATCGGCGCATGAGCCGCCTTCGTTACCTGAGCCTGGCCAGCGCAACGAGGCAACCCCGTGCAGGTGGCTGCCGGCGCTGCTCGCGGTGCCGCCTGGTTCGAAGGCAGCGACCCGTCTATCTGCCTCCGTGCACGACCTCGCTGAGGAGGCGCCTGAGCGCGCTCCACGGAGGTGAGCGAGAACGTCCGCTGAATGCTCCCGCGTGCGACTCCTGCACATCACGTCCTCGTCGACGGCCAGCAGATGCGCCGGAATCCGGCCCTATCCGCACGGCCCGGGAGCGAACAAGCGATGGAATCGATCGCGGCGGCTGGCGGCCACGACCAGCAACTCCTTCGGCAAGTCACCGGACGAACTCCGCCGGGTACTCGACGACCGCGCGGCCATTGAGCCGCGCCTGCGCCGTATAGCCGACCACGCGGTGGTCACCACCGCGCCGCTGCATGAGGTGGTGACAGCCATCCTGCGCCTAGTGCTGCCTGACGATGCGCGGTCACCGGCGCAGACGCACCCCGAACGCGCCCAAAGGCGACGCCTCATCTTGCCGCCGACAGCGGGAGCGCCCCGCGGGGTCACTCCCATTGACCGGGCAATCCGAGTAGCATGACCCGAATTCGGCCGGATCACAGGGAATCTGGTCAATTGCCCGGCGCGGCCTACGGCGCAACCCCCCGGGAACATCAACAAGGAGCGGGCGATGACCTACCTGCCTGACACGACCAGCGACATCATCCCGAACACGCCGCAGCCAGACAGGCCGCTGTCGGTCGCCACCGCAGTCAAGCTGATGTACGCAGGCGCCGCCCTTGAAGTCCTTGGCGTCCTTATCAGCATCGCCAGAATGGGCAGCCTGGCCAGCGCGCTGGTCAGCAAAGACGGCTATTCCGGTAGTCAGGCACATAGCATCGCCCGGCACGACACCGTGCTGTTCGCGGCGGGCGGGCTGATCGGCGCCGCCGTCTGGGCCTGGATGGCGCGGTCCAGCGCCGCGGGCCGCAGCTGGGTCCCCGGCCTGGCGGTGGTACTGCTCTGCCTCGACACCGCGGCAGTCGTGCTGATAGCCCGGCCGCACGACGCCGTAAGTATCACCGCGGCCGGTGTGCCCTGGCTCGTTGGGCTCGCGGCCACCATCTGCCTGCGACGCCGCGACGCCACCTGGTTCTTCCATCAAGCCCAGGTCCACGACGCCGCCAGCGGAGCCCAGACCCGCTACCTGTGAATTGCAGCCAGGCCGTGCCGCACTCTCATGCCGGGACATATTCGTCGGCCGGGCCGCTTCGACGATCTTGCCCGATGACGGCGCCAGCGGGCTTCGGCCGCCTCGATGCCTACTGGCCGCCGCGAGAGGCTGTCCGGGAGTCGAGGTACTCCCGGAGCCGTGTGAACAGGTGGGTGATCGCCCTTGCGTCTTCTCCGGGGTAGGCGAGGTCGTCCCCGCTGACGGGGGATGGCGCAGGCACAGGCCAGCCGGAACCAGCTGCGGCCGGGTCGTCTCGCCACGGCAGCCTGAACGCCTGGTCACGCTCAGGGAACAGCTCATGCAGCAGGAGGCTGGCCCACGAGTAGTTGCGGATCGCGCGGTTCTGGGGCTGGCTGCCTAGCCACCGCTGAAATCCGGGTAGTACGTCGTCGTCCTTGGCGTAGCCGAAGCCCTCGACGAAGCTCCGCACGAGCGCGTACCGGTTACGGCCGACAAACATGCCCGGGCGACGTCCGACCTCGTCGATCAGCTCGTCCCACGATCCCAGCACGGCATGATTATGTCGCCGCTGCCGACGACCGGCACCGTCCACTAAAAACCGCATCTGCCGTCGACGGCGCGACTACGGCAGGTGGTGGGATGGTTCGCAGTCGGTGGACTGACCCGGACGGAGGCCCATATGACGGTGCGCTCTCTCGGCTGGCTCGGCGTGCGCACGCCCAACGCAACGGCGATGACGGCTTTCTACCGTGACGTGCTCCAGCTTGAGGTGATCCTGGAGAGGCCCGGCGCAACATGGTTCCGGCTCGGCGACGGGGCCGAGGTTCACGTCTACGGCTCAGACGATGCGGATCATGAGTTCTTCGGCAGCTCACCGGTGGCCGGATTCTGCGTGGACTCGTTCGACGCCGCCCGCGCTGCCTTGGAGGCAGCCGGAATCGAATTCATCTATGCCGAGCCGCAGCGAGCTGAAGGGCGGGCGTGGCAGCATTTCCGCGCCCCCGACGGCAACGTGTACGAAGTCATCGGGCCCGACGATCTAGACGACTCAACAGCCAAGCCCGTCTAGACCGGCAACCCGACTTATATGCCGCCGGGCCCGCATGCGATCCGGTCCCAACCAATGCTTATGGCCCGCCGTGCTGCTTCTCAGTCCGCCAGCGCGTGAGGCCTGCTTAGCGCCGGTCTTCCGTCTGACGGTGCCGGATCATGAGCTCCAGGACTTCATCGGCCGGCAGTTCCACGATGTGTCCCACGTCCGCCTCCCCGACCATCAGAACCTCAGCGATCGTGCACAGTGGCCCGCCCATCGCAGCCTTGGCCTCCTCCGTCGCCACTCGGGCATCCGTTATGGCGTCCTGCGCCGCCTGGTAACGCTCCCGTGCCTCCGTGACCTCCTCGGGCCACGGAAAGTCGAAGTCGAAGCTGAAGCCCTCACCCTGGGAGTCGTCGCTGTCGTTGAACTCGCTCTCGTCCATAGCACCATCGGGTAGGCGGTCATCGTCGTCCTGGTCGTCGTCGCCGAACTTCTGGCTGAACGCGTCCTCGTAGTCGTTGTGTCTGTCCGGGTCGATAAAGCCGTGGTGTTCGCCGATCTGGTGCCACTCGATCCAGTCCATGGCCTCGGCTTCCAGCCGGGCGTAGGACATGCTGGTCAGGATGTGCCCGCACGCCGGCAGGTCACCGCCGGTTATGGTCACCTTCCAGAACGGAAACTCGCGGGTGACAGCACCGTGGTAGTCGACGATCCCAGGTCCGCTCAACCATTGGTATCTCTCCGGCATCGCGTTTTCCCTCCCGGTCACGCGCACGACGCTACGCCGCAGTCTCGCAGCTGACGACCGGCATCAGAGACAGGCCGTCGCCAACCTTGAGCCGCGAACTAACCTTCGGCAGCTGACGACGTGAGGAAGATCAGCAGCTCCGGTCGGATCGCATAATTATCCATGGATGCCGCGCTGGGGACATCCGCTCTTGCCGCTCTCCGCGCATGGCGTCCTGGCCGCCGCCATGCGTAAGTCAGCCCGCAACCCGCCTGGCACCGCCACGCTCCGCCCGAGGGTCGGCGAGGACACGACCCGATCGGCCAGGCCGATTTGCGAGCCGTTGACATCCAGAGCCACAAGTAAATGCATACCGGGCCGACACCGCAGGTGAGCGTTCCGCAGGTCAAGGCTTTGAGCGAGGGCCTTGTCTACTGCCTCTGACCCCGCCTGACGGCACCTCGCGCCGCATCAAAACGCCGGGTCGTGGCGCTGATGCGGAGCCTGCACGGGGCCGTGAGCTCCGATGGAGTTGCCAGCAAGACGTTGCTGACATCGCGCGGGTTGCGGACTGTGCGCGAGCGGAAAGCGCGCCGCGCGTTCCGGCAAGATGTGGTCGGCCTGGCTTCCTAGCCTCGTCAGAGGCGGCAGGGCGGCCGCCGCTGTCGAAGGGAGTCTCCCATGCCCAATGTTTCACCGGCGGGGGCCGTCAAGGTCGCGGTAACGATCGACGACTTCGTGCTCTGGGACGGTGTGCCGATGCCGGACGGCGTCACCCCGCTGGGCATCACCAAGTCGATCGGCGCCACCCTCACTGACCACGGCATAAAGGGCGTGTACGGCTTCTCTCACACCCATCGTCTCGACTCGGACCCCGGCCTGATGGCCGCCTGGGAAGCCTGGATCGAAGCCGGGCACCACCTGGGCAATCACACGCACCTGCACGCCCCGCTGCGGTGGATGT
>DAIOWC010000313.1:0-5811 GCA_036758685.1 Streptosporangiaceae bacterium | reverse complement strand
TGCTGATCCCGGCCGTCGTCGACGCGGCCCGCGACGGCGGCTACATCCTGGACGGCTTCCCGCGCACTCTCGCCCAGGCGACCGCCGCGGCCGAGCTCGGGGCGCGGCTCGGCGTGACCCTGCAGGCAGCGATCTACCTGGATGCGCCGGAGGAGGTGCTGAGGCGGAGGCTGCTTGGCCGGGCCGACGAGCGCGGGCGCGCCGACGACACCGCCGACGTGATCGGCCACCGGCTCGAGGTGTTCGCCCAGACGACCGGCTCGCTCGTTCCCTACTACCAGCAGCGCGGAATTCTGATGACCATCAACGCTGATCAGCCGCCCGACGCCGTCTTTGCCGACATCCGGGCCGGGCTGTCGGAGCTGCCGTTCCTGGCCAACTGACCTAAGCGCGCGCTCCGACCATGCGCAGCGCCAGCTGCGCGTAGCCGTCGGCAACCTGGCCCCGGTCGTAGGGATCGCCGGGCACGAACCAGTGCGCGATGTGCATGCCGTGACCGGCGATCGCGATCGCGGTGAGCACGGGGTCGCTCATCTCGAACTCACCGCTGGCAGCGCCGTCGGTGAGCACGGTCAGCAGCAGGTCACTGCAACGGGCGCGCATCTCGAGCGCCGGACCCGCCAGCTCGGCCGACAGCGCGTGCAACTCGGTATTGGCCACCACGGCGAGCAGGGGGTAATCGCAGTGGATCAGCGCGTGCTCACTGACCAGAGCAGCGAGCTGGCCGGCGGCGCTCGGCCCCGCCTGCTCCAGGGCGCCCGTGAGGCGGAGGTACAGCTCGCGGTGACCGAGGAACACAAGCTCGGCCAGGACGTGCTCCTTCGATGGGTAGTGCGCGTAGAGGGTGGCCGGGTTGATGCCGACAGCGGCGGCGATCTGCCGTACCGACGTGCCGTGGAAGCCGAACTCGGAGAAGAGGCCCAGGGCGGCGCGCAGGATCGAGCCTCTGGTGCCCGGCGGGGTCACGCCGTCCGGGAGCTCGACCGCAACGGCGGCGAGCCGGCGCTGCGGACTGGCCGCACCCGCCGGGATCCGCCCCGCCAGCCGCTCGGCGAGCCTGTCAGCCATCATCGCCGCCAATCCAAACGAACGTTTGATTGACAGGATACCGCCGCCGGGTGACAGTTGGGTTAGCCAAACGATCGATTGTTTGCCTGACGGGCCGGAGTGCGCCAATGAAGAAGTCGACAGCGAGATCCCTGCTCACCACCCTCGCTCTCACGGCGAGCGCCCTCGCGACCGCAGCGCCGGCGCAGGCCGCTGCGAGCCTGCCAAGACTCGACATCACGGGCGTCTACGTGACCGGCGTGTCGTCGGGCGGATTCATGGCCACGCAACTGCAGGTGGCCTACTCCGGAACCTTCGATGGCGCGGGCATCATCGCGGCTGGCCCCTACGACTGCGGCCAGGGCAACGTGATTGACTTCGCGACCTGCGACGTCGGCGCAAGCCTCCCGGCTCTGGAGCAGGAGGCCGTCACCTGGTCTGCGGAAGGCCTCATCGACCCGGTCTCCAACCTCTCGGGCAAGCCGGTCTACGTCTATCACGGCCTGCTCGACCCGATCGTGAACGACCTGGTGTCGGCCGACGGCGTGGCTTTCTACCAGCACTTCGGCGCGAACGTCGAGTATCACAGCTCCGACCTCGCCGGTCACGGCTGGCCGACGCCCGAGGGCATCCTGCCGTGCTCGGCCACCAGCCCGCCGTTCCTCATCAACTGCCTGGACGACCCGGAGGGCCAGATGCTGAGGCACTGGCTTGGGAGCGTCAATGCGCCCAACGACGGCCGACCGGACGGAACCCTCTCCTCATTCGACCAGGATCAGTACGCGCCCGGCGGCAGTGCTCCCGCGCTCAGCATGGACAGCACTGGCCTGCTGTACACGCCGCCGTCCTGCGCCGATGGCGCCCCGTGCAAGCTGGTCGTCGCGCTGCACGGCTGTCTGTCCGGCCAGTACCTGCTCGGCGACGATTTCCCCGACTACGGCAACCTCGACACCTACGCGGACACGAACAACCTGGTAGTCCTCTACCCCCAGGCCATCGCGAGCGTGCTCCCGCTTAATCCCGAGGGCTGCTGGGACTGGTGGGGATACGACGGGGCGAACTTCGCGGTGAAGGGCGCGCCGCAGATGGTCACGATCATGAACATGGTCACGGCCCTCGGCGGCTGACCCTCGGTCAGGCGTGCACCAGCGGAGTATCCACCAGGTGCTCGGCGAGGAACCACGCCTGGAGCTCGCCGGTCCTGATCACATCGGAAACCAGCAGGTCGTTGGTCCCGTCGTCGCCCATGTCCATCGTCCTGGCCGCGGCGTCGTGCGCGTTGATCAGGATCGTCTCGTGCGCTTCCAGGAGCCGCGACAGCATGGCTGGCACCTCTTCGGCCCCGTTCGGCGGGCGCGGGATTGACGTGATCTCCGCGACGTGCCGGGGATCGCCGACGGCCACGCCGCCAAGCGTCTGCACCCGCTCCGCGATCAGGTCAACCAGCTCAAGCTGCTCCCCCGCGTGCTTGTCCAGCAGGAGATGCAGCTGGTAGAAGGTCGGCCCGCGCATGAGCCAGTGGTGCTTCTTGTACAGGGCATACAGGATCTGCGTGTCGGCGAGGGTCTGGTTGAGGCGCTCGCAGGAGTACATCCTCGCGTCGTAGGACAGGCCGAGCGGGAACTGCCGCACCGTCCCGAACTCCTGGACCTCGACGCCCCGCTGATGCAGCCACGGCTGGCTGCTGAGTGACTTGCGCGCGCGGCCGTTCCCGCTGGCTGACGACTTAGCCGGTGACTTCCTGGCCGCCGTCCGCGAAGAAGCAGCCCGTGATGAAGTGGTGGTCCGTGATGAAGTGGTCCGTGATGAGCGAGCCGTGGATCTCGCTGACGGCCGGGTAGCAGTCCCGGATGTCCTTGGTGGCATTGTTCCCCCCGCTGTCGGTGAAGCGCTGATACCCACGGGCCAGCAGTGAAAACAGAGTGACGCGTCTAGTCCGCGACGGCTTCTTCGCCAGCCTGACCGGTGCGTCCGCCGTTGCCGGCCGGGGCCCGCAGCCAGTACCCGACGGGAAACAGCCGCAGGTTGAGACGGGCGTCCACCAGACCCCACAGACCGCGGCGGGCGAACAGCGCCACCCCGATCGCGACGAGCCCCAGGATGATCAGATACCACGCGTTGTACGAGGCCAGGGTCTGCTGCAGCACCATGTAGACGGCAGTTCCGATGATCGGCCCCTCGATCGTGCCGAGGCCGCCGATGATCGTGGCGAACGCCATCTCCGCGGTCCACTGCACGCTGAAGTCCGCGCTCGGCTGCACCTGAAGCTGGCTGATCGCCAGGACGGCCCCCGCGGCCCCGCAGCCGACCCCGGCGACCACGAACACCAGCAGCCGGGCCAGGCCGACCCGCGCCCCGGAGCTGCGCGCGGCCACCTCATCGTCGCGGATCGCGGTCAGAACCAGGCCGGTCCGGCCGCGCAGCAGCAGGTAAATGGCCAGCAGCGCGAGGACCGTCACGGCCAGGCCGGCCCAGTAGGTGTAGGCGGTGAGCAGGGTGGGGCTCATCCCGGTCAAGCCCGGCAGCGGCAGCCCGGTGCCGCCGCCCAGCGACTGGAACCGCTGCACGAACAGCATGATGGCGGCCGCGAGCACCCAGGTGGCGATGGCGAAGTAACCGCTGCGCAGCCGGGACACCAGCCACCACATCGGCAGCGCCGCCACCCCGCAGGCGATCGCGGCGACGGGCAGCGCCGCGAACGGCGACGTGCCGTGCAGCGCCAGGATCAGGACGAAGTACGCACCGAGGCCGACGAAGGCCTGCTGCCCGACCGAGACCAGCCCGGCGTATCCGGCCAGCAGGTTCCACATGCTGGCCATCGTGAGGACGATGAAAGCCTGCACCATGATCGCCGTGGTGCCCGAGTACACGATGTAGGGGAACAGCGCCAGCACGACGACGACGGCCAGCACGCCGATCCCGTTCCAGGTGACATTGCGCCGCGAGCGCGTGACGCGGAAGTCCTCCGCCCCGAGCAGGGTCGGTTCGGCGGCCAGGGTCACGACTCCGCCCTCATGACTGAGCCTTCCTGGTGGTCAGACCCTCAGGGCGGAGGACGAGGATGGCGAGGAACACGATGTAGCCGGCCAGGACCTCGTAGGAGAAGTTGATCTGGGCCCCGATCTGCTGGGCCACGCCCAGCACCACGCCGCCCAGCAGGGTGCCCCACAGTGAGCCCAGCCCGCCGATGACGACCGCCACGAACGCGAACAGCAGAATCGTGTCGGTGCCCGCGGTCGGATCGAGATCGGCGTACATCCCGTACGCGATGCCGCCGAGGGCCACCGTGCCGAGCGCCAGCGCCGCCGCGATGCCGAAGACGTGCCGGTAGTCGGCGCCCGCCAGCTGGACGGCCTCCTGGTCATCGGCAGTGGCCCGGATCAGCCGCCCGTACTTGGAACCGGACAGGAAGTACTGCAGCCCGAGCAGCACCACGACCGCCACCGCGAAGATAACCACGAGCAGCCAGGCGATCTGAATCTGGGACCCGAGACTGAAGGAGCTCGTCACCAGGCTCAGGTTCGGCCCGATCCCGCGGGTGTTGGCCGTGAAGAACTGCAGCAGGCCGTTCTCGATCACCATCGACACCCCGAGGGTGACGATGAGCGTCGTCAGGACGCCGCGGTTGAGGGCGCTCTGGATGAGCGTGCGCTGCAGCACGTAGCCAAGGACGGCCATCACCGGCACAACGACGACCACGGACCACAGCACGGGGATGTGAGTCGCGGTGATGATGCCGATCGCGACGTACCCCGCCACCACGGCGAGGTCGCCGTGCGCGAGGTTCACGACCTTCATGACGCCGAACATGAGCGACAGCCCGCAGGCGAACAGCGCGTACAGCCCGCCCGTCAGTACGCCCTGGATGATCGCGTTCACCCAGGCCATTACGCTTCACTCCCCTCGGCGGACCGGCTGGCCGCGCCCGTTCCCGCGAGCCCGAAGTAGGCCGCCTCGACCTGCTCGGCCGTGACGTCGGCCGGCCTGCCTTCCAGAGTCGTCCGGCCCTCCAGCAGGCAGTGAATGTGCGAGGCCACCCGCAGGGCCTGGCTGACGTCCTGCTCGACCAGCAGCACCGTGAGGCCGGTCGCCAGGATCTGCGGCAGCATGCCGTAGATCCGCTGGACGATCACCGGCGCGAGGCCGAGCGACAGCTCGTCCAGCAGCAGCACCCGCGGGTTGGCGACCAGCGCCCGGCCGATCGATACCGTCTGCTGCTCACCGCCGGACAGCTGGGCCGCGCGCTGGCCGCGCCGCGACCGCATCCAGTCGAAGGTCTCGTACACCTTCTCGATGGTCCACGGACCAGGGCGCGCGTAGGTCGCACCGACCTGGAGGTTCTCCTCGACCGAGAGCGACCCGAACAGCCGCCTGCCCTCGGGCACCATCACGATCCCCTGGCGGGCCCGGCGCTCGGGCCGCAGCACCGTCACGTCTTCGCCGTCGAGCCGGACCGCGCCGGCAGTGGGCTGGTGCAGGCCGGCGATCGTGCGCAGCAGCGTCGACTTGCCCGCTCCGTTCGCGCCGATGATCGCGTAGACCTCGCCCGGCATCACCGTGAGCGAGAGCGCGTCCAGCGCCCGCAGCTGCCCGTGATGCACGGTCAGGTCGCTGACCTCCAGCAGCGGCGGCTCGCTCACGGCTGTGTTTACCGATTCGCTCACGGCTGTGTTTTCCGAGTCGCTCACGGCTGTGTCTCGCCGTCGGGGGCAGAGCCGTGCAGTGAGCCGCCGGCCAGGGCGGCGGTGACGTCGGTGCCGAGGA
>DAIOWC010000312.1:0-5907 GCA_036758685.1 Streptosporangiaceae bacterium | reverse complement strand
AGCCAGCGAGCCGCGTGGCAGGGTCGCCATCGCTACCCGGACGCGCTAGCGTCGGCCGGGTGGCGGTGTGGATCAACGGCGAGGTCGTTCCCGACAACGAGGCCAGAGTCTCCGTTTTCGACCACGGGCTGGTGGTCGGGGACGGGGTCTTCGAGACGGTCAAGGTGACGCACCGCACACCGTTCGCCCTGACCCGGCATCTGGAGCGCCTGGCCCAGTCGGCCGCCGGCCTCGGCATGCCCGCCCCGGATCTCGACCAGGTCAGGGCAGGCGTGCAGGCTGTGATTGACAATTCCCCCGATATCCCGCGGGCTCGTCTTCGCATCACCGCGACCGGAGGCGTTGGCCCCCTTGGGTCGGAACGAGGCTCCGCGGCGCCGACGATCATCGTTGCCATCGCCGAGCAGCCGCCGCGCGGAGAGTCGATCGACGTGGTGACCGTCCCCTGGCCGCGCAACGAGCACGGCGCCCTGGCCGGCCTGAAGACGACCTCATACGCGGATAACGTGCGGGCTCTCGCCTACGCGGCCGAACGGGGCGGCAGCGAGGCAATCTTCGCGAACACCGCGGGCAACCTGTGCGAGGGCACGGGCACCAATGTCTTTCTCGTGACCGGCGGCAGGCTGGTGACGCCGCCGCTGTCGGCGGGCTGCCTGGCCGGTGTGACCAGGGCGCTTGTCCTGGAGTGGTCGGGAGCCGAGGAGGCCGATGTCCCCGTCGGGGCCCTTCAGGAGGCCGAGGAAGCCTTCCTAACCGGGACAACCAGGGACGTGCAGCCGATTCGCCGGGTAAATGGCTTCGAACTGGCTGCAGTCCCCGGTCCGGTGACCAGAAAGGCGATCGAGGTATTTGCGATGAGGTCGGCTGAGTCGCCTGATCCGTGAAATGGCGGCCGGCACATACGGCATGGCCATATTCGCGGGCAGCTACCGCTATGCGCGCCAGAGCAGCTCGTCGAGCTCGCTGTCGACGTCGACGTAGTTGCCCTCCTGGCCCGGTGCGATGACCTCGTAGGTCTTGGTGAGGAAACCGGCGGTCGAGCTGCGCGGGGCCTCGAAGTGAGCCTCGCCGAACGGAGAGGACAGGGCGATGTTCAGGAGCTCGCGGCCGTGATCGTCGGTCGGCCACACCTGCACGTCGCCTTCGCCGGCTGGGCCCTCGAGACCAACGGCAAGCAGGTCGCGCGCAAAGATCCACTCGACGGGCTCGTCGGTGCCGACGTGGAACGCCATGCGGATCGCGTACGGGTCGTCGGCGCTGTAGTAAAGACTGGCCACGAGAGGGACTGCACCGTGGTCAGGAACCACCAGAGACAGGCCGAGTTCTGCGGACACGGTCGCACTGCTGTTCATCATCGGGTCAGACCTTTGCCTTGTCGTGTCCCGGATTGCCGGGCTTCGTTTTATTGCGCGCGGTTGTCTATCACTTATGTCGCGCGGGGAGCGCGAAATTGTTATCGCGGGACTTTGATTCCGCGAAAGAAGTCGCTCGTAACCTCGGTCACCACTCATCAAACCGTCCACGACCTGGTCAAACGCTTCGAGAAATAAAACACCGATTTTCGCGCGGACTGTTCCTGCGAGTTCAGGGAACCTGTTGTGACCTGCATCTCACGATGCGGACAGCAAACGTTTGCCCAGGTAGAAGGCCTGCTCAGGAACACGGGAGCGCCCCCGGAGCGCGAAATTTGTTGCAATCCATGCGCACGCTGCCGGGGGCGCTGAGTGATCAAAGCCGCTCGAAGCCGCAGAGACCTCCTCTAGTTCTCTGAAACTTATATATCCGGATTTTAGGGATAGCTTGAAGGGCCGGGTCCGCTAACGAGCGGTGCGTCCGGCGTTGGCCGCGATCGCGTCGCGGATATATGCCGACAGCCCCGCGGCGATCGGCTCGTAATTCGCGGCGAAGCGCTCATCCGCCACGTACATTTCGCCAAGGCCGCGGTGAATCTCCGGCGAGCAGTCATAGAACCAGCGGCTGATGTGCCGGCGGTGCTGCTCGGCCGCGTCCATCGCGGCGGGGGAGTCCGGCGCGGCGCCCGCGGCCTTCGCGGCCGCGAACGCCCGGGTGATCCGCTCGCCCTCGGCCTTGATCGTCAGCCAGTCCTGCTTGGTGTAGGACCTCGCCCGGCCCATCGATTCGCGGTAGGCATCGGTTTCACCCCAGCGTTCGCGGGCCTCGTCGGCATACGGCGCGGGGTCGTGGTCCCCGAACACCTCGAGGCGCTCCTCCGGGGTCAGTGAGATTCCGGTCATCTCCGCATCCATCGCTTTCTCCACGGCCACGATCAGGCGCCTGGTCCGCTGCAACCGCGCGGTCAGCAGGGCGTGCTGGCGGCGCAAGTGCTCGGCTGGCTCGGCGCCGGTGTCGCTGACCAGGTCGGTGATCTCCTCAAGGGCAAAACCGAGCTCGCGGTAGAACAAGATCTGCTGCAGATGGCGCAGGTCCTCATCGCCATAGCGGCGGTAGCCGGCGTTCGACCGGCCGGCCGGCGATAGCAGGCCGATCTGGTCGTAGTGGTGCAGCGTCCGCACCGTGACTCCGGCCAGCTTCGCGATCTGACCCACCGTGTAGCTCACGTCCGCCCTCCTTCCGGCCTCGATCCTCAACCATGACGTTACGTTAGGGTCAAGACCGATTGCAGGAACGGCTGGCGAGGGCCAGTGCCGCGAACGCACGAACCCTCGGACTGGCCAGAATGCGCTACCCTGAGATCGCCTTGCGGCCGGGAGTAGACGCGCGCAGGCGAGGGCGATTGGCTCAGCGGGAGAGCGCCTCGTTCACACCGAGGAGGTCACTGGTTCGATCCCAGTATCGCCCACCGAGAAACAGCAGGTCAGGGCCAGTGCCTACAAGATCAGAAAATAACGAAGATCGCTTGGGGGCCACGCCGGGGGCCATTGGAGCAAACAGTGGCTAGGGGCGAGGTCGTCTATTTCGACCACGATGGCTCCGCCTGCAAGGACCGTTATCACCGCCGTTGTACCGGCCGCTGGCGAGCTGAGGTCAACCTCGAGAAGCTCGAAGAACTGCACCGCGAGATCCAGCAGGGCGTCCGGTCGGGCCGAAGCTACACAGTGGCCAAGACAGTCGACGACTGGCCAGACGGGCCGATGGCCGACCGGGCCGAGAAGACCATCAAGACGCTGCGCGAGATCCTGGACCCTGCGACCGACATCCTCGGCCAAATCGTGCTGCGCGGTCTGACCGCAGATCAGGTCAGCAAAGCTTTGATCAAGCTTGCACAAGCGCGGTCAACTCGAACCGTTAGAGACACCCGCGCGAACCTCGTCCGGGTCATCACCTACGCCCAGGCGCGCGGGCTCGTGAGCCGTAATGTCGCAAGCCTCGTTTGCGGCGCCGCAGGGGAAGGCACCCGGCAGGCCGAGTAAATCGCTGACAGTGACCCAGGCAAGGGCCGAGCTGACGGCGGCCGAGGATGACTGGCTGAATGCGTATTTCGTGCTGAGCCTGGTGTCTGGTGTCAGGACCGAGGAGGCGCGCGCGTTTCGGTAGGACCACCTGGACATCGACGGCCCGAGGCCGTACGTGAACGTGTGGCGCTCGGTGCGGGCGGGGGAGACGTGAAGACCCGGCGCCGAGCGGCCGGTTTGCAGCGCTGCATCGCGGGCGACGTCGTCGGCCTCGGTCATAGTCGTTCGACCGCTGGTTAGCATCCGTTCTGGTTGCCGTTGATCAGCTGGATGGCGACCCCCAGGTTGAGCAGGTAGCGGGTGCCGCCGGACTGGTAGTAGATGTATTCCGAGCTGGCGGTGCCCTGGGCGCCTGATGGCCTGAGCACAAGGATCAGGTTGTAGACGGCCTGACCTGGCAGGTGCGGTATCACCGCGCGGTCCGCATGCTGCCGCCGGTTCCACTCGATGCCTGGTGACCGCGCGAACGGGGGGCCTGGCGGGTAGCCGGAAAAGACGCCCATCAGGTCGGAACCGGTGATGGGGATGACCCAGGCGGCAACTATCTTCAGATGATGCGCGCCGACCAGGGTGACTTTGGTGATCCGGGCCGGGCCGCCGGTGTTGCCGAAGGCCAGCGGGGCGAATGTGCCCACTCCGTTGCGGGGCACCGGGATGCACTCCGACCCGAGGCCGGAGGCGCTTTTGCCGAATGGTCCGTCTGTGCTGAGGCCGGAACTGCACCCGGCCGCGAGGAGGAGGGCCAGCCCCGCGGCCAGCCCTCCGATCCGCATGGCACAAACCCTCATCCGGGGTATCGCTCTCGCGCCTGAGCTTCAAGGCGGCGCAGCTTCCTGGTAGCCACCTTGAAGACCCGCGAGTCGGGCCGTTCGTAGGTCAGCAGGTCGTCCCACTTATCCAGCGCGATCATCATCGCGTCGTCTGCGACTTCCTCGGCCCAACCGAGGAGGTCACTGGTTCGATCCCAGTATCGCCCACACTCTCTTGACACACTCTGAAAAAGGGGCTGGCTCCGTTACTGAGAGCCGGCCCTTGAATCATTTCCCCGGCAAACTACTCAGTCTGGGCACAGGCTCCGGACGCGCCCCGTAGCTGGGGCTTTGCCTTACTGATCGTTTGCAAATCTGGTGGGTTCTCCGCGAGTCGAGTCGGGTAGTCCCGTGACGCTAAGTAATTAGAATGGCACGCAGAGGCGAACATCCGGTCGTGCCACGGGACGGGGGAGCGGCGTGTTCGGAGTGGGACGGCCTGAACCGCAGCCTGCCGGGGACAAGCCCCAGGACGGCGGCGAGCCTAGCCAGTCAAGCGGTCCGGAAAAGAAGCCGAGCGGGCCCGGCAAGCGTGTGGTCACGATCGGTGCCGTGGCGGCGGCGGTGGCGCTTGCAGGCGGCGGCTATGCCCTGAGCCAGGGCGACAGCCCTTCCAGCCAGGCGGCGCACGTTCAGCTCGCACAGGCGTCAGGACCGATACGTCTGGAGTCGATCACGCCTGCGGCCGGGACAACCCACGTGGACGGCGCGCAGCCAATCACCGTCAGCTTTTCCGGGCCGCTCGCGGCCGATTCGCCCGACCCGACGCTGCAGCCGGCCATCTCCGGAAGCTGGAGCACGCAGGGCGACGACCTCGTATTCAACCCGAGCTACTCACTGCCGCCCTCGGCCGAGGTGACGGTTCAGGTGCCCGGCGGCCCGGCGGGCGTGCGGGGTACGGACGGCGGCCTGCTGGCCAGCACGGTCACCGACCACTTCAAGACCGAGGGCTACTCGGAGCTCCGGCTCGCCGAGGTGCTCGGCGAGCTCGGCTACCTGCCGCTGACCTGGACGCCGTATGAGAGTGGTGCCGAGCGCATGCAGCAGCTCACGGGCCCGCAGACGCAGGCGGCGCTGGCATTCGAGCCGCCACCGGGCACCTTCACCTGGCGGGCGGGCTATCCGTACTCACTGCGCGACCAGTGGAGCGCCGAGCAGTCGAACCTGATCGTGCGCGGCGCCGTGATGGCCTTCCAGTCCCAGCACGGGATGACGGTCGGCGCCAGTGTGGACCAGCACTTCTGGCAGGCGCTGTTCCGGGCCGCGGCGGCAGGCCAGCAGAACGCCAACGGCTACTCCTACGCGATCGCGAGCAAGGCGCTTCCGGAGACGCTAACGATCTGGCACAACGGGCGGGTCGTATTTCGCAGCCTGGCCAATACCGGCATTCCGGTCTCGCCGACCGTCGACGGCACGTTCCCGGTCTACCTGAGGCTGCGCTACCAGATCATGCGCGGCACCAACCCCGACGGCAGCTCCTACGCCGACCCGGTGTCGTTCGTGAGCTACTTCAACGGCGGTGACGCGGTCCACTACTTCCCGCGTGGGTCCTACGGATTCCAGCAGAGCCTGGGCTGCGTCGAGCTGCCGTACAGCTCGGCGGAGCAGGCCTACCCGTATCTGACCTACGGCAGCCTGGTCAGCGTCATGGGCTAGCCAGTCCG
>DAIOWC010000311.1:0-5938 GCA_036758685.1 Streptosporangiaceae bacterium | reverse complement strand
CGCAACCCCGGCCGGATCCCGAAAAACCTGTGGTCCGACGCCGGCGATGGCCCGCCGATCACCGGCTACGTGGCCGACAGCGAGCACGACGAGGCGGCGTTCGTCGCGGAGGAGGTCGACCGGCTCGCTGACGAGGGCCTGGCGCGGCCGGGTGAGGTCGCCGTGTTCTACCGGACCAACGCCCAGTCCCGAGTCTTCGAGGAAGTGTTCATCCGGTCCGGGCTGCCGTACAAGGTCGTCGGCGGCGTGCGGTTCTACGAGCGGCGCGAGGTCCGCGACCTGCTCGCCTACCTGCGGCTGATCGCCAATCCGGACGACGAGGTGTCGCTGCGCCGGGTCCTGAACACCCCGCGGCGCGGCATCGGCGACCGGGCCGAGGAGTACGTGGCGGCGCTGGCCAGCCGGGAGCGGATCACGTTCGCCCAGGCGCTGGGGCGGCCGGACGACGTGCCGGGACTCGCAGCGCGCTCGGCCAGGGCGATCGCGGGCTTCAACGAGCTGATGGCCGAGTTCCGGGCCATGGTCGAGGCCGGCTCGCCCGTCGGCGACGTGGCCGCCGCGATCCTCGATCAGACCGGGTACGTGACCGAGCTGGAGGCCTCGACCGACCTGCAGGACGCCAGCCGGATCGAGAACGTCAACGAGCTGGTCTCGGTGGCTCGGGAGTTCGACTCCCGCTTCCCCGACGGCACGCTGAACGAGTTCCTCGAGCAGGTGTCACTGGTCGCCGACGCGGACCAGATCCCCGAGGGCGAGGACCACGGCGGCATGGTCACGCTGATGACGCTGCATACCGCCAAGGGACTGGAGTTCCCGGTGGTGTTCCTGACCGGCCTGGAGGAGAACGTCTTCCCCCACGAGCGGTCGATGGGGGATGACCGCGAGCTCGCCGAGGAGCGGCGGCTGGCCTACGTCGGCATCACCAGGGCCGAGCAGCGGCTGTACCTGACCAGGGCCGCGACGCGGACCTGGTTCGGCCGGCCGGGCTATCACAAGCAGTCCAGGTTCCTGTCCGAGGTGCCCGCGCAACTGATCGACTGGCGCCGCGACGAGAGCGCGGCCGCGCCCCCGGCCTCGGAGCGGCTGGCCCGCCGGCCGGGCGTCCGCACGCTGGGCAACCGGTCCGTGCCTCTGCTGCAGCCGGGGGACCGGGTCAATCACGACTCCTACGGCCTCGGGACCGTGCTGTCAGTCGAGGGCCGGGGCGACGACCCCGAGGCGAAGGTCGATTTCGGCGAGGACTACGGGGTCAAGCACCTGCTGCTGCGCTACGCCCCGATCGAGAAGCTGTAGGCAGCCGCCGCGCCCTTCGTTCCCGGTAGGCTCGCGACTTGGCGCGGGCGCCGCAGATCTGCATGCTGCACCAGCAGCCGTTGCGGGTGGGGGATCGGTCGTAGAACGCCCACTGGCAGTCGTCGGCACCGCACGCCTTCAGCCGGCTCCACGTGCCCAGGGCCTCGGCCTCAACCGCGACTAGCACGACCCGCGTCAGTGCCGCGGTGACTCCCGAGCCGGCCGGGACCGGCGCGATCCGGCCTTCGGGACTGGCCTCGAGCCTGACCGGCAGACGGGCCGCGATCATGCCCAGGCCGGAGGCCGGGTCTCGCGGCGGGCCGTGTCCCGCGTGCGCGCGCAGCACACCGCGCAGCGACTCCCGCAGATCCAGCGCCAGCCGGAGATCTGACTCCCTGGCCGGCTCCGATTCCGCCGAGTCGAGCAGCCCGGCGCCGGTCAGCCAGGCGGTGAGCGCAGCCGTGCTCGCCAGCTCGTCGGTCGATTCCTCGATGTCGAGCGTGTTGACGAAGGCCTGGACCGTCCGGAGGCGGCCCGGAGCCTGCCCGATGGCCGCCTCGGCTGCATCCGCGCGGTCCGCCATGACCTCCCCCTCCCTGCATCACCGCCATTCTACATATGGTGGTAGCGTGGAGTCACCAACTGAGGTCGAATGCTGGTGACGCGACTAAAGCAGCAGACACGAGGAGAGAGTCATGACCGAGTGGACGATCATCGGAGTGCCGACCAGCGCCGGGGCGCATCACGCGGGGCAGGACCGGGCGCCCGCCGCCCTCCGGAAGGCTGGCCTCGTCGAGCGCCTGACCGGGGCGGGCGTGACCGTGCACGACGCTGGCGACCTGCCGGGCGGCATGTTCGCGCTCGACCGGGAGCATCCCGAGGCCAGGAACCTGGCGGCCGTCGCCCGCGTTGCCGGCGAGGTCGCGGACGCGGTTGAAGACATCGTCGCGGCGGGCGGCAAGCCCCTCGTGATCGGCGGAGACTGCACGATCACGCTCGGGGTCATCGCGGGGTTCCGCCGCGTCCATCCCGACGTCGGCCTCGCCTACGTCGACGGTGATGCCGATCTTGGCGCCGCCGAGCCCGGCGCGCCGCAGTCCGACGCCTCCGGCATCCTGGATGCCACCGGCATCGCGCACCTGCTGGGCCGGGGCACGCCCGAGCTGAACGGCCTGGGCGGGACGCCGCCGCTGCTCCCGCCCGAGCGACTCGCGATGGTCGGCTGCGATCCGCGGGAGATCGGCGCGGCGGGCCGCCGGTTCCTCGCGGAGGCAAACGTCAGCTTCGCCGACGGGCCCGAGCTAGCGGCCGATCCCGAGGGTGCCGCGCGCCGCGCTCTGACCGTGCTCGGCCGGGCCGCCGGGCCGTTCGTCGTCCACTTCGATGTCGACGTCGTCGACTCCGGCGACCTCCCGCTCGGCAACTACCCGCACTACGGCTCGGGTACGGAACTCGAGCAGGTGGTCCGCTGCCTCCGGGTGCTGCTGAGCGACCCGGCCGCCGCCGCGCTCGTCCTCACCGAGGTGAACCCGAGCTACGACCCCGATGGCGGCCTGCTTGACCGCTACGTCGACGGCCTGGTCACCGTGCTTGCCGGGTGAGTCAGACGGGGCGCATCCCGTGCTTGCGCATGAGGTCGAGTTCCACCTCACGCTCGGGCGGGCTGTCGCCTGACCACAGTCCCGCCAGCTCGCGGAAATAGTCGTCGAGCGCGGGCGCGTGCAGGACGAGGACGCGGGCGGCCGCGTCGGGCCCGGCACCGAACGTGTGCGCCACGCCACCAGGCACGAGCACGAAACTGCCCGCGCCCGTCCGGGTCAGCTCGCCGTCGAGTTCGAACTCGGCCTCGCCGTCCAGGACCCAGAACGCCTCGACCCGGTCGGGATGGACGTGCGCCGGGGGCCGGCGCCCGCCCGCCGGGATCAGCCGCTCGTGCAGGGAGAAGCTCCCGCCGGTGCTGGCGGCGACCGCCTTGAACAGCAGCGTGCTGCCCCGGACGACCAGCTGCTCGCCCGAACCCGGCGGCATCAGCGAGTAGTCAGTCACATTCGCAACTCTGGCACGGCTGGGTCCGGGGCGGGCAAGCCGGGCAGTTACCCTGAATCCGGTGCCTGCGCTCGTCGGCGAGCGTGCGCCTGGTCGGAGGGGTTATGAGCAGCATCCGGGTGATCATCGCCAAGCCTGGCCTGGATGGTCATGACCGCGGCGCCAAGGTCGTGGCCAGGGCCCTGCGCGACGCGGGGGTCGAGGTGATCTACACCGGGCTGCACCAGACGCCGGAGCAGATCGTCGCCGCCGCCCTCCAGGAGGACGCCGACGGGATCGGCCTCTCGGTACTGTCAGGCGCGCACATGACCCAGTTCAGCCGGGTGCTGGAATTGCTGAAGGAACGCGGCGCAGCCGACATCACGGTGTTCGGCGGCGGGATCATTCCCGACGCAGACATTGCCGAGCTGGAGCGGCTGGGCGTCGCGAAGCTGTTCACGCCTGGCGCTACCACCACCGAGATCGTCGACTGGGTCCGCTCCACCCTCGGCAGCCACGAGGCACTAGGCTCACAGCGCCCGTAGCAAACACGGCGCCCGCAGTACGTATCAAACCCCGAGCACGAAGGACGGACCCTAGTGGACCTGTTCGAGTACCAGGCGAAGGAACTATTCGCCGAGTACGGCGTCCCGATTCCGCAGGGCAAGGTGGCCACGACCCCGCAAGAGGCCAGGCAGATTGCCGAGGAGTTCGCCGCGGCGCGGCCGGGCGCCAAGCCGCTGGTGGTGATCAAGGCGCAGGTGAAGACCGGCGGCCGCGGCAAGGCGGGCGGGGTGAAGCTGGCCGACACGCCGGAAGAGGCAGAGGAGAAGGCCAGCCGGATCCTCGGGATGGACATCAAGGGCCACACCGTGCACTCCGTGCTGGTCGCCGGGGACACCGACATCGCGCAGGAGTTCTACCTCTCGTTCCTGCTCGACCGGTCCGACCGCACGTTCCTGTCCATGTGCACGGTCGAAGGCGGCATGGAGATCGAGGACCTGGCCCGCGAGCGCCCGCATGCCCTGGCGAGGATTCCGGTCAACGCGCTCAGCGGCGTCGATCACGCCAAGGCCCTGGAGATCGTCCGGGCCGGCCGGCTGCCGGAGGCGGCTCAGGAGGCTGCTGCCCAGCTGGCCGAGCGGCTGTGGGCGGTGTTCACCGACGAGGATGCGACGCTGGTCGAGGTCAACCCGCTGGTCTTGACCGGGGACGGCCAGGTGATCGCCCTGGACGCGAAGGTGAGCCTCGACGACAACGCCGCGTTCCGGCAGGACTGGGACCGGTTCGCCGACCCGTCCGCCGTTGACCCGATCGAGGCGCGGGCCAAGGCCAAGCACCTCAACTACGTGAAGCTTGACGGCGAGGTCGGGATCATCGGCAACGGGGCCGGCCTGGTCATGTCCACGCTGGACGTCGTGGCCTACGCGGGCGAGGACTTCGGCGGGGTCCGCCCGGCCAACTTCCTGGACATTGGCGGCGGCGCGTCGGCCGAGGTGATGGCCAACGGCCTGGACATCGTGCTGTCCGACCCCTCGGTCAGGAGCGTGCTGGTCAACGTGTTCGGCGGCATCACTTCCTGTGACGCGGTCGCCAACGGCATCGTCTCGGCGATCGGGATGCTGGAAGAGCGCGGCGAGCCGGTGCGGCTCCCGATCGTGGTCCGGCTGGACGGCAACAACGCCGCGGAGGGCCGCCGGATCCTGGACGAGGCGGGGATCCCCGTGGTCGAACAGGTGGCGACGATGGACGATGCGGCGCGGCGCGCCGCTGAACTGGCGGCTTCCGCCCCAACTGGAGTCTGAGATGGCAATCTTCCTGAACGCCGACAGCAGGATCATCGTCCAGGGCATCACCGGTTCCGAGGGCCGCAAGCACGGCGCGCGGATGATCGCCGCCGGGGCCAAGGTGGTCGGCGGCACGAACCCGCGCAAGGCCGGCCAGACGGTCGAGCTCTCCGGAGTCGAGGTGCCGGTGTTCGGTACGGTCGCCGAGGCGATGGCGGCCACCGCGGCCAACGTCTCCGTGATCTTCGTGCCCGAGGCGGGCACGAAGGGTGCGGTGATCGAGGCCATCGACGCCGAGATCCCGCTGGCGATCGTGATCACCGAGGGCGTCCCCGTGCACGACAGCGCGGAGTTCTGGGCGTACGCGGTCGCGAAGGGCAACAAGACGCGGATCGTCGGCCCGAACTGCCCTGGCGTCGCCTCGCCCGGCAAGTCGAACGCCGGCATCATTCCCGCCGACATCACCACCGAGGGCCGCATCGGCCTGGTCTCCAAGTCGGGCACGCTGACCTATCAGATGATGTACGAGCTGCGCGACATCGGCTTCTCGACCGCGGTCGGCATCGGCGGTGACCCGATCATCGGGACCACGCACATCGACTGCCTGCAGGCGTTCCAGGACGACCCGGAGACCGACGCGATCGTCATGATCGGCGAGATCGGCGGCGACGCGGAGGAGCGGGCTGCCGCCTACATCGAGAAGCACGTGACCAAGCCCGTGGTCGCCTACGTGGCGGGCTTTACCGCGCCCGAGGGCAAGACCATGGGCCACGCGGGAGCGATCATCTCCGGGTCGGCGGGCACCGCCCAGGCCAAGAAGGAAGCCCTGGAGA
>DAIOWC010000310.1:0-6122 GCA_036758685.1 Streptosporangiaceae bacterium | reverse complement strand
CCGATCATGGCGCTGAGCTGCCTGGCCGACGGCACGAGCTACATCCGCGAGACGATCTACGACGGCCGCTACAACCTGGTCGGCGAGCTGAACAAGATGGGCGCGAAGGTCGAGGTCGCCGGCAACGCCGCGCTCGTGCACGGACCGACCACCCTGCACGGCACCGAGGTGGTCGCGCACGACCTGCGCACCGGCATGGCGCTCATCCTGGCCGGGCTGGCCGCCGAGGGCGAGACGATCGTCTCTCCCGGCTACTTCATCGACCGCGGGCACGCGTCGGTCGCCTCGCGCCTGGCCACGCTGGGCGCCGACATCACGCAGGAAGTCATCGACTAACGGAACGACGCTGCCGCCTGCCGATGTACTCCGTCGGCAGGCGGTTTTATTTTTGGCCCTTCCGAATTGGGCAATTGTGAGTTACGAAAGGAATAGACGCTACTACGACACCTGCGTGGAAGGTCCTAGGGGCTGAGTGCCTGGCATGGCCGGTATCAGCGTGTATGCACGGCCTGATCGCGAGGTGCGGGTCGCCATCGTCGGCCCGCACGAGCTCGTGGAACGGATAATGCTGTCTGGCCTGCCGGGAGCCAGCAGCGGCGCGGCGCAGGTACAGCCCTCCGAAAGCGAGCTCGGCCTCCGGCGGCGCCTCGTCATGGCGCCGTATTTCAGCGAGCATGAGGCGCCCGAGAAAGTCGCCCGGCTGGGCGACACCGTCGACGCGTGCCTGTTCGCCAGCCGGGTCCCGCTGGACTACGCCCGCCGGTCCGGCGTCCTGAGCTGCCCGGCGACCTGCATCCAGCTCGGCGGGACACCGCTGTACGCGGCCCTGCTGCAGGCCCAGCGGGACGGCTACGATCCTGGCCGCGCGAGTTACGACGGACTCAGCCGGGCCGATCTCGAAGCCGGGCTGGCCGATCTCGCGATCCCTGGCGACGGCGCGCACTTAAGGGACGAGGCCACCGGCGCGGCCGCCATCGCCTCGTTCCACGAGCGGCTGTGGCGCCTGGGCCAGACGTCAGCGGCCTTCACTGCCCTGGACCAGGTCGCCCGGCGCCTCCCCGCGGCCGGCGTGCCGGTCGTCCGCCTGCGGCCCACCGACCAGTCGATCCGGTCCGCGCTTCAGGTGGCGACGCTGCTCGCCGGGCACCGGGCCCTCGGCGACTCGCAGCTTGCCGTTGCCATCGTGGAGGTACCGGCGCTGCGTGACACCGCCCGCCGGCCGGGGCCGCGCCAGGCCAGGGAGGAGCTGCAGCTCACGGTCCACCGCTTCCTGGTCAGGGAGGCCCACCGCATCCAGGCGACGGTCAGCCGGATGGGCGAGCACGGCTTCCTGATCCTGGCCACGCGGCTCTCGCTGGCCGCCGCGGGCGAGCCGCCGTTCGCCGCTCAGGCACGGGCCGCCCTCGGCGTGGCGCTGGATGTGGGGGTCGGGACCGGCCGGTCCGAGCACGAGGCCGAGGCCCAGGCGCGGCTGGCGCTCAGCCGGGCCGCGCACGCCGCGTCCGCGCGGCCTCGCAGCGGGCAGGGACGGCCAGCCGGGCGGGCGCCGGGGACCGGAGAGCTGCCGGGCATGACCGATCTCGGCCGCCAGCTGCAGCACGGGCAGCCGGCAGCGGGCTCGCGCGGGTCACCGGACAGCCTGAGCAGGCTGCGCGCGCTCGAGACGCTGGCCAAGCTCACGCAGAAGCTCGCCGCGGACTCTGCGCCCGTCGTCGACGCCGAGCTGACCGGGCAGCTGCTGTCGGTCACGCCGCGGACCGCGCGGCGTCAGCTGCGCGCGCTGGTGGACGAGGGCCTGGCGCTGCCACTCCCGCCCGCCCGCCAGCAGCATCCAGGCCGCCCGCGGCTCGCCTACCGCCTCGTGGTCGAGAAGCTCGACCGGGGGGTTCCCCGCTCAGCCTCGAGCTAGGCGGCCCGCCAGGGCTGGATCACGTCCCGCCCGAACCGCGCCATCTCCTCCCGCTGCGGCGAGAACTGCAGGAGCATCAGGCCGACCCCGGCCTGCTCGTACGCATGCAGCCGCGCCGCGATCTGGTCCGGCGTGCCGACCAGGCCGCTGCGCAGACCGCGGTTGGAAACGCTGTACTCCTCGAGCGACACCTGCGACTCCAGCTGCGAGCCGGCGACGAAGTCCTGGTAGGAGGCATACGCCTCGGGCGAGGACCTGACGTCCAGCACCCTGGCCAGCTCCTGCTGGGCCTCGGCCTCGGTGTCGCGGCAGATGACGAAGCCCGAGACGCCGAACATCATCGGCGGCCGCCCGGCCGCGGCCCGCCGGTCGTTCAGGTCCTGGACCTTGGCCGCGATGACCTCGGGCGCGTCGCCGTGCATGACGTAGGCGTCGGCCTGCGCCGCGATGACCTCCTTGGCCTTCGGCGACTCGCCGCCCATGTAGACCGGCGGGACGCGGCTCGGCTTCGGTTCCAGCACGGCGCCGTCGAGCTCGTACAGCGGGCCCTTGTGCGTGACCGTCTCTTCGCGGAGCAGCCTGCCGACGACGTCGAGCCACTCCTCCGTCCTGGCGTACCTGGCGTCGTGCACGTCGAACGGAGCCCCGTACTGCGTGGCCTCGTCCTTCCACCACGACGAGACCACGTTCAGCGAGATCCGGCCCGGCGCGATGACGTCGAGCGTCGAGAGCGACTTGGCGGTCAGCGACGGAGAGTGGTAGTTCGGCCGGACGGCCAGCATCAGCTCCAGCGTGCTGGTCGCGGCCGCGATCGCCGGCGCCAGTGTCCAGCAGTCGAGCGACGGGGCCCGGTGGCCCTTGATGTCGTTGAGGTTCAGCTCGGCGATGAGCGACAGGTCGAACCCGTCCTGCTCACTCTGCATCGCGAGGTCGCGGAGGTACGGCCACGACACGGGCATGCCCTCGTCCGCCACGTTCCGCAGCCAGCCGCCGAAGATCGGCATCCAGTACCCAAACCGCATCGCCCTGCGCCTCCCAGACGTCCGGACTGTCCTTGCCCGTCCTTTAGCGTACGTACTGGCAGCCGAGGGCCGGCCGGCGCGGACCGTCAGCCGACCGTGATTCTCACCTCACGGGTGTGGCAGCCGAAGACGTAGAGGGTGCCGTTGTACCGGACCTCGATCTCGCCGCTGCGCGGCAGCGCCACGTGGAAGATGAAGCCGAGGTCGCCGGAGAGCCTCTCCCGGGCCCTCACTGACCACCGGGCCGAGCCTTCCGGACGGTACAGGACATCGGCCGTGCCCCAGCCGGGGTAATTGCCGTCGGAGTAGCCTCCGGTGATCGTGATGCCGCCTTCGATGGTGATCCGCTGGCCCGGCTTTGCCCGCCGCGGGCCGACCCTGAGGTCCGTGACCGCGGACGTTCCCGGCCGGGTCATGTCCTCCCGGATCGCCGCGCTGTGCCCGGCCAGGAATCCGCGCGCGCCGGCCGTGGCCGGGTTCGCCACCCGGTAGAACAGCCTGCCCGGAGGTGGCTTCAAGACGGTGTGGTAGCAGC
Organism: Streptosporangiaceae bacterium; assembly: GCA_036758685.1. Taxonomy (GTDB): domain Bacteria; phylum Actinomycetota; class Actinomycetes; order Streptosporangiales; family Streptosporangiaceae; genus JAJYUU01. The sequence continues at coordinate 2,656 of DAIOWC010000310.1, read as the reverse complement.
CCCACTGCGGCGAGTTGCGAGCGACCTTATGACTGACCAGCGTGTGCCAGGGGCCCGCCTTGCGCTCTGCAATCTGGACCTCGGCGGCCGGCAGGGGCGGTAGCGCCGGCGGGTAGACCACGTTCAGCGTCGGGTCGCCGGCCAGGCTCACGCAGGCCGAGATGCCAGCGTCGCCGTCGACGGTCCGCCGCGCCACCATGAAGTCGCCGGTAGGCAGGTGACCGGTAACGACCGTGAAGATCGGGGAAGCCTGGCTGAACCAGCCGTCGTAGCCGTTGGGCGAGGTCGCGCTCGCGCCGAACTGCAGCGGAAAGCCCGCCTTCGGCGACAGCTCGAAGCTGCCGTTAGCCCGGATCCGCGCCCGGTATGCGGGCGGGAAGACGTCACAGGAGCCGTCCTGGCCCCCGAAGCATCCGAGGCCGCCTATCACCACCACGCCGCCAGGGAGCGGATGCTGCCTGCCCGCTTCCGCATAGGAGACACCGCCGTAAAACTTGAAACTCTTGCCGTACGCGGGGACTTCCGGGTCCCACTTCAGCGCGACCTTCACGGGAACGGCGACCACATTGGCGGCGATATGCACGACCGCTGCGCCGTCCGTGGCGTTCGCGACCGAGCCCGCGTTGATCCCGTCGACCATCGCCCCGGAGCCATCCAGTCCGGCGCTGACCCGCACGGCAAAGCGGCCCTCGCTGTCGGTCGTGGCTGTCCACTCCCCGGTCACGGACGAGCTTGCCGGTCCGGCGGCAATGTCGACCCGCTGGCCAGCGACCGGCGTGCTCGAGCCCGCGACCACGTCGGTGCCGGAGATCGTGATCGTCTGGCCGTACCTGATGGTGCTCGCGCTGGCTGACAGGGTCAGCGCGGTCGGCGCCGGCGCAGCTGCCTGAGCTACCGCAGGCAAGCCCAGCCACGCCGCGCCGACAGCGGCTGCAGCTACGGCAATATCGCGAGTACGCATGATGCCTCCCCGTCCCCGTCCCCGTTTCTGGCGCTAAGCCATTACAAGGCACCATAGATCACCGCAACCACGGAAGATAGGGCTGAATGCCGCGGCGACCGGCGGGGTCTAGCTCCGGAGCAGGCGGTCGAGATAGGCGGCCACGGCCTCCAGGGCCGAGCGGGGTGCCGCGGCCTCGATCTCGGCGTTGTAGTTCGTCGTCGTGTTGATGTCGTAGGTCACCAGGCGGCCGTCGGCGGTCTCGATGAACTCGAAGCCGGCGATCCCGATGCCGTGCCGCGCCGCGAAGTCGACGTAGCGCGCGGTCACCGGATGGCTGAAGCCGGCTCGCAGTGCGAACAGGCTGGGCTCGGGCTCGGCCTGACCTGGCTCGCCAGACCCGATCGCGCAGGCGTCGGCCGGGCACAGCTGGAAGCCGCCGCGCAGCGTGTCTGCGGTGATCGCGTAGATGAACTCGCCTCCGACGATCTCGGCGCGGGTGATCCTCGGCTCCGCCGCCAGCAGGTACTCCTGGAGCAGCGTGATGCCGTCCACGGGCGGCTCGTACTCCGGCCCGGCCAGATACTCATCGAACTCGGCGTGGTCGTCGAACTTGCGCACGCCGAGGCCCTTGCCGCCCTGGTTGTGCTTGGCAATGAAAGGAACGGAAAGCTTCCCGGCCGCGGCCGCCAGCTCGCCGGTGCCGGCCACGGCGATGGTCCTCGGCACGTCGAACCCGGCGGCCTTCAGCGCCGCGAGCTGCTCGACCTTGCTCATCTCCAGGTCGAGCACGCGGCGGCCGTTCACCACCGTGCGGCCACTCGCCTCGAGCCAGGCGAGCACGCCACGGGTCTGGTCCTTCGCGAATGGATGGCCCCGGGTGTGTGAGGAGGCGCTCATCCGCGACCAGTACACGCCCGGTGGCGGCTCCTCGTCGAGGTCGATCGCGGTCTCCCCGAGCAGCCACTGCTCGTGCGGCAGCCCCGCCCGGTCGAAGGCGGCCGCGAGCGGCGCGTACCACTCGGGGTTCTCATGGAGTACGTACAGCTTCATGCCACTCGCCATCGTCAGAGCCTGAGTTTCATGCCTTCATGGGACGCGACGAAGCCGAGCCGCTCGTAGAACCGGTGCGCGTCCGTCCTGGATTTGTCGGAGGTGAGCTGCACCAGCGCACAGCCGCGGCGCCGGGCCTCGTCGATCGCCCAGGTCATCATCCCTGCCCCGAGGCCGCTGCCCCTGGTGCTCTCCGCGACCCTGACCGCCTCGATCTGCGCGCGCAGCGCCCCGCGCCGGGCCAGGCCCGGCAGGAACGACAGCTGCATGGTGCCGACGACCTGGCCGTCGGACTCGGCGACCAGGAGCAGGTGCGCCGGATCGGCGTCGATCGCGCGGAACGCCTGCTCGTAGGCCGCCCGGTCGGAGTCATCGCGGACGCCGTCCCTGGTCGCGCCGAGCTGGTCCGCCGCGATCAGCGCCACGATCGCGGGCACATCCTCCGGCCGGGCCTCGCGGAGTACGGCTCGGTCGCGGCCAACCTCAACCTGCGCCAGCGTGCCCATGCATCCAATTTTGTCATGGATCGGGACCCTGACTTGCTACAGCCAGGGTGGGCCGTACCACAGCTCGCTCTGCTGGCCGGGCTGGCACGGCTCCAGGTCCAGGGGCCCGGACGTGGAGCCCGTGGCAGCGATGCAGATGGCCGGGCCTTCGGGCTGG
>DAIOWC010000309.1:4374-6134 GCA_036758685.1 Streptosporangiaceae bacterium | reverse complement strand
CGCTCGACTGCCCCATGTGTGACAAGGGCGGCGAGTGCCCGCTGCAGAACCAGGCGATGTCCACCGGGCAGGGCGAGACCCGGTTCGACGGCGCGAAGCGGAAGTTCCCCAAGCCGATCGCGCTGTCGGCGCAAGTGCTGCTCGACCGCGAGCGGTGCATCCAGTGCGCCCGCTGCACCCGCTTCGCCGACCAGGTCGCGGGCGATCCGCTGATCGAGCTGATCGACCGGGGCCCGCGCGAGCAGGTCGGGGTGGCCGAGGGCGTGCCGTTCGACTCCTACTTCTCCGGCAACACCGTGCAGATCTGCCCGGTCGGCGCGCTGACCGGCGCCTCCTACCGGTTCCGGGCGCGGCCGTTCGACCTGGTCTCGAGTCCCAGCGTCTGCGAGCACTGCGCGGCCGGCTGCCGGCAGCGCACCGACCACCGGCGCGGTGCGGTCACGCGGCGGCTGGCGGGCAACGACCCCGAGGTCAACGAGGAATGGAACTGCGACAAGGGCCGCTGGGCGTTCACCTACGCAACGCAGCCCGACCGGCTCGCGGTCCCGCTCGTGCGCGACGCGTCCGGCGTGCTCCAGCCCGCGTCCTGGCCCGAGGCAATCGCGACTGCGGCCAGGGGACTAGCCGCGGCGCGCGGCCGCGCGGGCGTGCTGCCCGGCGGCCGCCTGACGGTCGAGGACGCTTACGCCTACGCCAAGTTCGCCAGGGTGGCCCTGGCAACCAATGACATCGACATGCGGTCGCGGCCGCACTCGGCCGAGGAACTGCAGTTCATCGGCGACCGGGTCGCCGGCCGGGTCAGCGTCACCTATGCCAGCCTGTCAGCGGCGCCGGCGGTGCTCCTGACCGGACTCGATCCCGAGGACGAGTGCCCGATCGTGTTCCTCCGGCTCCGCAAGGCGGCCAGGGCCGGCAAGACCACGGTCTACTCGATGGCCGCGCTGGCCAGCCACGGGCTGGACAAGATGTCCGGAGTGCTGCTGCCGACTGCCCCGGGAGCCGAGGCGGCCGCGCTCACCGCGCTGGGTTCGGCCGATGTACCGGCCGCGCACGCGCTGCGCGAGCCTGGCGCCGTGATCCTGGCCGGCGAGCGGCTCGCGGAGGTACCAGGCGCCCTCTCCGCCGCCGGCTGGCTGGCGGACCAGACGGGAGCCCGGCTGGCCTGGATCCCGCGCCGCGCGGGCGAGCGCGGTGCGATCGAGGCCGGCGCGCTCCCCACGCTGCTGCCCGGCGGGCGCCGGATCGGCGACTCGGCGGCGGCCGCGGAGGTCGCCAGGGCCTGGGGTGTTGGCTCACTGCCGGCCGACCCCGGCTTCGCCGCGAGCGAGATCCTGGCCGCGGCCGCGAGCGGCGACCTGGAAGCCCTGCTCATCGGAGGGGTCGACCCGGAGGACCTGCCTGACCCGGCGGCGGCGATGGCCGCGATCGAGTCGGCCCGGTTCGTGGTCAGCCTGGAGCAGCGGGTCAGCGCGGTCACCGACCGGGCCGACGTCGTGCTCCCCGTCGCCGCGGTCGCCGAGAAGTCCGGCACGTTCGTGAACTGGGAAGGGCGGGCGGGCAGCTTCACCGAGGCCCTGGCGGTTCCCGCGGTCCGATCCGACCTGCACGTGCTCGCCGCCATCGCGGATGAGATGGATGTGCACCTCGGCCTGCCCGACGGTCGCGCCGCCCTCCGCGAACTCAACGCCCTATCGGCGCACGCCAGCCGGCTGTCCGCGGGGGGTCCAGGGGGGTCGTCCCCCCGGGCAAATACAGCAGCA
>DAIOWC010000309.1:0-4274 GCA_036758685.1 Streptosporangiaceae bacterium | reverse complement strand
CGGGCGCTGCTGGCAACCTGGCATAATCTGCTCGACGCCGGTCGGATGCAGGACGGAGAGCCGAACCTGGCAGGCACGGCCCGTGCCGCCGTCGCCCGGATGTCGGCGTCGACCGCCGCTGAAGCCGGAACGGCAGACGGCGGCAAGGTAACCGTGGCTACCCGCCGCGGCGAGATAACAGTTCCCGTGGAGATCGCTGACATGCCTGACCGGGTCGTCTGGCTGCCGACGAATTCTGCGGGCAGCGCCGTCAGGCGCGTCCTCGGCGCCGGCCACGGCAGCGAGGTCATGGTGAGGAGCGCAGAATGACGGCCCTGGCCGCGGCCTCGTCGAGCAACGTGCCCACGCTCACGGATTTCGGGCACGACACCTGGTGGATCATCATCATCAAGGTGCTGATCATCTTCGTGTTCCTGATGGTCACCGTGCTCATGACTATCTGGGCCGAGCGGAAGGTGATCGGCCGGATGCAGCAGCGGCCGGGCCCGAACCGGGCCGGGAAGTTCGGACTGCTGCAGACGCTGATGGACGGCATCAAGCTGGGCCTGACCGAGAACATCGTCCCCCGCGGCGTCGACAAGCTCCTGTTCGCGATCGCGCCCGCCGTCTCGGTGATCCCGGCCTTCATCAGCTTCGCCGTCATCCCGTGGGGCCCGGAGGTGTCGATCGCCGGCCACCACACGCCGCTCCAGCTCACCGACCTGCCGGTAGCCGTGCTGCTGATCATCGCGATGAGCTCGCTCGGCGTGTACGGCATCGTGCTGTCCGGCTGGTCGGCCAACTCGCCGTACTCGCTGCTTGGCGGACTGCGATCGTCGGCGCAGGTGATCAGCTACGAGATCGCGATGAGCCTGTCGTTCGTCCCGGTCTTCCTGTACGCGGGCTCCCTGTCAACGTCCCAGATCGTCGCCTCGCAGATCAACGGGCCTGAGTTCAAGTGGTTCGGCGCGATCCTGCACTGGCCGTCCTGGTTCGCGATCCTGCTCCTGCCGTCGTTCCTCATCTACATCGTGACGATGGTCGGGGAGACCAACCGGCTGCCGTTCGACCTGCCCGAGGGTGAAGGCGAGATCGTCGGCGGCTACCACACCGAGTACTCATCCCTCAATTTCGCGATGCTGCAGCTTGCCGAGTACGTCGCCGTCATCACGGTCTCGGCGCTGGCGACCACCATGTTCCTGGGCGGCTGGACCGCACCGTGGCCGATCTCGGTGTGGTCCGGGGCCAATAGCGGCTGGTGGCCGATCCTGTGGTTCCTCGGCAAGGTCCTCGCGTTCATCTTCTTCTTCTTCTGGCTCCGCGGCTCGCTGCCCCGGATCCGGTACGACCAGCTGATGAAGCTCGGCTGGAAGATCCTCATCCCGGCGGCACTGACCTGGACGCTCATCGTGGCCACCGCGCGGGTCTACCGGCGCCAGGGCGGCAGCCCCGCCGTCTACGTCGTCGGCGGCCTGATCATCGCGGTCCTGATCGCCCTGCTGCTCCGCTGGGAGGGCGCAGGCCAGCGGGCGGAGCGGCAGGCAGCGATGGAGGCCGAAGCCGCCGAACTCGACCAGCCCGACGAGGCTGGAGTTCCCCGTGGCCCTTCGTTCCCGACCCCTCCGATGGATCTGCCGCACTACCACGGCGTCGGGCTGACTCCGGCGGAGCCAGCGCTAGCCGGCACATCCAGGGACGACGCCGCCGCAAAGGAGGTTCACGGTGCCTGATTTCTTCGATTCGGTCAAGGGCTTCGGCGTCACCTTCCGGCAGATGTTCAAGAAGGTCGACACCGTCCAGTATCCCGAGCAGAAGCTGCCCACCGCGCCCCGGTTCCATGGCCGCCACCAGCTGAACCGGTGGCCGGACGGGCTGGAGAAGTGCATCGGCTGCGAGCTGTGCGCCTGGGCCTGCCCGGCCGACGCCATCTACGTCGAGGGCGCTGACAACACCGAGGAAGAGCGCTACTCGCCGGGCGAGCGGTACGGGCGGGTCTACCAGATCAACTACCTGCGCTGCATCCTGTGCGGGCTGTGCGTCGAGGCGTGCCCGACGAGGGCGCTCACGATGACGAACGAGTACGAGCTGGCCGACGACAGCCGGGAGAGCCTGATCTGGACCAAGGAGCAGCTCGTCGCGCCGCTCCAGCCGGGCATGGAAGATCCTCCGCATCCGATGCGCCTCGGCGACACCGAGGAGGAGTACTACGCACTCGGGGCGATGCTGGCCGCGAGCCAGCAGGCTGACCCCGATGCCGGCGATACGGGGAGAACGCCATGAGCCAACACATCCTGCTGGCCGGGCCGGCCGCCGAGACGACCCGGCTCATCGCCTACTGGGTGCTGACGATCCTCTCGGTCGCCGCGGCGCTGGGCATGATCCTGGCGCGCAAGGCCGTGCACTGCGCGATGATGCTGGCCGTCGTCATGCTGTCGCTGGCGGTCATGTACGTGATGCTCGGTGCGCCGTTCCTGGCGTTCGTCCAGGTCATCGTCTACACCGGCGCCGTGCTCATGCTGTTCCTGTTCGTGCTGATGATCGTCGGCATCACCGCCGCCGACTCGGTCATCGAGACGATCCGCGGGCAGCGGCTCTGGGCGGCGCTCGGCGGCATCGCGCTGCTGGTGCTGCTCGCAATCGTCATCGGCCATGCCGTCATCGGCCCGGCCGCGCCCTCGACGTCGCAGTTCGGCAACGGGAACGTGACCGGGCTGGCGAGACTGATCTTCACGAAGTACGTGTTCCCCTTCGAGCTGACCAGCGCGCTGCTGATCACCGCCGCGCTGGGCGCGATGGTGCTGGCGCACCGTGAGCGCACCGGGCCCAAGCCGACGCAGCGCCAGCTGGCGCAGCGCCGGGTCGACAGCGGCCGCCCGACGCCGCTGCCCGGGCCGGGCACCTACGCCCAGCACAACGCGGTAGACATGCCCGCCCTGCTTCCGGACGGAACGCAGTCGCGCCTGTCGGTCAGCCCCGTCCTGACCGGCGGGCCCGGACCCGGTGGCGCGACGGCCGGGACCGAGCCGGTCGAGCTCCCGCCGGCCGCCGACAATGGCGGCCAGGAAGCAGGTGACGAGTGGTAACGCCGGCCCACTTCATCGCCCTGTCGGTGATCTTGTTCGTGATCGGGGCGGTGGGCGTCCTGGTCCGCCGGAACGCCATCGTCGTTTTCATGTGCGTCGAACTGATGCTCAACGCCTGCAACCTTGCCTTCGTCGCGTTCGCGCGCATGCACGGCGCGCTCGACGGCCAGCTAATCGCCTTCTTCGTGATGGTGGTCGCGGCCGCCGAGGTAGTCGTCGGACTAGCCATCCTGACTTCGATCTTCCGCGCCCGCAGGTCGGCGTCGGTGGACGACGCCAACCTGATGAAGTACTGACGGAAGGACGCAATGACCCTCCACGCGACGGCGATCGCGGCCCTGCCTGCCACTGGTGTGCAGCGCGGCGCCTGGCTGCTGCTCGCCCTTCCGCTGATCGGTGCGATCGTCCTGCTGCTCGGCGGCAAGCGCACCAATTCCTGGGGTCACCTGCTCGGGGTGGCCATGCCCGTGCTGGCGTTCATCTACGGCGTCATCGCGTTCTTCGCCATGCTCGGCTACCCGGCCGGGCAGCGGGCGCGTGAGCTGGTCGTCTACCAGTTCATCAACGTCGGCCGGTTCCAGATCCCGCTCGGCCTGCGGCTGGACCAGCTGTCCATCTGCTTCGTCCTGCTGATCACCGGTGTCGGCTCGCTGATCCACATCTTTGCCGTCGGCTACATGGCGCAGGACCCGGAGCGGCGCCGGTTCTTCGGCTACATGAACCTGTTCCTGGCGGCCATGCTGCTGCTGGTGCTCGGCAGCAACTACCTGGTTCTGTACGCGGGCTGGGAAGGCGTCGGCCTCGCTTCCTACCTGCTGATCGGCTTCTGGCAGTACAAGCCGGCCGCGGCGGTCGCGGCGAAGAAGGCATTCATCGCCAACCGCGTCGGCGACGTCGGCCTGTCGCTAGCGATCATGCTGATGTTCGCGCAGTTCGGCTCCGTCAGCTTCGACGGCGTCTTCGGTGCGGTCGGGTCCGCCAGCCACGGTGTCGTCACCGCGATCGGCCTGCTCCTGCTGCTCGGCGCCTGCGGGAAGTCCGCGCAGGTACCACTGCAGTCCTGGCTGCTGGACGCGATGGAGGGCCCGACTCCGGTCTCGGCCCTCATCCACGCGGCGACCATGGTGACCGCCGGCGTCTACCTGATCGTCAGATCCGCCCCGATCTTCAACCTGTCCGCCGACGCGCGGCTGGCGGTCGCCATCGTCGGCG
>DAIOWC010000308.1:0-6155 GCA_036758685.1 Streptosporangiaceae bacterium | reverse complement strand
GCCTCGGCGCCCGAGTTGAACAGTGCCGACCGCTTCTCGTGGTCGCCAGGGGTGACCTTGTTGAGCTGCTCGCAGACCTCGACGTAGCCGACGTACGGCGCAACCATGAAGCAGGTATGGGTGAACTGGCTGACCTGCTCGGTGACCCGGTCCACGACCAGGTCAGCGCTGTTGCCGACCGAGGTCACCGCGATACCGGAGCCGAAGTCGATGAGCGAGTTGCCGTCAATGTCCACCAGGACGCCGCCGCCCGCGGCGGAAATGAAGACCGGCAGCACGTGAGACAGGCCCTTGGCGACGCTCCGCTGGCGCCGCTCGAGCATTTCCCGCGACTTCGGCCCGGGGATCTCCGTGACGAGCTTGCGCTGCTGAGGCAGGGACGGTCCGCCGCGCGGAACTGAACTCTCGCTCATACCTGCAGACAATAACCCGCCTGCTGCCGCCTGCCCCGTTAGGGCCGGAACCAGCCTTCACGCTGGCTGACCCCGCAGCCCTCGATGCTGAGCGCGAGCCCGGGCCGGTCGCCGCCGCTCGGGTCGGACAGGCATTTCCCGGCTCCCCGGTTGTAGAGCAGATCGCCGCGCCGGGTCTCCCATTGCTGCAGGTGACTGTGCGAGCACCGGCTGAGGACGACCGGAGCGCCCATCCGGCTGGCAGCGGCGGCCAGGCACAGCCCGGCGTGGGTGCGCAGGGTCGAGCCGGCGAGATGCCAGGTCTGGCCGCCCGGAGAGCCGCAGTTCGCCAGCCGGGCGCGCGCGCCGCGCCCGTCGGCGTCATACGCGAGGCACGAGCCGATGACCGCGCTGGCAACCGTGCCCGAGCGTAATGCCGTCACCGCTTGCTGGGCCGGCCACAGATAACGCGCGTACTCATCGACGCTGTAGGACGTCCACCGCGCGAAGAACGTGCCCACGGCCGAGACATCCGTGTACGCCGCGTCGGCCGCGCACTGGCCGGAGAAGGCGCATGAGTTGTGCACAGACCCGAAGGACTTGCTGTTGAGCTGCCAGGCGCCACGGTCCACAGAGTCGGGCCCGCGCTCGGACGCCTCGGTGCAGGGCCGGAGCCGGGTGTCGTCGAAGCAGGCGCTGGGGCTGCAGCCCGACTCGGCGAGTGCGACCGCCACCGCCGTGGTCAGGCTCCCGGCCATGTAGCCGTCATTCGCGAAGCCCGCGCTGGTGGCCCAGCGCGCGCAGCGGCGCGCCGCCGACGTCAGCGAGGCTCCGGTCAGGTCGATCTCCAGCCCGTCGGCCGGGCCGCGGCCGACCGGGCCGGCCGGGATCCGCCCGGCCGTGTCGGATGGCGGATTCGAGGCTGGCGGCGGCGCGCCGGTGGCGGACGCGGGCGCCGTGAGGTACATGGCGACGGCGCCCGCGGCTAAGAGAATGCAGGCCCCGGCTGAAGGCAGGATACGTCCGTTCATTGGCGACTCGGCCCCTTCCGGCAAGCATGTCTAGCTGCGAAAACAGGGTGCGTGCCGCCTAATGATGCCGGTAAATCTTCGCACCCGCCCGGGGAAAGTGGATGAAGTGGGTCGGCCACTCCTGCCACTCACCGGCGGGATGCGCGGCCGCCGAACTGGCCTACTGCCCGGCGCACTCGTTCCCGGCGCTCATGCGCCAGTACGCCGGTCAGAAGCGCGGGCACATTTCACGTGAAGCTGCTGATAGCGGATGATGGAGCGATGACCGACGTGCAGGAGCTGCCAGCCGATCCGGACTCCGGACCGCGGGCGGCGCGCCCTGGCCGCCGCCCGGTGATCGCGGGCCTCGGCATGACCGAGCTCGGCAAGGTGTACGGGCGGAGCCCGGCGCAGTTCGCGGCCGAGGCCGTCCGCCTCGCGGTCGCCGACGCCGGCGTGGCCCTGGCCGACGTCGACGGACTGCTGACGTCGTCCGGGGTGACCGGCGGGGTGTCGGTCGATCTGCAGCGCGAGCTCGGCCTGACCGACCTGCGGCTGCTGACCCACATGCAGGCGTACGGATCGACGGCCGGCTCGATGGTTCAGTACGCGTCCATGGCGGTGGCCTCGGGCCTCGCGAGCGTGGTCGCATGCGTGTTCGCCGACAGCCCGCTGCGGCCCGACCGCGGGTCGAGCGCGATCTACGGCACCCGGCACGCCGGATCGGGCTGGTGGGGACTGCTCGGCGCGAGCGGCGTCGTCGGGGCGAACCCCATGTACGCGCTGGCCGCCCGCCGCCACATGGAGCGCTACGGCACGACGACCGAGCAGCTCGGGCACATCGCGGTGGCGCAGCGCGCCTGGGCCGGCCTGAATCCGGCCGCCCAGCTTCGCGATCCGATCACGCTGGCCGACCACCAGGCCTCCCGCTGGATCGCCGAGCCGTTCCGGCTGCTCGACTGCTGCCTGGTGTCCAACGGCGGGATCGCCATCCTGGTCACGACCGCGGAACGGGCGGCTGCCATGAGGCCGCCGCCCGTCCCGGTCCTCGGCTGGGCCCAGTGCCACCCCGGCCACTACCTGCGCCGCAGCCCCGACTTCGGGCTCGTCTCCGGGGCGGCGACCGCCGGGCCGGCGGCCCTGGCGATGGCGGGCGTGCAGCTGAGCGACGTCGACGTCGTCCAGCTCTACGACTGCTACACGTTCACCGTGCTGCTCTCGCTCGAGGACTACGGCTTCTGCGCCAAGGGGGAGGGCGGGCCGTTCGCGGCCAGCGGGGTGCTCGGCCCCGGCGGCAAGCTGCTGCTCAATACCGGCGGCGGGCAGCTGTCCGGCTACTACATGTGGGGCATGACCCCGCTGTCGGAGGCGATCATTCAGGCTCGGGGAAGCGCGGGCGCCCGTCAGGCCGCCGCGCACGACATCATCCTTGTATCCGGGAACGGGGGCGTCCTGGATCACCACGCCACGCTCGTGCTCGGCAGCCCGGCGGTGATGCGATGAATGTCGGCCCGGTGAACCGCGACGAGGCCACCTCCGAGTTCTTCGACGGGACCGCGGCCGGCCAGTTCCTGCTGCGCCGCTGCCCGGACGGTCACTACAGCGAGCCCGCGGTGGCCCAGTGCACCACCTGCCGCGCCGCGGACCTGGCCTTCGTGCCGGCCGCGGGCGGCGCATCGCTGGTCAGCTGGACGGTCATCTGGCCGAAGGCGGCCGCCGCCGCCGCCGAGCCCGTGGTCCTCGTCATCGCGGAGTTCGACGAGGGCCCGTGGTGGTGGTCTCAGCTGATCGGCGCCGACCCGGCCGGCCTGGCGGTCGGAGCCAGGCTCGCCCTCGACTTCCAGGCCGCCGACGCCGAGCACGAGAGCGTCCCGGTGTTCCGGCTGGCTGACTAGGACCAGCGGAGCAGGTCGCGGGCGGCCTCCTCGATGGCCTCCTGCGACAGCAGCACCGCGGCGGCCGCGTCGCCGAGCGGGATGAAGCTGTCCTCGCTGGCCACCCTGGCCACCCGGCCGGTGAAGCCGGCGTCCACCAGCGTCGTGATCACGCCTTCGGAGACTCCGCCGGTGCGCCTCGTCTCGTCGGCCACCAGCACCCGGCCGGTGGCCGCGGCCGCGCGGAGCAGGTCCTCGAACGGCAGCGGTGCGAGCCAGCGCAGGTCAAGCACGCGGCAGCCGATCCCCTGGCTGGCCAGCGTGCTGGCGGCGCGCAGGCTCATGCGGACGCCGTTCCCGAAGGAGACGATGGTCAGGTCGGCGCCTGCACCGTAGGTCCTGGCCCGGCCGACCGGGACGTGGGTCTGCGCCCACCGCTCGGGCGGCTCGTAGGCGGCCAGCCACTCGCCGTCGCCTGGTTCGGCCAGGTCGCGCTCGTGGTAGAGCGCGATCGGCTCGAGGAACACGCAGACGCTGCCGTCGACGTCGGCGGCGGTCAGGCAGGTGCGCAGCATCGCGGCGGCGTCATCCGGCCGGGCCGGGCAGGCGATGATCAGCCCGGGGATGTCGCGCAGCGCCGCCAGGCCATTGTCGTTGTGGAAGTGCCCCCCGAAGCCCTGCTGGTACGACAGGCCCGCGACCCGCACGACCATCGGATTGCGGTACTGGGCGCGGGAAAAGAAAGAGAGCGTCGAGGCCTCGCCGCGGAGCTGGTCGGCCGCGTTGTGCAGGTAGGCGAGGTACTGGATCTCGGGGACGGGGAGCAGCCCGGCCACGCCCGCGCCGAGCGCGAGCCCGAGGATCGACTGCTCATCGAGCAGGGAGTCAAAGACGCGGCCAGGTCCGAAAGCGCGCAGCAGGCCGCGGGTCACGCCGTAGACGCCGCCCTTGCGGGCCACGTCCTCGCCGAAGACGATCATGCCGGGCCGGGCCGCGAGCTCGTCGGCGAGCGTGCGGTTGATGGCCTGGGCGAGGGTGAGCGGACCCTCGTCCTCGGGCAGCTGGGCGCCGAACGCCTGGTACCTGGGCCACTGGGCCGGCTGCCTGGCCCTGGCCCCGAGGTTGGCCGCGATGGTGGCCGGCCGGCGGGGCGCGATCGGGCCCATGATGTCGGTGGCGGTGGCGAGCCGCGGCGATCCCGCCAGATCGGCCGCCAGCGTCATGATCTGCGCCTTGACGGCCTCGTACCGGTCCAGGACGTCCGGCGGGGCCAGCGCGCCGGCCTCCACCAGCAGCCGCGCGGTGCCGAGCAGCGGATCACGCTGCGAGTCCCCGGTGATCTCCGCGGGGGAGCGGTAGGCGGACTCCACGTCAGTGCCGGCGTGACCACCCAGCCGGACGGTACTGACGTGCAGGAACGCCGGAAGGCGCCGTTCCCGGACGAATTTCGCGGCCTCCTGCGCGGTGTCGTAGACGTCGGCAAGGTCGGCGCCGTCGGCGCTGAAGTAGCGAAGCTGCGGCCGTCCCGACATGGCTGCCTCGACCCAGCCCGGCGGGGTGCGGACGCTGATGCCGAGGCCGTTGTCCTCGCACACCAGGAGCAGCGGGACCGGCAGGCCCTGGAAGGCCGTGTAGCCGGCGGTGTTGATGGCGCCGGCCGCGGTCGAGTGGTTGACCGATGCGTCGCCGAAGCTGCAGACCACAATGCTGTCCTCGGGCCAGGGCAGCGGAACGCCCAGCTTGGGGGCCCGGCCGAGCGCGAACGCCAGGCCCGTCGCGCGCGGCAGGTGCGAGGCGATCGTGGAGGTCTGGGGTATGACGTGCAGTTCCGGGTGGCCGAACACCTTATGCCGGCCGCCGGCGATCGGCTCCGCGATGGCGGCTACCAGGCCGAGGAGCACGTCGGCAACCCCGTCCCTGGGCGGGTTCGCCTGGCGGGCCCGGACCAGGTAGAACGCTCCCGACCGGTAGTGCAGCAGCGCCGGGTCGGTCAGCCGAAGGGCGGCGGCGATCCCGGCGTTGCCCTCGTGGCCGGATGAGCCGATGGTGTAATACCCGGCCCCGCGCGCCCGCAGCCAGTGAGCGGCCCCGTCCAGGTGACGGCTGGCCAGCTGGGCGTCGAAGAGTTCCAGGCACTGGGCGACGGTCAGGCCGCTGCCCGGCCGCACCGGCTGGCCGAGGTAGGCCGGCCCGCGGGCGGGGGAGCCGGCCCGTCCGCCGGCCTTGGGCCGCAGGGCGCGGATGGCCTGGGCGAGCCGCTGCTCGGCCAGGTCGGCGGCGGAGGTCGCCGGCACCGCGGGCGCCACTGAGGACACTGGCCGGCCCGGCTGGGTTCCTTCGGGTGCGGCGCTCACGTTATGACCGTATGCCGCTCGCGCCCGATCCGCACCGCGGAATGGTAGCTGGCAGGTTAAACACCGATGACGAGGAGTGATGCCGCCCGGCGTCTGCCTGCATCAGCTAGCGTCGTACGCATCTCAGTCCCCACCAGCCTTGGAGAAACATCATGCTGCCGTGGTCGGGCGACCTGGCCGGAACCCTGAACGAGCACCTCATCGACAGCGCCCTGCTGCGCGGCAACCCGCTGGGCGACCCGCACGAGCGGCCGCTGTGGGTCTACGTCCCGCCGGGCTACGCCTCGGAGCCGGAACGGCGGTACCCGTCCGTCTACGTCATCCAGGGCTACACGGGCCAGGTGGCGATGTGGCGCAACCGGTCGCCGTTCCGGCAGCCGTTCATCGAGACGGCCGACGCGGTCTTCGCCGCGGGCGAGGCCCCGCCCGCGATTGTCGTGTACGTCGACGCCTGGACCGCGTATGGCGGCAGCCAGTTCGTCGACTCGCCGGGCACCGGCAAGTACCACTCGTATCTGTGCGACG
>DAIOWC010000307.1:0-6190 GCA_036758685.1 Streptosporangiaceae bacterium | reverse complement strand
TGTGAGTCGGCGCTGAGCGGCCAGATTGGCCGGTTCTGGATCATGGAGTAGCGCCGTCAAACGCCTGCGCACTACTGCGCGGTCGTCAGTTTGCAGACCTGGTTACCCAGGTCGCCCAGCGGTGACCGGCGCCGATGCTACGGTATAGTCGGGTGGCTATCTCCCGCTGCGAGCCTGCTTCGGCGGGCAGGGCTCTGGCCCACAAGCAGCGAGCTTCGGCTTCGTCCCAGCAGCATGCGTAGCCGCGGAAAGTCTGAGCGGCCGCCGCGAAGGCCTCGGCCGCTTCTTTGGGTCTGTCCTCAGCGGCGGCCAGCATTCCGGCGGCGAGGGCGACGCGCCCGGCGAGCCCGCGCCAGTCCTCGCCGCACCGGAGGATCTCCTGGCAGCGGGCAAGCTCGGCTTTGCCCTCGTCCACCTGGCCGCACTCGGCGGCCAGCAGGGCCAGTTCGGCCCGGAGCATCAGCTCGGCGGGTACCTGGGGGCCTTGTACCGCTACAGCCAGGCCGTTGGCGAGCGTGGTCTTTGCCGGATCGTAGGCGGCGGACAAGCGTCGCACCCGGCCTGCCCAGTAGGCGTTGATGGCGCCGTCCAGGCGGTCGCCGGCGCTGGCGTCGCGGTCTCCTGCCGTTGTCCAGGCCGCGTCGGCCTGCTCCCATTCCCCTGACCAATAGAGCAGCATCCGCTCCAGCAGAGTGCCGTGGTCGAGGCTCGCGGCGATCTGCCGGGCCTCGGCGAGCTTGCCGCTGCTGCCCGTGGCCAGGCCGAGGTGGTCGAGCAGGTTGTCGCGCTGCCTGGGGAACACGTCCAGGTGCGGCAGGGCCAGGCCCTGGGCGCACCAGGTCCGGGCGGTCAGCGGATCGTCCAGGTAGGTGCCGCTGAGAAGCGCCCGCCCGAACGCGGCCCACGAGCCCATGTTCACATCATCGAGGTGGCCGGCGATGTCGCGCATCCGTTCATGCAGGGACAGGCTCTGTGCGAGCCGGCCGTGGTTGAAGGCGCACCAGGCGCGCTGATAGCTGGCCCAGCCTGCCAGCGGCTCGTCGCCTAGCTCCTCGGCGATCTCATGCGCCTGCCGCGAGGCAACCTCAAGCCGCCCGGTGCGCACGGCGAAGGTGGCCGCCATGGACATGCCGATGTAAAGGTAGCCGAGCCTCCGCTTGCTGGGCTGGCGGGCAAGTTCCGCCTCCGCGGCCTCGTAGTGCGCGAGCCCGGCGGCGACATTGAGAGTCGCCGGATACGTCGTCAGGTGCATGCCGAGCCGGGAGTGGGCGCGGGCGGCTGCCTGCACATCCCCCACCGACAGGTAGGCAGCCAGCGCCCACTCCAGAAAGCCGATGCCCCCCTGCAGGTCATTGCCGACCCGGTGAACAAGGACGCCGAGCCGCTCGGCGACCCTGGCCCGCTCGATGAGCGGCGCATTGGCCCGTTCGAGCGCCGCGAAGGCCGCGCGCAGGTGAGCCACGGCCTCGTCCCACGCGTACACGGCAGCTGCCGCGTCGCTGGCCCGGATCGACAAGCTGATGACCTTGGGCTGGTCGGCCAGCGGTCCGGCCAGGCGCAGATGCACGGCGGTGGCAGCGACTCCCCCTGAGTCGAGCGGGCCTGCAGCTTCGATCGCCGCGACGGCACGCATGTGCAGGGACTGGCGGCGTGGCTGGCTAATGTCTGCGTACAGCGCCTCGCGGACCAGCGCGTGCCGGAACGAATAAGACGCCACCCAGGAGCTACCGCGGTCGCTGAGGATGCCGGCGCGCAGCGCCTCCTCTACCGCCTCGATCACCTGCCCGTCCTCCCAGCCGGTCAGCCGGCTGAGCAGGGTGAAATCGAACTCCCTGCCGAGCACGGCAGCCATCTGCAGCAGCTGCCGGGCGGGGGCGGACAGCCGCGCCATGCGGCTGGAGAGCACCCGGCGAAACTCGTCGGGGACGCCGAGATCCTCGATCGCCGTGGCCGTCGGCCAGCGGCCGGTAACGGGATCGATCGCGCCGGTCTCGACCAGGTGAAGGAGCAGTTCCTCGACGAAGAACGGGTTGCGGTCAGTCGCGCGGCCGATCGCGGCGGCCAGTTTCGGCGGCGGATCGTGGCCGATGTGCCCGGCGACCAGGCCGCCGACGCCTTCGTCATCGAGCGCCCGGACGGTGACAAATTCGGCGAGCCGGTGGCGTCGCATCTCATCGACGGCTTCCATCCAGGCGCTGCCGACGCCAAGGCCGGCATCGCGGGCGGTCACCAGGACCAGCGCAGCCGCCCGCTCCGGCGAGCGGGCCAGGTGCAGGAGCATCGCGAGGGTCGCCCGGTCGGCCCAGTGCAGGTCTTCCAGCACGAGCAGCAGCGGGCCGGATCTGCTCATCGCCGCCACCAGAGCAGATACTGCCGCCAGCAGGTGGAACCGGTCAAGCTCCCCGCCCTGTGAGCTTGTGGCCGTCACGCCGGGGATTGCGGCCGGCAGCAGCAGCGCCACCCTGGACCTGACGGCCTCGGACAGCCGGGAGGCCGTCTGGGCCAGGCTCTCGTACTGTCCGAGCGCCTCGATGAACGCCTGGTATGGAGCCATGGGCTCCTCTGCGGCATTCCCGACCAGGACTTCGCCTCCCTCGGCCAGCACGTGGCGGGCGAGTTCGGCAGCCAGCCGCGACTTGCCGATGCCGGGCTCGCCGGTTACCACTACCAGCTGGCGCCCGGCCGTCGTGGCCCTTGTCCATGCCTGCTGCAGCCGGTCCAGCTCGGCGCTGCGGCCGACCAGCGGCGCCTTCGGCGTGGCGGCGAAGACTGGCGGCAGGCACGATGCGTGCTCGCGCGGGCCGGCCGGGGAGGCGGCCAGGTCCAGGGCGGGGTCCTGGCGCAGGATCTGCTCCTCAAGGCGGCGCAGTCCCGGTCCCGGGTCGATGCCGAGCTGCGCGGCGAGATTGTCGCGGATCCGCCGGTAAGCGCGCAAAGCGTCCGCCTGACGGCCGGAGCGGTACAGGGCCAGCATCAGATGACCCCAGAGCTGCTCCCGGAATGGCTCCCGGCCTACCAGGTCCTCAAGGTCGCCGACGAGCTCGGCATGAGCGCCGAGCGCCAGCTCGGCCTCCGCCCGCCATTCGAGCGCCGCCAGCCGGAGTTCTTCGAGCCTGGCCGCTTCGGCACGGGCGAACGGCGCGACGGCCAGCTCGCCGTAGGCCGGCCCGCGCCACAGTGCCAGCCCCTCCCTGAGCCACGCGGCGGCGCTGGCGGGCTCCGCGCCGCGGAGCGCCCGCCTGCCCTCCTCGGTCAGCCGTTCGAAACGGCGAGCATCCAGCATGTCCTGGTCCACGTGCAGGCGATAGCCGCCGTCGGCAGTCCGCAGGACCCGCCAGTCACCGGCCGCTGCAGTTGGCTCCAGCTCGCGGCGCAGCTGGGACACATAAGTCTGCAGCGTCTTAGCGGCCGAGGCGGGCGGCTGGCCGTCCCAGAGCGCCTCGATCAGGCCATCGGCGGATACCGCCTGGTCAGCGCGGACCAGGAGCGCGGCGAGCAACGCCCGGTGCTTGGCGGCCGGCAGCCGAACCGTACCGCCACCCGCGGTCACCTCGAGCGGCCCGAGCACCAGGAACTGCATAGTTCTGTGCACCGCCTTGGAACCTTGGCGTGCTCTACCGGGAGTCTACCGCCGCGCTGCCGACAAGGATCATGCTGTGCCTAGGGTCTGACAGCGACGCGGAGGCGGCAATGACCGATTATGACGCGATTGTGGTCGGTGCCCGCTGTGCCGGCTCGGTGCTCGCGACGCGGCTCGGCCGGGCGGGCTGGCGGGTGCTGCTTGTCGACCGCGCCACTTTTCCGAGCGACACCGTATCCACGCATTTCCTGTTCCCGAACACGCTGCAGCGGCTGGCTGCGCTCGGGGTGATGGAGCGGCTGCACGCCGGCCATGACATCCCCCGGCTGCAATGGAGCTGGCGCGTCTTGGGCCGCACTATCGCGGGTGCATTTACCCCCATAGCGGGCGAGGATCGCCTGACCTGCATCCGGCGGGTCACGCTGGACGCCGCGCTGGTCGAGGAAGCCGCAGCCGCGGGCGTGACCTGCCGGTTCGGCGAGCGGGTTACCGGCCTGGCGGGCGCTGGCCGGCCAGAGGACCCAGTACGGGGGGTGGTCCTGGCCGGCGGTGATGCCCTGCGAGCGCCGTGGGTTTTCGGCGCCGATGGCCGGAACTCGACGATCGCCCGGGCCCTGGGGCTAGCCGGGACGCGCCTGCTGACCGGGGATCTCGCGTTCCTGTTCGGTTACTGGACGGGGCTCCCGGCGACCGAATGGTTCCGGATGGACGTGCGGTCGGACCTCAGCCTGGTCTGCTGCCCGTGCGAAGACGGCGTTCACCTGGTGGTGCTGGCCGGCCGCCCGCCGCTGGTACGGGGTGATCGCCTGGGCACCTACCTGGCCGGCATCCGGCGCTTCCCCGCGACGCTCAATCCGCGGCTCATCGACCGGGCCACGATGATCTCCCCGCTCGTGGTCGCACCCGAGCCGATGCTGCGTGGCTTCTTCCGGCCAGCGCACGGGCCAGGCTGGGCGCTGGTCGGCGACGCCTGCCATTTCAAGCACCCGGTGACCGCCCAGGGCATCTCCGACGCGGTAGAACAAGCGTGGTTCGTCGCCGACGCGCTGCTGGGCGACGACCAGGCCCTCGACACCTACCAGAACTGGCGAGACGCCAGAGCTGCCGAGCACTATGAGTGGTCGTTCCAGTCGGCCCGCCTGCCGCACCCTGAGCACGGTCAGCCCGTCTTCGCCGGGCTCGCCGCCGACCCGCACGCCGGCCAGGAGTGGCGTGACCTGTTCACCCGCCTGCGCCGCCCGTCGGAGGTCTTCACCGCCGAGCGGCTTTCCCGCTGGGCCGCCGCCTGGCAAGACCGTCCGCGCATCGGGGAATCGACGGCGCATGGCTGACCTGGCCGGCGCTTACGCTGACGCCCGCGAGCGGCTGCAGAACCTCCTGGCCGGACTGGACCAGGCCGCGCTCGCGGCGCGGGTGCCAGCATGCCCAGCCTGGACGGTCCTGGATATCCTCGCGCATCTGGCTGGCATCGCCGCGGATGTCATGAACGGCACCTATTTCCACGGTGCCGCCGATGCCTGGCGCGACCTACGGCTAGCCGCGGCGCGAGACCAGTGGACCGCCAGCCAGGTGCGGTCAAGGCGTAACCGCACAGTGCAAGCCCAGCTCACCGAATGGGCCGCCGCAGCGGCAGCACTCGAGCCGATGCTCGCCGGGACTAACCCGCATCCACCCGGCGCACCCGCCTGGCTGCTCTCGGCGCCGGTGGCCGACCTGGCTGTCCATCTGCACGACGTGCGCGGGGCCCTGCACCTGCCCGGTGACCGCGACGCCCCCGCATCCGCACTCGGCCTGCGGATCTACGCCAGCTGGCTAGGCCAGCGGCTGGACCAGTCCGGCGGCCCGGCGCTGCGGCTGCGGACCCGGCAACACGAGTGGGTCGAGGGCTCCGGGCCGCCGGCCGCAGAACTCACCGCTGACGCCTTCGAGCTGTTCCGTACCCTCAGCGGCCGGCGCAGCCTCGATCAGGTCAGGGCGCTCGCCTGGGATGGCGACCCGGAACCCTACCTCGACCTGCTCGCCCCCTACCCGATGCCTCCATCGCCACTGATCGAGTGACTAGCCGACCGGCGCTCCGGCCGCCAGAGCCTTGACATCGGCAGTGCTCAGCGGGTTGCCGGCGATGCCCCAGTCGCCGCTCTGCACCTCCTCGACTACCACCCAGGTCACCGGGCGCATGTTCTCGCCCTCGATGGCGACCATGGCCTCGGTCAGATCCCTGACGATCTGCTGCTTCTGATCGGGCGTGAACACGCCCTCGATGAGCTTTACGTTGACGAATGGCATGTGAACTCCTCTTCCGTGACGTGCTATCTGCCGTCAAGAGCGAGTCTGCACGTCGCAGGTAGAGCCCTGGTAGAAGCGCGGTAAAGCCCACAGTCGTCAAGCAACGGGCACGCATACGCCGAGCGTCGCGCCCTTGACAACATTGGTCGCGATCACGGCTCGAGCGGAATTCCCATTCGAACGGCTGCGCCGTGAACGCGTGAACGAGGTGGGGCCAATCGGCAGAGCGCGAAGCCGCCACGAACCTGGCCCAAAACAGATCAACCGTTCGCGTGCGGCACGGTGTGCCGGCTCACGCCGCATGGCCAGCGCGCCGAACGGCGG
>DAIOWC010000306.1:1940-6304 GCA_036758685.1 Streptosporangiaceae bacterium | reverse complement strand
CTCAGCGTGATCTTCGGAGCGCTGGCAGACCCGACCAGACGGGCGATCCTGGCCCGGCTGGCCGACGGGGATGCCACCGTCACCCAGCTGACGGAGCCGTTCTCGATCAGCATGCCGGCGATCTCCAGGCACCTGAAGGTCCTGGAGCGGGCCGGCCTGATCTCGCGCAGCCGGTCCGGCCAGTGGCTGTCCAGCACGCTGGAGGCCGCCCCGCTCAAGGAGGCGACCGACTGGATGGAGCAGTACCGGCGGTACTGGGACGAGAACTTCGACCGGCTCGACGCGCACTTGCGCCGGATCCAGGCCAAGCCACCTCGCGACGGCGGCCAGACGACTGAGAGGACAGGGCAATGACACAGGCAGCGGACACGACCTACCTGGAGATCTCGCGGATCTTCGACGCCCCGCGGGAGCTGGTCTACCGGGCGTTCGTCGACCCCGACCAGCTGTCGGAGTGGTTCGGGCCGGCCGGCTTCTCCGTGCCGCGCGAGTCCGTCGACATCGACGCGCGGGTCGGCGGCCGCAAGCGGTTCGTCATGGCGAAGGACGAGAATCCGGCCGACGGCCATGAGATCAACGCGACGTTCACCGAGGTCATCGAGAACGAGGTGCTCGACTCCGAGGGCTTTGTCGGCACGGAGGGCCTCCGCCTCCAGCTCCGGATCGAGCTGTACGACGAGCCTGGCGGCAAGACCCGGCTGGAGCTGCGGCAGGGCCCCTATACGCCAGAGTTCAAGACGGACGCGGCCCGGGGCTGGGAGAGCTCGTTCACCAAGCTCGACGCGCTGCTGAAGCTGGCCTGACCATGCGCAGGCTGATCGAGTCCACGTTCGTCACCCTCGGCGGTGACATCGCCGCGCCGCAGGAGTGGGGCCCGCCCTACCTCTTCGGGCCGGATGGGGGCGAGCTCAGCCGGGAACTGCTCTTCGGCGCCGGCGGCCTGCTGCTCGGCCGCAAGACCTACGAGGGCCTGTCGGCCGCCTACACCGCGATGGCCGCGGGCGAGCCGGACCCGGAGACGAACTTCGTTGACCGGATGAACGCAATCCCCAAGTACGTCGCGTCGACGACCCTGCACGACCTCGGATGGAACGCCACCCTCCTCGGCGCCGATGTCGCCCGCAAGGTCGGCGAGCTCAAGAACGAGCCGGGCGGCTACCTGCTCAAGTACGGCACCGGGCCGCTGGACCGGGTGCTAGTCGAGCACGGCCTGATCGACGAGTTCCGGATCTGGGTGGTGCCGGTCACGACCGGGCCTGGCCAGCGGCTGTTCGAGGACCTGCCGGCGACCGCGCTGACACTGACCGGCACGCAGACCCTCGCCAGCGGCGTCGTCATCCTGACCTACTCGCTCAGCGCCGGACCGGGTAGATCAGGTGCGTCACCCGGTCGCCCTCGATGACGGTCGGGTTGTCCAGCTCGGCGACCCCCGCGGGCAGGCCCTCGAAGAAGCGGATCCCGTCACCCAGGAACACCGGCACCAGGTTGATCCGCACCTCATCGATCAGACCCTCGCGCAGGCACTGCTGGATGATGTCCGGCCCGGCGACGCCGACCCAGCCGCTCTCGCCCGCCGCGGCGCTGGCCTGCTCGACCGCGCTGCGCACTCCGTCGGTCACGAACGTCACCGGGACCGGGGAGTCCGCGCGCGGCCAGCCGTCGGGGACCGCATGCGTGACGATGAACACCGGCTTCCCGAACGGGTGCCCGTTCACGCCCCAGCCGCCGACCTCGAACACCCGGCGCCCGCCGACGACGGCCCCGATCTTCTGCATCGTTTCCCGCAGATAGCCGGCGCTCGCCCGCGAGGTGCGGAAGGTCCACCGGTCCGGGAACGCCGTCGGCGTCTCGGCGGGCCCGTTCGCGTACCAGTCGAACAGCGGCCCGACCTGATCAGCCCGGTCCGCGACGAATCCGTCCAGCGACATCGACAGCTCGCCGATCACCCTGGCCATGGCAGTTGCTCCGTTCCCTTGGTTTGTGCCTGACGGACATGCCTGTATAACGAACCCCGCGCCTCGGGCTCATCGCTGTCAGCCGCCTACGGTAGCGTCGGGCTGAACGACCAATCAGGCAAACCGATAGGGACGGGTTAGCTCGTGGCGCGCGACAAGCAGGCGCTGCCGCCAGGCATGCGCGCGCTGCTGATTTACGTCTCGGTGCTCGTGCTGGTGGAGCTGAGCTTCTACACGGCGCTGACCCCCCTGATCCCGCACTACACGCACTCGGCCGGGCTGACCAAGGCCGGCGCCGGCCTGCTCGTGGCGGCCTATCCGGCCGGCACGCTGATCGGCGCCCTGCCGAGCGGGCTCCTGGTGGCGAGGCTCGGCGACCGCGTCGTCGTGCTGTTCGGCCTGGCCCTGATGAGCGTGTCGACGTTCGCGTTCGGCTGGTCCTCGACCGCGCTCGTGCTCGACTCGGCCCGATTCGTGCAGGGCATCGGCGGGGCCTGCATCTGGGCCGCCGGGCTGGCGTGGCTGGCCGCCGCGTCGCCAACCGAGCGGCGCGGCGAACTGCTGGGCACGGCCCTCGGCGCCGCCGTCGGCGGGGCCCTGCTCGGGCCGGTCATCGGCGCGGTCGCGGGCCGGATAGGCACCGGGCCCGCCTTCTCGGCCGCGGCGATCGCCGGCGGCCTGCTGATGCTGGCCGCGTTCGCGCTGCCCAAGCCGACCGCGGTCGACAAGCCGCAGGGCCTCAGCGCCGCGTGGCCGGCCATGCGGAATCCGGCGGTCACGGGCGGAATGTGGCTCACTGCCCTCGCCGGCATCGCGTTTGGCCTCCTGGACGTCCTGGCTCCGCTGCGGCTCAACAGCCTGGGCGTCGGCACGACCCTGATCGGGGTGACCTTCCTGCTGTCGGCCGGGGTCGAGGCCGTGCTCGCGCCGCTGACGGGGCGGCTGTCGGACAGCCGGGGGCCGCTTGTGCCCGTGCGGGTCTCGCTGGCCGCCGGCGTCGTGGTCAGCCTGCTGGCGCCGACGCTCTCCCCGGCGCCCGTTCTGATCCTGCTGCTGGTCGTCGGCATGCCCGCCTACGGAGCCTTGTTCACCCCGGCCATGTCGATGCTGAGCAGCGCCGCCGACCGGCTCGGGCTGAACCAGGGGCTGGCCTTCGGAATGTGCAACCTCGCCTGGGCCGTCGGCCAGGGTGTGTCCTCCGCTGGAGGCGGCGCGATCGCCGAGGCGACCAACGACTTTGTCCCTTACGCCTTGCTTGGAGGGATCTGCCTGGCGACGCTGATCGCGACCCGTCCGGCCGGGCGGCGGCTGATAAGCAGCATGCTGGCCGGCATCGGCGGCCAGGCTCAGGCCGCCGGGCAGGCGGTGGACACCGACGCCAGCTCCAGGGCACGCGGCGCATGAGTTCCGTATGGCTTGCCTGGTCACCCTGGCGAACCGGCCGCCGGACGTGTTAGCACGGTTAGATGCAGGTCAGGCAGGCACCGGAAGATCATGCTCAGGTGGCTGGCCACGAGCCGTCGGCTGCCCCGCGCACCGGGCTGAGCCGGAACGCCATCGCGATGCTGGCCGGCCTCGTCGCGCCCCTGATCCTCACCGCGATCCTGATTCCGTTCCGGTCCAGTTTCGCCAACACCGACGCTGCCCTGGCGCTGCAGCTGATCGTGGTTGCCGTCGCCGCGGTCGGATACCGGCCGGCCGGCTACCTGGCCGCCTTGTCCTCGGCGGCCTGGTTCGACTTCTTCCTGACCAGGCCCTATGAGACGTTCGACATCACCAGGGCCGCCGACATCGAGACGACGGTCCTGATCCTGGTGATCGGCATCGCGGTGACCGAGATCGCCGTCTGGGGTCACCGCCAGCAGGCCGCGGCCAGCCGCCGATCCGGCTACCTGGACGGGATCAACGACGCGGCCAGGGCGGTCGCCGAGGGCGACTCGCCGTCGACGCTGATCGAGCAGGTGGCGGCGCAGCTTAAGCAGCTGCTGTCCCTCCGGGGCTGCCATTTCCAGTACGGCGTGGCGGGCCTCGGCGGACCGGGCCGGATCGAACGCGACGGCCAGGTCACGGTCGGGGGCAATCCGTGGGACGTCGCGCAGTTCGGCCTGCCGGCCACGGCGGGCACCGAATTGCTGGTCGAGAGCGGCGGCCGCCTGCAGGGCCGGTACCTCATGCAGCCCGACATCGCAGCCCGCCCGACGCGCGAGCAGTTGCTGGTAGCGGTGGCATTCGCCGATCAGGTGGGCGCGGCGATCGGCACCAGTCACGCCTAGCCAACCGGACCTACACGAGCAAGCGCTTGGGAGGTTGGCGGTCCACCAGCCATAATGGCGCGGTGAGCCCGACGCGCAAGAGCCAGCCCGCCGCCCGTGACGAGAACGCCGTCGCCGGGGCCAACGGCGGTATCGC
>DAIOWC010000306.1:0-1840 GCA_036758685.1 Streptosporangiaceae bacterium | reverse complement strand
CGGTGTCGCAACCAGCGGTGCCCGCTCGCAGCGCCGCGCGGACGTGGTCAGGCTAGCGGGCGAGCTCTTCGCCGAGAAGGGCTTCCGCGCCACGACGGTGCGCGAGATCGCGGACGCGGCCGGGATCCTGTCCGGCAGCCTGTATCACCACTTCGACTCCAAGGAATCGATCGGCGACGAGATCCTGTCCGGGTTCCTCAACGACGTCCTCGCCGCCTACCGCAGCGCCGTCGCCGAGGCCGACGACCCCCGCGACGCGGTTGAGCGGATCGTGCGCACCAGCAGCCACACGCTCGCCCGGCACCGGGCCGCGCTCACGATGCTGCAGAACGACTGGAACTACTTCTCCACCCAGCCCCGGTTCGCCTACATGCGCAAGGACCTGCGCGAGATCGAGCGGATCTGGATCACCCAGCTCGAGCGCGGCGTCGCCGCGGGCCTGTTCCGGGCCGACC
The DNA here is from genome assembly GCA_036758685.1 of Streptosporangiaceae bacterium. GTDB lineage: Bacteria > Actinomycetota > Actinomycetes > Streptosporangiales > Streptosporangiaceae > JAJYUU01. The sequence continues at coordinate 1,385 of DAIOWC010000306.1, read as the reverse complement.
TGAACGTGCGGATCACCTACCGCCTGCTGCGCGACATCCTCTGGCTCCCCATGAGTGCGCTGCAGGCCGGCGGGTTCGGCACGGACGAGGTCGTGGACTCCTTCCTCACGCTGCTGTTCGGCGGCATCACGGCTTAGGAGCCTGCGACTCCCGGCCACACCGAGTGGCGCGGGTGCCAGTCGTCCCGGCCGGTCGTGCGCGTCACCAGGCACCGCCCGATCAGGAACTCATAGAAGATGCCCGCGCTGAACCCCTCGGGCTCGGACTCATAGCCTCGCTCGGCCTGGAACTGCACCGCGGCCCGGCCGGCCAGCTCCGCGTCAGCGACGCGCCTGGCCTCGCCGGTGACGTAGAACGCGTCCTCGTTGTCCGGCGTGGCGAACGAGTGCAGCGCGTACCGCGGGTCACGATCCAGGTCGTCGCGCTTCTGCGAGGGAATGATGTGCGCGACCAGGCGGCCCTCGATCAGGACCGGGCAGAACGGGTGGAGGCGAGGGCCGCCGTCCCGGCGGACGGTCGACAGGAACGCCAGCCCGACCCCGAACTGGTACATCAGGTCTCGTCCGGCCTCGGCCAGGTCCGGTCGCTCGGCCGCAAATTCTTCCCAGGTAAGTAGCGTCATGCCCGGAATGCTTCCATAGGCTGCCGCCAGGATGTGACTGTCCGCCAGGCCCTGTCTGGTGCTCGCGGTGCCTGTTACCCTGACCAAGCAAGCGTTTGGTTTAGCTAGCCGGAGAGGTGACGATGGGCCGTCTGGACGGGAAGGTCGCGCTGATCACGGGCGGCGCGCGGGGCATGGGCAAGGCTCACGCCCGGCACTTCGTCGCCGAGGGCGCGAAGGTGGTCCTTGGCGACCTGCTGGATGACAAGGGCAAGGCGCTGGCCGCCGAACTAGGCGACGACAACTGCCGCTACCTGCACCAGGACGTGACCAGCGAGGCCGACTGGGCGACCGCGGTTCAGACGACGATCGACGCCTTCGGCACCCTGAACGTGCTGATCAACAACGCCGGCATCCTCATGAACAAGAAGATCGCGGAGATGTCGCTGGCCGAGTTCCGCAAGGTACTCGACGTGAACCTCATCGGCGAGTGGCTCGGGATCAAGAACGTCATCGACCCGATGACGGCAGCGGGCGGCGGCTCCATCGTCAACATCTCCTCGGTCGAGGGCTTTACCGGTGCCTCCGGGATGTCCGCCTACAGCGCCAGCAAGTTCGGCGTGCGCGGCATCACGCGCTCGGCCGCCCAGGAACTCGGCCGGCTCGGGATCCGGGTCAACTCCGTCCATCCGGGCGGCATCATGACGACGATGACCGCGACGGCCTTCGAGTCCTTCACCGACATCACCGACGGCGAGGGCTTCATGCGCTCGCTGCCGATCTC
>DAIOWC010000305.1:0-6332 GCA_036758685.1 Streptosporangiaceae bacterium | reverse complement strand
GCTGGAACGGGGTCGCGCCCGGTGGAGCCTGGAGGTGCCTTATGTACGGAATGCTTACTAGGATCACGGTCAAGCCCGGGAAGCGAACGGAGTTGCTGGAGTATCTACGCTGGGACGCCGAGGTGGCCAAGGCCAGTGAGCCCGGTACGTGGAGATTCGACGTATGGGAGACCAAGCGGGAACCCGGGGTGGTGTATCTCTACGAGGCCTACAAGGACCGGGCGGCCTTTGAGGATCATGCCAAGCACGATCCGTACAAGAAATGGGACGAAATGGCAGACGAGACGATGGAGCAGGTGACCGACGTGATCCCCCTGACCGACAGCATCGCATCCAACGCCGACGAGTGAGGTGGCGGCCCGCCACCTCGCAGTGAGCTACCTGTGCGGGGTGCAAACCATAGCAAGCCACCCCGCTCGCGCCGCGCGGACGTTGAGAGATTATCTCACCCTGCGCTGGCGCTAACCGGGGCCCGGCCGTCCGGTGAAGGCCCTGAGGGACGGGCGATGTCGGCAGCGACGATGATGGCGCCGCCGACGAGGTGGACCGAGTGGCCGTCAAGCGGAACGGCGCCGACTACCCGTTCTTGGCGTAGGTCCCCGAGGATATGGGGGCCGTGGCCAAGGATCCGTGGTGAGATCGTGGCGATGACACGGTGGGCCACTCCGGCGGTCAGAACGGAGGCGATCACCGATGCCCCGCCCTCGATGATGACCGAACGAATGCCCTCACTGCTCAGCTGTCGCAGCACTGCCCGGACATCCAGGCCTCCGGGCCCCGGCGGTATGTCACGTACTGCGACCTGGCGTGCGGTCAGTGCGAGCCTTTTGCGCAGACGGTCGGGGTGCGGGCTGGTCAGCACGTAGGTGGGCGCACCGGGGTTGAACACGGCGGCCGTGACCGGGCAGCGCAGGTGGGTGTCGAGGATTATGCGGGCAGGGGATCGGCCCGGAACGGCTCGGACCGTGAGCTGGGGATCGTCTGACAGGACGGTACCCGCTCCCACGAGCACGGCATCGCACGCAGCGCGCAGGGCGTGTGAGATCCGCGTTTCGGCCTGACCGCCATGTTGGCCGGAGCTATCGGTCGCGGCGACGATCCGCCCGTTAAGCGACTGGGTGTATTTCAGTACCACAAACGGGTACCCGTCGCGGGGTTGGGCGCTGCCCAGCAGAGCGGTGACATCGACCGACTGCGCGGCGAGTACGGCCGGCAGCGGATCGCCGATGAGGTTCACGTGGCCGAAGCGGTCTTGCTTGGTGCGCAGGTAACGCTGGTTGCGCAGATGGGGAGCGGCTGGTACAGGAATGACCTGCTCCACTGTGATGCCCGCGGCCTGCAGCCCCTCGACCTTGTGCGGGTCGTTGGTGGACAGGCGGACCGAACGGACACCGATTGCTTTCAACACCGCCGCGGCGTCGTCGTAACGCCTACTGTCCGGGGGCAGCCCGAGCCGCAGGTTCGCATCCACTGTGTCGGCTCCGGCTTCTTGCTCCATATATGCGCGGAGCTTATCGATGAGGCCGATGCCGCGTCCCTCGTGACCAGTCGCGTAGATAACGACTCCGCGGCCCTCGACGGCTACGGCACGCATCCCCAGGTCGAGTTGGGCACCGCAGTCGCAGCGCAGCGACCCCAGCGCATCACCGGTCAGGCATTCTGAATGCACCCGGGTCAGCACCGACCGGCCATCGCCGAGATCGCCCTTGATCAGCGCTAGATAGATGTAACCTGCCTCGCACTTGAAGGCCCTGGTATCAAACTCGCCGAAGATGGTAGGCAACTGGACCCGCGCAGCCTCCCAGACCTGCCCCATGGGCGCCCAATACCCCCTGCCGTGGTGATCAACCGCGTCGTTTGCCGGAACAGCCGGCGGGTATACGCTCGGCGTGTCCGCCCGCGCACTGTTTCACACCGCGCCGCGCTGTGTGGGGATCAGGGAAATGCCCACGCCGCGGCCCAGTGCAGGCGAGGTCATCGTCACCACCTTGTTCTCCGGTATCAGCGGCGGCACTGAGCGGCTGATCTACCGCGGCGAGTTCCCGGAGGGGCTCGCGCTGGACGACGCGATCGACGCGCTCGGCGGCGCCTTCTGCTATCCCTTCCCTTACGGCTATGCCTGCGTCGGCGAAGTCAAGGACTGGGACCGGCCGGTCTTCGCCTTTCAGCCGCATCAGGACGTATTCGCGGCGCGGCCCGGTGACCTGATCCCCCTGCCTGCCGTGAACCCCGCGGCGGCGACGTTGTTCCCGCTAGTGGAGACGGCATTGCAGGTGACGCTGGATGCCGGGGCGGGATACCGCGACCGGGTCATCGTGCTCGGCGCCGGCGTCCTCGGGCTGCTGACCGCTCTTCTCTTGCAGCGCTCGGGCCAGCGGCCTTTGTGCGCCGAACCGCTGGCGTGGCGGCGCGGGTTGGCCACCAGCCTCGGCGTCACCGCCGTGATGCCCGAGGAGCTGGCCAAGCAAGAGGTTCCGCTGATCATCGACGCCAGTGGCAATCCGGACGCGCCGGGGTTGGCGCTGGACATGCTGGCCCACGAGGGTACTTTGCTGGTCGCGTCCTGGTTCGGCGTAAAACCCGTGGTGCTGCCGCTTGGCGGCGCCTTTCACCGTCGGCGGCTGACCATCCGCAGCACGCAGGTCTCTACGATTCCGGCCCGGCTGTCGACACGATGGACTGTGTCGCGCCGCCGCCTGGCAGCGGCGGAGCTGCTGCCGGAGCTTCCGCTGGCACAGCTGTCCACGCATGTGTTCCCATTCAGCCGGGCCGCCGAGGCGTTCCGCGCTGTAGATGAGGGCACACCCGGCCTGATGCACGCCGTTCTCGACTACAAAGGAGCCGTCTGTGACCTATGAAGTCGGGCTGGCCCGCGAGGTCCGCGCCTTCCACATCATGCCGGGACTGCCCGGTCCGGAAGGGCAGCTGCACGATCATGATTACCGGATCGAGGTCGTAGTGGACCGCGAGCAACTCGATGACAGAGGCATGGTCTGCGATCTGGACATGCTCGAAGCGGCAATGGTCAAGCTGACCGGGCGCATCGAAGGCCGCAATCTGGAAGAGATACGTCCCGCCGACGCTGAGGCGGTCACCGTGGAGGTGTTCGCCCGCTGGGTCTATGACACCCTCTCACCCGCCATCGCCAGCGCAGGAGGTGACGCACTGGCCGTCCGGGTGTGGGAAACCCCGCTCGCGTTCGGTGGATACCGGCACCATGCTGACCATTTGCCTGATCACACTGGGTGACCCCGCCACCTTGACGGGCGGATACCGTTATCACCGGCGGATGGCTGAACTTGCGGGCCGCAACCACGCCCGGATCATCTTCGCATCAGTGCCGACGAGACTGCCCGTCCTGCACGGCCGCCGGGCGCTGCGCACCGCCGACACGGCCGATGTCGTGCTGGTCGATAGCATCGTGGCGGCGTTTCTTGCGCCGTGGATTGCGTTCCGGCGCCCCCGGCGGATGGCCGCCATCGTCCATCAGCCGCCCGGCGGAATCGATCACTCACCGGCTCGCCGGTGGGCGCAGGCCTGGCTGGACCGATACCTTTACGGCCGGTGCGAAACCGTGATCGTCGCCAGCGCGCTGCTGGCCGACCGGTTCGATCGGGCCATCGTCGTGCCTCCTGGCCGGGACCAGAAGGCGGGAACCGAGGTCACCGATCTGCGAGAGGGGGCCCGGGCGGCTGCGCTCTGCGTAGCCAACTGGCTTCCCAACAAGGGAATCCTCGAACTGCTTGACGCGGTCGCCGCATTGCCGGCCGGCCTGCTGCGGCTGCACCTCGCCGGTGACGAGCGGGCAGATACGCCGTACGGCCAGCGCGTGATCCGCCGGATCGCCGGCCTATCAGACCGGGTCGTGCGGCACGGGCCCTGTGATGACGACGGGGTAGGGCGCCTTTATCGTTCAGCCGATCTGTTCGTCCTGGCTTCACGCTGGGAAACCTACGCGACCGCCTGCGCCGAGGCGCTGGACGCGGGTCTGCCAGTGATCGGCTGGCGCAGCGGCAACCTGCCGCATCTCGTCGACGACGGGAAGCAGGGCATCCTGATCACGCCAGGCGACAAGATCGCCCTCGCTGCCGCGCTGCGCAGGCTCGCGGAAGACGAGCCCGAACGCCGCCAGATGGGGGCCGCCGCGGCCCGCCGGGCGCTGAGCCTGCCGACCTGGGAGCAATCTGCGCAACAGTTCTTCGCCATCCTCGGGAGGCGGCCATGACACTCGGCTGGATCAGTCCCTCAGCGCAGCCCACCATCACTGTGCTGCTCCGCCACGGTGACACCCGCCTGTCACCAGAACACCGGTTCAGCGGGCTACGTGATCTGCCCCTCAGCGCCGACGGAATCCGACAGGCCAAGGCCGCCGCCGGCCGGCTGGCATCCGGTGCCCGGATCGACGCCATAGTCACCTCACCGCTGCGGCGCGCCGCCACCACCGCCGCTATGGCAGCCACCGAACTGGGCCTGACCGCAGCCACCGACGATGACCTCCGTGAAACCGACTACGGCGAATGGGAAGGCTTCACGCTAGCTGAAATACAGCAGCGATGGCCTGCGGCCGCGGCGGCCTGGCAGCATGACCCCCAGCAGGCGCCGCCGGGCGGTGAGAGCTTCGCCGCTACCGCGCGACGGGTCCACCAGGCTTGCGATCGCCTCCTACGGGACCACCACGGTCAAAGGGTCCTGGTCGTCAGCCACGTTACCCCGATAAAGATCCTGCTGTGCCGCGCCCTTGACGTCCCCCTGGCCACCATCTACCGGATGTACCTCGGCTCCGCGTGCATCAACGAGATCCAATGGCATGATCACGAGTTCGCCGCCGTCCGCCGCGTCAACGACACCAGTCATCTCGCGTGACACGCGTTCAGCGTCACTGCGCCAGCGACCGCAAGTCCGTGTGCTCGTCGGTGAGCAACCCGCGATCGGGCCGGGCGCGGAGGGCGACGAGGCGCGCGCATGCCGCCATCTCCGAGTCGGGTTCCCATTCAGGATCGCCTCCACGGTCGAAGCCCACGGCCGCTCGCACCACCCCCGCGAGCAGGTAGAAGCCGACGAGCTTGCGTTCCTGCAGGCTGCCGCGGACGACGAAATCGTCCCATTTCTCGGCGTGGCCAACGTACTGGAGCGTGTGCTCGTACTGGTCGGACCAGAAATTATGAATGTAGTCAAATGGCGTGGTCGAGCCGAGCATCGCTCGCGCCGCTGCGGCTCCGTGATGTTCGGCGCTGTTGTAGTGCTCGACCCGGATCCGGCCGAGGACCGGGTGGAGATGGTTGGCGACATCGCCGGCCGCGTAGACGTCAGTTGCGCTGGTCCGGCACAGCTCGTCGGCAAGAACCCCGTTCTCTTGCGCGACGGATGAGCTCGCGACGGCCGATACATCGGGAGCTATCCCGATGCCGACGAAGGCGAAGTCGCATGCCACCCGGCCGCCGTCGTCGGTCACCACCGCCTCCAGCCGCTCGGCCCCTTCAAACGCGGTAACCTGAGGCCCTGCCAGTAGCGTGACCCCCTTTGAGCGGTGAATCGCGCCGATCAGCGCGCCGATCTCCGTGCCCAGGACTCGTTCCAGCGGGTTTGTCCCGGGGTAGATCGCTGTCACGCTGACCCCAAGTTGCGTCAGCGAGGCTGCTACCTCGGCGCCAACGAACCCCATGCCCACCACCACCGCGCGCCGACCCGCCACGGCTTCGTGCTTGATCGCGTCGCACTCGGCCACCGTGCGCAGGTAGTAAATCCCGGGCAGTTCGGCCCCGGGAATCCCGAGCCGCCGGTTCTGTCCTCCGGTCGTCAGCAGGACCTTCTGGTACTCCAGTTCCTCGCCCGAGTCCAGGACCAGGGAGTGCGCCGCCGTGTCTACGGCCACCACGCTGGACCCGGTGCGGAGCTCGACGTCGTGCGCCTCATACCAGTCGGCGGGCTTGACGTACCAGCCCTCGAGATCCTCTTCCGACCGCAGGTACGTCTTGGACAGCGGGGGACGGCCAAACGGGATACCCGGTTCGCGGCCGATAATCACGACCTGCCCGCCGAAACCCTCGTCGCGGAGAGTTGCCGCGGCCGTGCCCCCAGCCTTGCCCCCACCGACGATCACCATCGGTTTCGTGCTGGTTCCATCAGGCATGTACTGCATTCTGCCGCTGATGGCAGTCACGCTGAAGGCAGACTTCCGCAACCAATACGTCGATCTGCAGAATGTCACTGGTGATGAACGGCATGGCTTCAGGAACAAGACGCCGGCCAGCGGCGAGATGACCGGGAACTTCCCGCGGGCGTTCAGCCACATCGGGCTGATCAACGCCGTCGGCCATCACCCAGGCCCAGCA
>DAIOWC010000304.1:1899-6402 GCA_036758685.1 Streptosporangiaceae bacterium | reverse complement strand
ACGCCGATGTCTGCTCGAACTGCCACCCGTTCTACACGGGCAAGCAGAAGATCCTTGACACTGGCGGCCGCGTGGCCAGGTTCGAGCGCCGGTTCGGCAAGAAGGCCGACGGCAAGTAGCACCATTAGCGCGGCCCAGGCCGCGCTTGTAGTCCGGATTGCCGCAACGGCGATCCGGACTATGTATGTGCTGCCCTGTTCTCGGTATAGGAGGTAAGCGAAATGTTCGAACGGCTTGCCGACCTTGCCGCTGAGCACGCGCAGCTTGAGCACGACCTGGCCGACCCGTCGATTCACTCCGACCCCGAGCGGGCCAGGACCCTCGGCCGGCGTTACGGCGCGCTATCACAGATCGTCTCGGCCTATGCCGAATGGCAGCACACCTCGGCCGACGAGGCGGCGGCGCGCGAGCTGGGGCGCGAGGACGCCTCGTTCGCGGCTGAGGCGGTTGAGCTTGCTGCCCGCCGGGAGGAGCTGCAGCACCGGCTGGAGCAGCTGCTAGTACCCCGCGACCCGAACGACGACAAGGACGTGATCCTGGAGGTCAAGGCGGGGGAGGGCGGCGAGGAATCGGCGCTGTTCGCCGGCGACCTGCTGCGCATGTACCAGCGATACGCCGAGCGGCACGGCTGGAAGACCGAGATCCTCGACTCGACCATGACCGGCCTGGGCGGCTACAAGGACGTCACGCTCGCGGTCAAGGCCCGCGGCGGCGACGGCGCCTGGTCGCAGCTGAAATACGAGGGCGGCGTGCACCGGGTCCAGCGCGTGCCCGCGACCGAGTCGCAGGGACGCATCCATACCTCGGCGGCCGGCGTGCTCGTGATGCCCGAGGCGGACCCCGTCGAGGTGACGATCGACCCGAACGACCTGAAGATCGACGTGTTCCGGTCCTCGGGGCCGGGCGGGCAGAGCGTGAACACCACCGACTCGGCCGTCCGGATCACGCACCTGCCGACCGGCGTCGTCGTCTCCTGCCAGAACGAGAAGAGCCAGCTGCAGAACAAGGAGCAGGCCATGCGGGTCCTGCGGGCGCGGCTCCTCACGATGGCGCAGGAGGAAGCCGAGGCCCAGGCGTCGGCCGACCGCCGCAGCCAGGTGGCGACCGTTGACCGCTCGCAGCGGGTGCGGACCTATAACTTCCCGGAGAACCGGATCTCCGACCACCGGGTGGGATTCAAGGCCTACAACCTGGACCAGGTGATCGACGGAGATCTCGACGCCGTGATCAACGCGCTGCTCGAGGCCGACCGGGCGGAGAAGATCGCCGGGTCCGACGAGGGCTGAGCCGGTGGCATGAGCCTGCTGCTGGATGAGATCGCGATCGCGACGGCCCGGCTGGCCGAGGCGGGGGTCGAGTCGCCGAGGGCCGACGCGGAGCTGATCGCGGCGCACCTGCACGGGGTGTCCCGCGGCTCCCTGCACCTGGTCGCCGACGCGGACTTCGACCCGCGGTTCTGGGACGACATCGCCCGCCGCGAGGCCCGCGAGCCACTGCAGCACATCATCGGGCGCGCGTATTTCCGCTATCTGGAGCTCGAGGTCGGGCCCGGCGTGTTCGTGCCGCGCATGGAGACCGAGGTCATGACCGGCTGGGTGATCGACCAGCTCGCCGCCATGAACGTCGCCGAGCCCGTCGTGGCCGATCTCGGCACCGGCTCCGGCGCGATCGCGCTGTCGATCGCGCAGGAGGTACCGGGCGCCCGCGTGCACGCGGTCGAGGCCGACCCGCTGGCCCGGCAGTGGACCGAGCGCAACATCGCGTTGTGCGCGCAGGCGGCACCGCACACGGCGGGCCGGGTGCGGCTGCATGCCGATGACTTCGCCTCGGCGCTGACCGAGCTCGATGGCTCGGTGGACCTCGTGGTCAGCAACCCGCCCTACATCCCGATCGGCGCGTGGGTGCCGCCCGAGGTCGGCGAGTACGATCCGGCGACCGCGCTCTGGGGCGGCGAGGACGGCATGGACTCAGTCCGGGTCGTCGAGGCGACCGCGCGCCGCCTGCTGCGGCCCGGCGGCCTGGTCGCGGTCGAGCATGGCGCTCAGCAGGGCGCGGCCGTGTACTGGGTGTTCGCCGAGGAGCGCGGCTGGCGGGACACGCGCAATCACACCGACCTGGCCGGCCGGGACCGGTTCGTGACCGCGGCACGGCCGTAGGATGACCGGCCCGCGGCAGCGCCCCGTTCCCAGCCAAATCGCATCTCCGTCCGTGGCAGGATGATCAGTTATGAGCGCCTGGTTTGACTGTGCCGACGAGACCCAGCGCCGGGAGGGCCTCGCGGCGGCCGCGGCCGCGGTGCTGCGCGGCGAGATCGTCGTGCTGCCGACCGACACCGTGTACGGGGTGGGCGCCGACGCGTTCAGCCCGGCCGCCGTCCAGCGGATGCTAACGGCGAAGGGCCGGGGGCGGGACATGCCGTCGCCCGTCCTGGTCGGGACGGTCCGGGCGGCCGCGGCGCTGGTCGAGGATCTCGGCCCGTTCGGGCAGCAGCTCATCGACGAGTTCTGGCCCGGCGGCCTGACCATCGTGTGCCGTGCCGCCAGGACGCTGAGCTGGGATCTGGGCGACACCAAGGGCACGGTCGCGGTCCGGATGCCGCAGGATCCGGTGGCCCTCGAGCTGCTGCAGGAGACCGGGCCGATGGCCGTCAGCAGCGCCAACGTGACTGGCTCGCCGCCTGCCTCGACGGCCGAGGAGGCCCGCGACCAGCTGGCCGACTCTGTGGCCGTCTACCTGAGTGACGGCGTGCGCGAGGGCGGCCTCCCGTCCACGATGGTCGACCTGACCGGCAGCCAGCCGCGGCTGCTCCGGCGGGGGGCGATCTCGATCGGGCGGCTCCGGGAGGTTGCCGCGGTGGTGGCGGGCGCGGGGGCCGACGCCGGTCAGGCATGAGCCGTGGCAGCCCGCCCAGTGTTCTAGAGTTGCGATGATGCTCTGTACCCGCCTAGACCTGGTGAGACGGTGCGCGACTACGTCCTGACCCTTTTGGTGGCGGCCGCCGTCACGTACCTGCTGACGCCGCTGGTGCGTCGGGGGGCCATCCGGGCGGGGATCATGTTCGAGCCGCGCGCCAGGGACGTGCACACCGGGCCGGTGCCCCGTGGCGGCGGCGTGGCCATGTACTTCGGGCTCGCCGCCGGGCTGCTCGTGGCCGATCAGCTCCCGCCGTTGCGGAGCGGCTTTGCCCAGACCGGGATGGTTCCCGGCCTCCTGCTGGCCGGCGCGCTGCTCGTCGTGGTCGGGATCATCGACGACCGCTGGGGCCTGTCCGCAATTCTGCAGCTCGTGGCCCAGATCGGGGCCGGGGCGATCCTGGTGGCGACCGGCACCCAGCTGCTCTGGCTGCCCTGGCCGGGCGGCGGCACGCTCGGGCTGACGCCCGACGAGTCCACCCTGCTGACGATCCTGGTGGTCGTCGCGACGATCAACGCCGTCAACTTCATCGACGGCCTGGACGGGCTGGCGGCCGGGATCGTCGCGATCTCGGCCATCTCGTTCCTGATTTATTACTACTCGATGACCAGGGTGCTCGGGCTGTCCGAGCTGGCGGCGCCAGCGCTGGCCTCGGCGATCCTGGTCGGCATGTGCCTGGGGTTCCTGCCGCATAACTTCCATCCGGCGCGGATCTTCATGGGCACGCCCGGGTCCATGCTCATCGGGCTGGTCCTGGCCTATGCGCCGATCTCCAGCATCCCGCAGCTCACCCCGACGAACCTGCAGAGCCAGATCAACCGGTACCCGGAGATCATGCCGCTGCTCCTCCCGGCGGCGCTGCTGGTGATCCCGTACGCGGACCTGCTGCTGGCCGTGCTGCGGCGGACCAAGGCCGGGCTCTCGCCGTTCGCCAATGACCGCAAGCACATCCATCACCGCCTGCTGGACATCGGCCACTCGCAGCGGTCCAGCGTGCTGGTGATGTACCTGTGGGCGGCGCTGTTCTCCGGCACGATCGTGTGGTTCTCGCTGGAGCGGACCCGGCGGCCGAAGGCACCCGGTCACCACGGGCAGCCGCTCGTGGTCTTCGTGCTGATCACCGCGGCGGCCGTGGTCGCCCTGCTGCTGATGTCCCTGCCGCGGCTTCGCAAGCAGAACCGGCTGGCGAGGGCGGCTGCGCAGGCCGCGGGTCCGGTCCCGGCCAGCCTCGGCGACCAGGCCACCGTTGGTGCTGGCGACCAGGCGCTGGCCGCCGTCGGGCAGCCGCTGCCGGCACCAGTGACGGTTGGCGCGGCAGCGCCGGCTTCGAGAGAAGGCCGGGCAGACCGCTCGGGCCGGGGGGATCGGCCGAGCCGAGAGGATCGGGCGAGCCGAGAGGATCGGCCGAGCCGGGCGCGGCGGGCGGACCGGCCGGCCGCGGGCTCACGCTCAGGCCCGGTCCGCGCGGAGCCGGAAGGCGGGACCGTTCTGAACAGCGCCGGCCGGGCTGAGCTAGACGCGGCTGAGCTAGACGCGGCTGGGATCGACGGGGCTGGGATCGACGGGGCTGGGCCGGGCGCAGGCGCCGAG
>DAIOWC010000304.1:0-1799 GCA_036758685.1 Streptosporangiaceae bacterium | reverse complement strand
GGCTGGGATCGACGGGGCTGGGATCGACGGGGCTGGGCCGGGCGCAGGCGCCGAGGGCCCTGCCCGCAGTGAAGTTGAAGGCCGGCCAGCCGAGCCCGCCGGCGAGTTCGTGGCCAGGCCAGGGCAGGCCGGGTTCGGCGTCAGGCCGGGCGACAGCGAGTTCGAGGCCGGGCTCGAGGAGAGCACGGACGAGTTCGGCGGCAGGTCAATAGTGCCCGGCACCGGGCCCAGGTCGGTCATCGGTACAGTTCCGCCAGCCGTGGAACCGCGACCGGGCGCCTGGCAGTTTCCCGAGCCGCCGCAGGCCGACGGCGTCGATCGGCGGGGGCAGACCGGGAGGATGCGGTCGGGCGGGATCCAGGGGAGCCCGCTGCCGCGCAGGATCCCGCAGACGCCGCCCCCGCCGGGGCCTCCCGCCCGTCACGACTCAGTGCGCCGGCCCGCGACTCAGGGGCCACCGCCCGGCGTTTCCGACACGGTGCCGCAGCCGGTGTTCGAGCGCCGGAGCAACCCGGAGGACTGACCGCGGCCGCACGGTGCGCGCTCCCATTAGCGGGCTAATCATGACGAATCTAGGTGTTTCCGCATCGTGGATACGCGCCGCTCGATTGACATACCCGGGGTTTCCGTCGCCTGTATGGGCCGATTGGCCGGTTTAGTCGCGACGGAAACCCCGGGTAAGACCGCGCGGCGGCCGCCGGCCGGGCGGTCGGCTGGGCGGTCGGCCGGACGGGCCGGGCGCCGGGTCGCGGGCGCGGATGGCGGCCCGGTGGCTCACCAGTGCTGGCCCGCAGGACCCGACCGCGGGGCTATACCCTCCCTTGACTCTTACGGGGGATGCTCATGAACGGCCTCTGACCTGCGGATACCAGCCGCAGTTGAGTGCGGTTCGTCACGTTAGGTGACCTGGTGGACTACAAGGTCGGAGAGCTTGTGATATCTTTCACGAGCACCCACATGGCGGTCTGGTGTGGGCCCCGTGATACGTTTCGCTCACCTGGCAAGCAGCTGCCAGGGGCTGCGGGTCAACGGGGCACCAGCACCAGGAGCTACTTGAGAGAGCTCGACTTAGCAGCTTCCTAAGATTTTCCGGAGCCTTCCAGAAGATGCTGGCGAACATCGCCCCGATGGCGCGGCGATCTGCCACCGTGACGGCCGCAGTGGCCGCGGTCATGGTGGTCTTCAGCGCTGTCCTCGCAGGCCATAAGGGCCTCATCGGAGCGGCCATTGCGGTCGTCCTGGTCGCCGCATTCTTCGGCTTGAGCGTGCTGGCTCTCAGCCGCGCCGCGAAGATCAACGCCCAGGCGATGATGCTCGCCGGCATGGGCACCTACCTGGTGAAGATCCTGGTGCTGCTCTTCCTGGTCGGCCGGTTCCAGAACAGCACGGCGTTCAACCCGTTCGTGTTCGGGCTGACGGCGATCGTCCTCGTCCTCGTCTACGACATCGTCCTCGCGATCACGTGGACCAAGACGAAGCAGCTCTATGTCGAGCCGGACGGAGAACGATGACCCGTGGCTGGGACATGGACTCCGGACGGCAGCCTGCGGCCCGCGGCCTATGCTGCCCGACTCCGGCAGGCCTGCCGCTATGACTGCCGGCGGCGACCAGCACCAGGAGCCGCCGCGGCTGCGCGAGTCCGACGGATGGCAGATCCTCAGCTACATGCTCGGCGGCATGATCCTCTATGGCGGGATCGGCTGGCTTATCGGTCATTGGACCGGAATCTCGATCTTGTTCCCGCTCGGCATGATTCTCGGCATCGGCCTGTCGGTCGCCATGATCATCTTCAGGTTCAC
>DAIOWC010000303.1:2961-6439 GCA_036758685.1 Streptosporangiaceae bacterium | reverse complement strand
TGGAGCTTGACTGGCTGTACCGGGGCGTCGGCCGGTTCTTCCCCGAGGCCTGGGCGCGATTCACGGACTTCGCGGGCCTGGCCGGTACCTATCGGCTGCCGACCGACACCGCCCCGCCGATCTCGGGCCTGCTGCGGGTTTACGCGCAGATGATGGAGAACCCCGACATCGGCGTCCGGTCGCGGGCCGCGAATGAGTGGACGGCCTGGGAGGACGCGGTCATCTCGCAGGAGAGCAACGGCAGCCCGGGCGCGTACGGCGACCGTCCCGATGACGCAAAGCTGGCGTTCGTTCGCATCTGCTCGCACTACTTCGCCCACGACGGGTTCCTCGAGGACGGCGTGCTGATCCGTGAGGCCGGCAGGCTCGCCGGCATACCGGGTGTGCTGATTCACGGCCGCAACGACCTCGGCGGCGGCGCCTGCACTCCCTGGGAGCTCGCCGCGGCCTGGCCCGGCGCCGAGCTCATCATCATCGAGGACTCCGGTCACACCGGCAGCACCGCCATGACCGACGCGATGCACGCCGCCGCGGACCGGCTCTACGAGCAGATCGCCGATCCCGGCTAAGGATCGAGCCGCTGACTCTTCACGACGACGTGCTCGCCGACGGCGCCGACGGCGTGGGCGGCGGCTGCGGGGTGGCCAGGGCCGCCTCATCGGCGAGGGCGATCGCGAGCTGCCCCTCGGCGGTGGGATGGAACGGCGCGATGTCGCCGAGTCCCTGGACATACGGCTGCGGCGAGCACAGCGTGTGGCCGGCGAAGCTAGGCAGCGGGGACTGGAAGCCGAACTGCGCCGCGCCCTTGGCCAGGACCTGGTTGAGCGCCTCGAGCCAGGTTTGGATGGCACCGACCTTCACCGGCGTGAGGCCGCGCTGGAGGATGCAGCTGACATCGCTGCCGAACGGGTCGTAGTACCGGTTGATGATCACCCGCGGATGGCCGGGCAGGCTGCCCAGCTGGATCAGCAGCTGGAGGTAATCGGTGCTGAACTCGGCCAGCTTCTGCTGGAAGTAGGCGTTCGAGGCGCGGCTGTCGCACGTCGTCGACGCGGCGCAGTACTCGAGGATGGCCGACCACTGGAGGTCATCGGCGCCGACGCTGACGATGACAACAGCGGGATCCTTCACCCGGGTCGCGACGTCGATCTGCGGCTGGATCCGCTGGGTGCCCTGCTGCTGCGTGCCCAGCAGGCCGTGCGCGATCGTCGCGCTGTCGCACGCCAGATTCAGCTCCTTCCAGCCGTTGACCCCGGCCAGGTCGGCGGCGTAGGACTGCGAACTGCGTCCGCAGGCCTTGTCGGCCGCCGAGGCACCGGCGACCCAGGGAAGCCCGGCTCCCGCGGCGGTCGAGTCACCCAGCACTACCTCCTGGACTCCGGGCAGCGCGCGCTGGCTCGCGTGCGTGCGCGGCACGCTGACGTCCTGCGTGCCGACGAGCTGGGTCAGCGAGCTGACGTGCCGGAGGGCAGCGCGGGCCCCGTTGGCCGTGAGCGCGACGGCGCCGAGGTTCAGTCCCACGGTGACGATCAGGACGGCCACGAGCAAGAGCCCGGTTGCCTTCGGCGGCAGCCTGCGCCATCCGGCGACGGCGCCGGCCAGGATCAGCGCGGCGGCCGCGGCGGCCGCCGTCTCCCAGGCGAAGTAGCGCTCCCAGCCGGCCACGAGCTGCGTGCGCAGGGTGAGACCGGCGCCGCTCTCGCTGCGGCCCTGGACGAAATTAGCCAGCTCGCTGTTCAGCGTGATCTGGCTCAGCTGGAGCCTGGGCTGGATCGGGCCGGCGATGGAGACTGCCGTCGGCAGCCCCTGGCCGAACAAGTCAACCTCGCCGGGGCCGGACAACCCCAGTCGCGGAGCCGCGCCGACCTTGATGACCTGGCCCGCCACGGTCACCGTCTGCATGGGCGTGATCTCAAGCGCCGCGCCCGACGCGAGGACCGCGGCCAGGATGACGGCGACGGCGGCCAGCGCGCGCGCCAGCCACCGGCGGTTAAGCACGTGCCTCAGGATGGTCTGGGAACGATCTCGGATACGGAGTCCGGCAGGCGACTCCGGCTCGCGATTCTCGACGTCGTTCCTCCAGCTCATAACTCAGGGACAGAGCTTACCCACTCGGGCATAGCGCATGCGCCGGCTCCGCGTCCGCTCCGCGCACGGCAGGCCAGCGGCTGAAACTAACTGTGTTAAGATTTTTACCTGGTTAGCGGGTTGGTCACAGTGGGGCAGTGAGATGGCGGCGACGGCATCGGACGAGGAATTCCTGCTGGCGGTGCTCAACAGCACGCCGGTCGTGGACGGAGCGCCGACGGACGACCTTGCCGACCGGGCCCGGGCCCGGCGGTGGCTGGCCGCAGCCGGTGGCGTGGGCAGCGACGCGGAGCTGCGCCACGTGCTGGAAGTCCGGCAGGCGCTGCAGACGGTGGTGCGCGGCGAGCAGCCGCCCGACGTGCTGGCGCCCTTGCTGCAGGGCATGACCTACGTCCCGGCTATGGCGGACGGCCGGATCTCCTGGATCCTGAGCGTCCCGCCGGAGCGTCGGCTAGCCGCGCGGGCCGTCCTGGCCTGGGACGCGCTTGCCGGGCGCGGTTCCGGGCGGCTGCGCCCGTGCGCGAACGACGAATGCCGCCTGTTTCTCATCGACCACAGCAAGGCCAACGCCGCCCGCTGGTGCTCGATGGCGGTGTGCGGCAACCGGATGAAGGCCCGCCGTCACTACCAGCGGACCCGGAGCCTGCAGGCCGAGTAGGGGTCAGTGCCGGTCGGCCAGCGCGGTGAGATGGTCGTCCAGGACCGCCAGCGCCCATCTGGCGGAGGTCTGCCGGGGCGTCGTGACGAGCTGGATGCGCAGCCCGTCGAGTAGCACCCGAAGCTTCGCCGCCTCGTCCTGGGCGTCAATGTCCCCAGCCAGCTCGCCCGCCTTCACCGCATAGTCGAGTCGCGCGGCGAGTGGCTCCTGGAGCCGCTGCGCGGCGCTCTCGGCCGCCTCGGCCAGCGCCGGAACGACCGCGGCCTGCGCCAGGAACGCCAGGTGGACCAGCGCGTCCGCACGCCGGCTGGCGTCGAGCGGGAGCAGCTCGGTGGCGGCCGTCCGCAAGTCGGCCATTGTCATGCCGCCGGCAGTGCGCTTCCGGATCCGGTCATCGACGCGCTCCCCGACTCGCCACAGCGCCGAGGCGACGAGCTCGTCCTTGTTCGGGAAGTAGTGCCGGATGGAACCGATGGACCAGCCAGACTCCGCGGCGACATCGGCCAGCGTGGTCGCGGCCAGCCCGTTCCGCGCGATGACGGCGCAGGCGGCATCGGCGAGTTCACGGCGGCGAGCAGGGTGATCGACCTCTTTCGGCATGCTCCCAATTTAGCATTGCGGTACTAGCACCGCTGTATTAGCATGGTAGTGCTAACAAGATGAACTCGAAGCATTCAAGGAGTCATCATGTCTCTCGCCTCTCTCGACCGCACTGAGCCGACCACAACCAGC
>DAIOWC010000303.1:0-2861 GCA_036758685.1 Streptosporangiaceae bacterium | reverse complement strand
ACCAGCCGGAGATCCCGCTTCAGCGTGCCGCGCGGCCTGATCGCCGGCACCGTCGCCGCCATCGCCCTGGTATGGGGGCCCTACGCGCTCATCCCCGGATCCAGCCTCCTGTCCGCGCAGGTGCAGACGGGCATCTACCTGGGCCTGCTCCTGCTCACGACCTTCAGCCGCCGCGTGAAGGTGCGGATCGTGCGGGTGGTGCAGCGATATGTGATGAATCCGCTGATGCGGCTGCTGCTGGCCGTCGGCCTCAACCCGTTCGGCCTGGCGATCCTGGAGACCAGGGGACACGTGTCCGGCAAGATCCGCAGGGTCCCGGTCGGCAACGGCCGCAAGGGCAACTCGTTCTGGATCATCGCCGAGCACGGCACCCGCGCCGGCTACGTGCGCAACATCGACCACGACCCGCACGTCCGGGTGCGGCTGCGCGTCGGACTGCGCTACCGCTGGGTGACGGGCATCGCCACCGTCCGTCCCGACGACGATCCGCTCGCGCGTCAGCGGCAGATCATCGCCTGGCACCCGCTGCGCGCGCTCAACGCGGTCACTGTCCGCGTGCTCGGCGCCGACCTGCTGACCGTGCACGTGCAGCTCGACCCCGGCCCGACGGGGTAGCGAACCGGGTCAGAGCAGGAACGGCACCAGCATCTTGGTTGACCGCTTGTAGCCCGGATACGTGTCCGGGAAGCGCTCGGCCATGTACCGCTCTTCGACGGTGGCGCTGTAGATGAAGTACCCGCCGATCACGACCGCAGCAATCAGCCAGTAGACGCTGACGGCTATCGCAGTGCCGATCATCGCGAGCAGGATGCCCGAGTAGATGGGGTGGCGAATCAGATGATACGGGCCCGTCGTCACGAGCTCGGGGTTGTCCTTCTGGGTCATCGGCATGCCCCAGTTCCCGCCGAGATAGATCCTCGCCCACACCGCGACCGCAAGTCCGAGCAGGAAGAGGCCCAGGCCGATGCCCTCGAGCACGGCGTCGTGGGTGACCGTGTGACCCTTGAACACCCTCAGCCGGGCCAGAAGCAGGATGATCAGGATTATCCCGACGCGAATGCCAGCGAACTGGCCCCACCGGGTCCGCCCCGTTTTGACACCGACGGACGCCGCGAGCCAGTAGATCCAGAAGCCCACCCAGCCGACGAGAATGACAAGATCAACGACCTGCATGGCCAGATCAGCTCGCGTTGCCGGCCGGAAGGACCTCGAAGGCCGGATGCTTGGGGGCGATAGCCCTGAGCTGGTCGTCGGTCGAGTCCGGCCCGGTGCCCTCGAAGAAGATCCCGACCTCGGCCTTCCAGCGCTTCAGGTAGGCCCTCAGCACCGGCACCTTCTCGTCGTCGGTGAGCTCCCGGCCACGGAACGGCTCGGCGCCGCGTCCCAGGCGCAGTTCGCCGGTGCCGACGGATCGCAGGTTGCGGACCCACTGCGTCTCGCCACGGGGAGCGACCAGGTACCGGTGGCCGTCGTGGGTCAGCAGGTTGACGGGGGTGGTCCGCCACTGACCGCTCGTCCGGCCCTTGACCGCGAGGACCCGCGAGCCGAGGACGCTGATGCCCCGGCGGGTCAGAAACGCCACCGTCTGGTTGAAGACATTGCGCGTGAACCAGCCGGGCGCCCGGTAATGATCAGCCATGCCGCCAGCTTAGCCAGGACGTCTCGACCCGCTGCAGGCCGCACACGATGCCCCGGCGGTCCGGGCAGGTCCCGGTCAGCTTGCGTCAGTGGCCCGAGGAGCCGGCAGCCGGGGAACCCGCGTTCGGGGCCGTGATCAGGAACCTGCCGACGCCGCGCCGATTGCCGCCAGGCTGAGCCGCAGTTCGCGGTACCGGTCGAGGCCGAGGATCTCGCCGACCCGCCGTTCGACCTCAAGCAGGGCGACGCGGCTGGCCCGCGCGGTCTCGCGGCCCTTCTGGGTGAGGTAGATGCGCTTGGCTCGCCGGTCCGCGGGGTCCTCGCGGCGGGCCAGGTATCCCTTGGCGACAAGGTCATCGACAATCTCGCCCATCGACTGTGGTGCCATGCCCGCGCGCGCCGCGATGTCGGTGAGCCGAAGGCCGTCCTGGATGGCAAGCATTTCCATCGCGTTGCCGTGGGCCGGGCGCATGTCGCCCGCACCGGCTTCGCTGACGGCACTGTAAATGGCCGCCGACAGGACGTTATACGCCGTTCGCAGCAGGGTGGGCGTCGAGGGATCGGGACCAGGACCGGGCACGGCTTGACCCTTCATGAAGGATGCCTGATAATCAGGAGACCTTCATACATTAGCGCGGCGGGGGACTCTCGTGACTGGTCACGACGAAGAACGCATACCGGTCCTGGTCGTCGGCGCGGGTGCCGCCGGGCTCGCGACCGCGCTGGAACTGGCGCGCCGGGGGCTTGCGCCGATAGTCATCGAGCGACGGCCGGGCGCCTCACGTCATCCCCGGGCCACCGCCCTGACCGCGGAGACCATGCGGCTGATGACCCGGTGGGGAGCCGAGCCCGAGGTGCGGCGACTGGGCTTCCGGTCGCAGCCCGCGATGTCGGTCCGCCCCTGCCTCACCGGCCCGGAGATCCAGCGGCTGCCCTTCCCTGACCACGTGTGGACGTGCGCGCAGGATCACCTCGAAACGATCCTCGCCCAGTGCGCCGTCCAGGGCGGAACCGAGCTGAGGTACGGCTCACGGCTGACCGGCCTGGAGGCCGCTGACGGCGCAGTACTGGCGACCGTCGCCGCTCAGGGGAGCGGCTGCGCCACGATCCGGGCGCAGTACGTCGTCGGTGCCGACGGCGCGCACAGCACCGTGCGGGAGGCCGGCGGGATCGCGACTACGCGGGAACGCGGATACGGACACTGGATCAGCATCCTGTTCCGC
>DAIOWC010000302.1:0-6461 GCA_036758685.1 Streptosporangiaceae bacterium | reverse complement strand
GGTCGGGCACTACTTCGGCATTTCCGACGGCCGCCTGCGGGAACTGGGCTGGTGACTCGGCCGGTCAGCGGCTGCCGGTGAAGTCCCCGGGGAAATGCTCACTCCACGCCAAGGCTCCCTTTCGCCGCCGACTCGAACAGGCGGAACGGAAGCAGCCGTTTGGCGATAATCCCGGCGCGCTCGCTGGTCTTGCCGACCGACACTCGCCGCGGTGGTCTTCTCGCCGCCAGGACGCGCTGCACCACCGCGGCGACGTCGCCCGGCGGAGCGCCGTTCCGCTCATCGCGCTCCATCACTGCGACCGCCTTGGCCATAGCCTGGGCGTAATCGCCCCGCCCGGCGGCGGCCGCCATCTTGCGGCTGCCGGTGAAATCCGTGGCGAAGTTTCCCGGCTGCACGAGTGTGACCGATATCCCGAACGGCGCGACCTCGTAAGCCAGCGATTCGGCGAAACCCTCCAGCGCGAATTTGCTGGCGCTGTAATAGGCCTGGAACGGGATACCGATGACGCCGCCGATCGAGCTCATGAGCACGATCCGGCCCTGTCGGCGCGCCCGCATCCCCGGCAGCACAGCCTGCACTACGCGGACGCAGCCCCAGAAGTTGGTCTCGAACTGGGCCTTGGCCTCCTCCATACTGGTGTCCTCGGCCGCGCCGGCCACTCCCCAGCCGGCCGCAGCGACGAGGGCGTCGATGTGGCCGCGGCTCTCCAGCACGCCGGCGACGCCGGCCTGCACCGCGTCATCCGAGTCAACGTCCATGACCAGGCCGGTCCAGCCGGGCCCGGCGGTGCCGCGGCGGCTCGCGCCGGTGACGGCCCAGCCGGCCGCCGCCAGGCGGTCGGCGCACGCCCGGCCGAGGCCGGCCGACGCTCCCGTTATCAGTGCGACCCGTGCGTCATTTGTCATGCCGGCATACTAGGGCGGCGCCGATGTCAGAGGGCCTGGCTACATTCAGCCTCGTGATCGCATCGGCAGACGTGCTTGACGGGCTTAACGCCGACCAGCTGGCAGCCGCGACGCACGAGGGCGGGCCGTTGCTGATCCTCGCCGGGGCCGGCACGGGCAAGACCGGCACGCTGGTCGCCCGCGCCGCCTGGCTGCGGCGCCAGGGCATTCAGCCGAGCCGGATCCTGCTGCTGACGTTCACCCGGCGGGCGGCCGACGACATGCTGGCGCGGGCCCAGCCGCCGGGGCTTGAGGCGGCCGAGCGCATCGTCGGCGGCACGTTCCACGCCGTGGCGCACCGCATTATCCGGGCGCACGCGGAGGCGTTCGCGCTGCCGCCGGAATTCAGCGTGATCGACACGACCGACGCCGCCGACGTCATGGACACGATGCGGGAGAGCTACGGGCTGACCGGCACCGGCCGCCGGGCTCCGCGCGCGGCGACGTGCGCGGACATCTACAGCCGGTGCGTGAGCACCGGCATCCACCTGGCGGATGTGGTCGCGGCGGACTATCCGTGGTGCGTCCCGTTCACCGACGAGCTGGCCGACTTGTTCACCGGCTTCGTCGACTACAAGCGGCGGCACGGCCTGGTCGATTTCGACGACCTGCTGCTGCTGTGGCGGGCGGCGCTGGCCGACCCGGCCGCCGGGGACGTCCTGCGGGCGCTGTTCGACGCGGTGCTCGTCGACGAGTACCAGGACGTCAACGCCGTGCAGGCGGACATCGTCCGGCTGCTGCGGCCTGCCGGGGCCGGCCTGACCTGCGTGGGCGACGACGCGCAGGCGATCTACGCGTTCCGCGGCGCCGATCCCGAGCACCTCCGGACGCTGGCCGCGTGCTACGCCGATCTGGCCGTGATCAGGCTGTCGCGCAACTACCGCTCGCGGCACGAGGTCCTGCTGCTGGCAAACGAGGTGCGGCCGCAGGCGGCCGGCCTCGAGCTGACCCTGTCCGCCGAGCGCGGCCAGGGCCAGCGCCCGCTGCTCGTCCGCTGTCACGACGAGGCCACCCAGGCACGGGAGATCTGCACCCGGGTGCTTGCCGAGCACGAGGCGGGCGTGGCGTTCCGCGAGCAGGCGGTGCTGGTCAGGACCTCGCATCACAGCGACCTGCTGGAGATCGAGCTGGCCGCGCGCGGCATCCCGTACGTGAAGTACGGCGGCCTGCGCTTCACCGAGGCCGCGCACGTCAAGGACTTCCTGGCCGCGGCCCGGATTGTGGCCAACCCGGCGGACGAGCTCGCCTGGTTCCGGCTGATCCGGCTGCACGAGGGCATCGGCCCGATCCTGGCCCGCCGGGTCATCGACACACTGCGGGTGAGCGAGCCTGACCCGTTCGGCCGGTGGCCCGATGCGCAGGAAGCGCTGCCGCAGCGGGCGCGGCCGGCGCTCGCCGCGTCGGTGCTCGCGCTGGCGGAGGCGGCGCGCCTGGAGAGCACCGCGGAGCTGGCGACCGCCATCCTGGCGGTGCTGAGCGGCCCGCTGCGCGCCCGCTACCCCGACTCGGCCATCCGGATGGCCGACCTGGAGCGCCTCGCGGACGGCGCGGCCGCCAGCCCGTCCCTGCATGAAGCGCTGGTCGAGCTGGCGCTCGATCCGCCGGTGTCGGCCTCCGACCTCGCCGGCCGGCCGCGCCTCGACGACGACTACCTGGTCATCTCCACCGTGCACTCGGCCAAGGGCCTGGAGTGGCCGGTGGTGCACCTTCCCCAGCTGGCCGACGGCGCCGTGCCCAGCGACATGGCGCTGTCGACCCCGGCTGGCCTGGAGGAGGAGCAGCGGCTGTTCTACGTCGCGGTCACCAGGGCACGGGACCGGCTCTACCTTTATGCGCCGCTGCGAATGCACCACCACCGCATGGCCCGCGATGACCGGCACAGCTACGCTCAGCTCACGCGTTTCCTCAGTGCCGCCGCCCTGGCGCGGTGCGAGATCACGGAGGTGACACCCGCCCGCCCGGTGCTGGCGCCGTTCGCCCCGCTGGCCACGGCCGTTGACCGGGAGCTGCAGTCACTGTGGAAGCGCGGGGTAGATGCAATAACACCCGGCGCCGCCGGGACCTGACGCCCGTGTCAGCTAGTGCCACGAAATATCCAGTTGTATGGGGATAGAAGATCAGCCCCAGGTGGAATGCGGCTCGCTGACTGTTAGTTGGAGAATAGCTGTATGAAAAATCATCGGCAGACCTGGAAGGTGCTGGGTGCGTGCGCCCTAGCGGCGGCTGCGGCCGCCTGCGGCAGTAGCACGCCATCAAGCTCCTCGTCGACGCCGCCGGCCACGTCGCCCGCCGCCACCCCGAGCAGCACCACTGGCTCGTCGGGCGGGATCGCGAATGCGGCGATCGCAGCCAACTGGGTGGCCTTCTTCGATGCCAAGACGCCAGTCGCCAAGCGGGTCAGCCTGCTTGAGGACGGCTCGCAGTTCCAGTCCATCATTGCGACGCAGGCCCATCAGAGCCTGCCGTCTCTGGCCTCGGCGAAGGTCATCTCGGTCAGCAACGTTACGGCGAGTAACGCGACCGTTAAGTACGACATTCTCGTCAGCGGCACGCCCGCGCTGACGAACGAGATCGGGACAGCCGTCTACCAGGACGGGACATGGAAGGTCGGCGTGAGCAGCTTCTGCGGGCTGCTCAGTCTGGAGGGTCTGAAGTCCATGCCTGCAGCGTGCACGTCGGCTGGCTAGGGTGGTCAGCCCGGTCGATATCTCCGAGGGCGAGGCGGCGTCCGTCCGGCATGGCGGGCGCCCCATCGCTCTCGCGGTGCTGTGCGTCGTTCTGTTCTTGACCTTCCTGGACAACACCATCGTCAGCGTCGCCCTGGGCAACATCCAGGGCGATCTGCATGCCGGGGTCTCATCGCTGCAGTGGGTGGTCGGCGCCTACGCGCTGACATTCGCGGGCGCGATGCTGGCCTTCGGCATGGTCGGAGATGAATTCGGCCGCAAGCGGGTCATGCTGATCGGCATCGTCATCTTCTGCGGCGGGTCGATCCTGTGCGCCCTGGCCCGAGGCAGCAACGCCATCGGCCTGCTGATCGCGGGCCGGGCCGTGATGGGCTTCGGCGCCGCGGCCTGCGAGCCCGGCACGCTGTCGATGATCCGCCACCTCTACACCACGCAGCGGACACGGACGCGGGCCCTTGGTGTCTGGACGGCCGTCTCCGGCCTGGCCCTGGCCATGGGCCCGGTGCTCGGCGGGGCGCTCGTCGGCGCCTGGAGCTGGCGGGCCATCTTCTGGTTCAACCTGGTCGTCGGCGCGGTCGCGCTGATTGCCGCTGCGATCGTACTGCCCGAGAACTCCGATCCGAACGCGCACCGCGTGGACGTCGCGGGCACGGTGCTGGGCGCGGCCGCCATATCCGCGCTGGCCTTCGCGGTCATTACCGCCGAGAGCTCAGGCTTCGCATCGGTGACGGTCATTGCCCTGCTCTGCATCAGCGTGGCCGCGATTGTCGCGTTCTTCTACTGGGAGTACCGGGCCCCGCACGCTCTGCTAGATATGCGGTTCCTGCGTGTGCCGCGGTTCGTCGCAGCGAACGTCCTGGCGTTCGCCGCCTACTTCGCGACGTTCGCCGTCTTCTTCTTCACGGCCCTGTTCCTGGAGGAGGTCGCCGGCGACTCCGGCTTCCAGATCGCCGAGATATTCCTGCCTCTGACGGTGCTGATGGTGCTGGCTTCCGTGCTGGCCGGGTTCTGGACGGTCGCGGCCGGGCTGCGCTGGTCAATGCTCGTCGGCAGCGTGCTTCTCGGCGGCGGGCTGCTGCTGACCTCGTTCGTCATCAGCCCTCACCCCGCCTACCTGCCGCTGGCAGCGTCCCTGTCGCTGGCCGGCATCGGGGTCGGGGCGACGGTTGTCCCGGCGACGTCGTCGGCCCTGTCGGCCATCCCGCCGGAGCGATCCGGCATGGCCGCCTCGGCGACGAACACCAGCCGCGAGATCGGCGCGGTGACCGGCGTCGCCGTGCTGGGAGCGCTGGTCGATTCCCGGCTGCAGACGAACCTGATGCACCGGCTGGTGGCGCTGCACGTGCCGAAGTTCTTCCAGACGGTGGTGATCAACGCCCTGGAGACGGGCGGCGTGCCGGCCGGAGGGAAGGGCCCGGCGTCGGCCGCCGCTCAGTACGGCGGCATCGTGGGCAAGGTGATCCAGGCCGCTTACAGCGCATTTCTGTCCGGTCTGCACGCGGCGCTGCTGCTGTCGGCGGTGCTGGTGTTCGCCGCCGGGATCTTTAGCTTCATCCTGCTCGGGCGGCACGAGCCGAAGGTCCCCGAGTCACCCGAGACCGTCGCGGCTGAGCGGTAATCTCGCGCCATGAGCGCGCGGACATGCGACATTGCCGCTTGCGTCGCCGGGTACTCCCGGCGGCTGCACGCGGCCATCGGCACCGGGCACCAGGTGGCATCGCCACTTGGCGCCTGGCTGCTGCTGGCATTAGCCGGGCCAGCCAGCTCGGGACCTGACCGCGACGAGCTCGCCGATGTCCTCGGCTGCGACGTCGAGGCGGCCGCCCGCGCCGCCGAGGACCTGCTCGCCAACCCGCATCCGGTCGTGGCCAGCGCGGCGGCGGTGTGGACCGGAGACGGCGGCGATCTCAGTGACCACTTCCGGCAATGGCGGCTGGGGCTGCCGGATGCGGTGGAGTTCGGCGCGCTGCCAGATCAGGCCGGTGCCGATCAGTGGGCGCGCGAGCACACGTTCGGCCTCATCGACAAGTTCCCGATTGAGATCACCGCCCAGATCTACCTCGTGCTGGCCACGGCGCTGGCGACCAAGGTCTCCTGGCAGGTCCCGTTCGAGCTGGCCCCGGCCGCCGACCTCGGGGCGGCGAGCGACTGGTCGCGCCGGCTCAGCCGGGTGCTGCGGGTACCCGATCCTGATCACTCCCGCGGGCACCGGCAGTTCATCACGGCTGCGACCGAGGCCGGAGACGTGGCCGTGCACGCTGCCGCCGCGGAGGACGGCCTGCTGGTCTACTCGGTCGCGGCGGCGCCGGACGTGCCCGCTGGCGCCGTGCTCGCGGCCGCGTACCAGGTCGGCTGCGCGGATGCGGTCGGAGACTCGGTGCCGCATCGCGATCTGGGCGAGCTCGAGCTTGGCGCCGGACCGGCCTGGACGCTGCGCGAGGAGACGCCCGCCCGCGGATCGAGGGACATCTGCACGGCGGTACTGCCCGCGTGGTCGGCTCAGTCCGACCACGATCTGGCGCGGGCGGGTCTCGGCTTCGACCTCGCCAAGAACGCGCTCGTCGGCCCGGCCGACCCGTGGTCGGCCAGGCAGGCCGCGATGGCGCGGTACACACGCGTCGGGTTCGAGGCGGCCGCGGTCACCGCCATGGCGATGGAGATGGCCATGATCAGGCCGCCGGGCACCCGCCGTATCGCGGACCTGCAGTTCGGCCACCCGTACGCGGCTGTCGCCATCGCGGTCAGCCCGGGCAGCGCCTGGCACGGCGTGCCGGTCTTCTCCGCCTGGGTGGCCGATCCGCAGGACGCGGAGCCGCAAAACCCGGAG
>DAIOWC010000301.1:0-6473 GCA_036758685.1 Streptosporangiaceae bacterium | reverse complement strand
CCTGCAACGTGCACATGCTGTGGAAAAACCTGTTGATCACATGTGGGGGGCCCGGGGTGACCGGCCAATGAGTGAAGACGACCTCGCGGACGTATGGGCCCGCTCACTTGCCGATCTGGCAGAAATGCAGATCGAGCCGCATCAGCGCGCCTGGCTCCAGCTCACCCGGCCGCTGGGCCTGGTCGAGAACACAGCGCTCATCGCGGCCCCGAATGACTTCGTCAAGGAGCAGCTCGAGACCCGCCTGCGGGCGCTGATCACCAATGCGCTGTCCCGTGAGCTCGCCCGCAACATTCAGCTGGCGGTCACGGTCGATCCGGCAGCTACTGCCGATACCTGGCACCCCGCGAGCCGCCCGGTTAATCCCGACGATCAGGTCACCGGGCCGCTGTCGCTTGGTTCCGATGGCCTTCGGGCCCCGCAGCCGGCGGGACCAGGCAACGGCTATCCCGGTCATTCCGGGCCATCAGCGGGCCGGCTGGCGGACAACGGTCCCGCCGAGCCATCCACGTTCCCGGCCATGCACATGGGTGTACCCGGGATGCTGCGCGACCCGGCGCCGCACGCCAATGGCGGCCCGGCCGGGCTCGACGACGACCACCGGACGCGCCACGCCGGCCGGGGTCCGGCCAGCCTGCCGTCACTGAGCCCGCCCGCCGGCCATCACGTGCCCAGGCAGCAGGAGGCCAGGCCCGGCCAGGCCCGCCTCAATCCGAAGTACACGTTCGAGACCTTCGTCATCGGGTCAAGCAACCGGTTCGCGCACGCGGCCGCCGTCGCGGTCGCCGAGGCGCCCGCCAAGGCCTATAACCCGCTGTTCGTATACGGCGACTCCGGGCTCGGCAAAACCCACCTGCTGCACGCCATCGGTCACTACGCGCAGGTTCTCGACCCGGCGCTCAAAGTCAGGTACGTGAGTTCGGAGGAGTTCACCAACGACTTCATCAACATGATCCGCGACGGCAAGCAGGACGGCTTCCGTCGCCGGTACCGCGATGTCGATGTGCTGCTGGTGGACGACATCCAGTTCCTGGAAAACAAGGAGGGGACGCAGGAGGAGTTCTTCCACACCTTCAACACCCTCCACAACGCCAGCAAGCAGATCGTGATCTCCTCCGACCGGGCCCCCAAGCGCCTGGTGACCCTCGAGGATCGGCTCCGCAGCCGGTTCGAGTGGGGTCTGCAGACCGACGTCCAGCCGCCCGAGCTGGAGACCCGCATCGCGATCCTCCGCAAGAAAGCGGTCCAGGACCGGCTCAACGCCCCGCCCGAGGCGCTGGAGTACATCGCCAGCCGCATCTCCACCAACATCCGCGAGCTGGAGGGAGCGCTGATCCGCGTCACGGCGTTCGCCAGTCTCAACCGGCAGTCGGTCGACCTGCAGCTCGCCGAGTTCGTGCTCAAGGACCTCATCCCGGAGACGCACGGCCCGGACATTACGGCCGCCACGATCATGGGACAGACGGCCGCGTACTTCGGGCTCTCGATCGACGATCTCTGCGGGACCTCCAGGTCGCGCGTGCTCGTCACGGCCCGGCAGATCGGCATGTACCTCTGCCGCGAGCTCACCGAGATGTCCCTGCCGAAGATCGGCCAGCAGTTCGGCGGCCGCGATCACACCACGGTCATGCACGCCGAGCGCAAGATCCGCTCGCTGATGGCCGAGCGCCGCGCGATCTACAACCAGGTGACTGAGCTCACCAACCGGATCAAGCAGCAAGCACTTTCCGGGTGAGTGCAGCCATGGATCGACTCGCAGGTCACAAGGACTTTTATTACGCTCCGTGCGCAGGTCGTTACACAATGGCCGCTCCAGATGCATTGCACGCACACAGGCTGTGGATAAGTCTGTGGACGTCCTTGGGATGCGCTCGGGAAAACTCCGGACATCCAGGGGGTAACGCGGGGGTAACCAGTGCGGTGACTGCCCGCCGTCCACAGCGACCCGCACGGGACCGGCCAGCCCCGCACAGGGGGTGTGCACGGCCACAGGCCCGCCCACCTGCGCGGACGCCTGATATCCCCGGGATCCACCGACCCTATGACGACTACCACTTTGTTATTTCCCGCAGACCACACTGCAAGAAGCGTGTCGCCCCGATCAGAACAGGAGGGGACCGGTGAAGATCGTCCTCGAGCGCGACGTCCTCGCGGACGCGGTCGCCTGGACCGCCCGCGCCCTGCCCGCACGTCCCGCCGTGCCTGTCCTGGCTGGCATCCGCCTGCAGGCCGACGAGAACCTCGTGCTGTCCAGCTTTGACTACGACGTCTCCGCTCAGGCCACGGTGCCGGTCACCGCCGAGGAGCCGGGCAGTGCCCTCGTATCCGGCCGACTGCTCGCCGAGATCAGCCGGAGCCTGCCGGCCAAGCCCGTGCACATCACGAGCGAGGATGGCCGCGCGGTCCTGACCTGCGGCAGCGCGACCTTCACGCTGCTCACGATGCCGGAAGAGGACTACCCGGCGCTGCCGGAGATGCCGCCGGCAGCCGGGTCGATCGGCAGTGACGCGTTCGCGACCGCCGTCAGCCAGTCCGCGACCGCCGCCGGCCGGGACGACACGCTGCCCGCGCTGACCGGCGTGCGCATCGAGATCGCCGGCGACATGCTGACGCTGGTCTCGACCGACCGTTACCGGCTCGCCGTGCGGGAACTGCGCTGGAACCCGGCGCGGCCCGACCTGGCGGCCGCGGTACTGGTGCCGGCCAGAGCGCTGACCGAGACGGCGCGTTCCCTCACCAACGGCGCCGAGGTCGCGATCGCCCTCGCGCTGCCGGGCGAGGACCAGGGCGGCGACGGCATGATCGGATTCGAGGGCGCCGGCCGGCGCACGACCACGCGGCTTCTCGGCGGGGAGTTCCCGCGTGTGAACGCACTGCTGCCGACGACCTCGAACGCCGCGGCGATGATGTCGACCGCAACGCTGACGGAGGCGGTCAAGCGCGTGGCGCTCGTCGCCGAGCGCAACACTGCCGTCCGGCTCTCCTTCAGCACCGGCCAGCTCATGCTCGAGGCTGGCACCGGCGATGAGGCCCAGGCGGAAGAGGTCCTGGAGGCCGACTTCGAGGGCGACGATCTGGCGATCGCGTTCAACCCGCAGTACCTGCTCGACGGCCTGGCGGCCATTGACTCCGACACCGTCAGGATCTCGTTCACCGAGCCGGGCAAGCCCGCGCTGTTCACCGGCAAGCCAGGCCCCGACGGCGCCCCGGAGTTCAGGTACCTGCTCATGCCGATCCGGCTCGGCGGATAGCCGGCTGGTAGGTGCGCGCGGCGGTCCCGGCTAATGTCGGCGGGGTGTACCTGACCCGGCTTGCGCTCACCGATTTCCGCAGTTACGCGGCCGCCGAGGTGACGCTGGGACCCGGGGTGACGACTTTCACCGGTGCGAACGGCCAGGGGAAGACCAACCTGGTCGAGGCCGCCTGCTACGTCGCCGCGTTCGCTAGCCACCGGGTCGCGACCGATGCGCCCCTGATCCGCCAGGGGGCCGAGCGCGCGATCCTGCGAGCCGGGATCCGGTCGGCCGGGCGCGACAGCCTGGTGGAGATCGAGATCAACGCCGGCCGGGCCAACCGCGTCAGGCTGAACCGGGCCCCGGCGCCGCGGCCGCGGGAGGTCCTCGGCGTGCTGCGGTGCGTGCTGTTCGCCCCCGAGGACCTGACGATGGTGAAGGGCGATCCCGATCAGCGCCGGCGCTTCCTTGACGACCTGCTGGTCGCCAGCGCGCCGCGGTACGCCGGAGTCAGGGCCGACTACGAGCGGGTGATCCGGCAGCGGAACGCGCTGCTGAAGTCGGCCAAGACGCACGGCCGGGTGCCGCCGGGCGCCCTCGAGGTCTGGGACGACCATCTGGTCGCGACCGGGGCTGAGCTCACCGCCGCCCGGCTCCGCCTGGTCGCTGAGCTCAGGCCGCTCGTCGCCACCTGCTACAGCGCCGTCTCCGGCACCGAGCGCGATACCGCCATGACCTACCGGATGTCGGCGACCCGGCAGGCCGGGTTCGACGACGGCGAGGCCGCTGGTCAGGAGCCCGAAGCCGAGCCGTCGAAGCTGGCCGGGCTGCTGCGCGACGCGCTGGCCGCCCGCCGCCGGGCCGAGATCGAGCGCGGGATCAGCCTCGTCGGGCCGCATCGGGACGAGCTCGAGCTGCAGATCGGCGGCATGCCCGCGCGGGGATACGCCAGTCACGGCGAGTCGTGGTCGCTCGCGCTCTCGCTGCGGCTGGCGTCCTACGGGCTCCTGCGAGCCGGAGGCGAGGACCCGGTGCTGGTTCTGGATGACGTGTTCGCCGAGCTCGACGCCGGCCGCCGGGACCGGCTCGCTGATCTGGTCGGCGATGCCGAGCAGGTGCTGGTGACGGCGGCGGTCGCCGACGACGTCCCGGCCCGGCTCGCGGGTGCCCGCTACACGGTGGCCGACGGCGTGATCTCCGGTGGCTGAGGCAGGCGGCGCAGGCGCGGACAAGATCCAGCGCGCGCGCGAGGCCCTGGCTGCGGCCAGGGCCGATGCCCGGGCGAAGGGCATCCGCCCCGCACAGCCCGTTCCGGTCCCGGAGCCTGAGCCCGGCCGGGACCAGGAGCAGGCGGACGGAACGGGCTCCGCCAGGCCGGCCAGGCCCGCGATCCGGCGGCTGGCCGGGCGGCGCCTGCGCCGCGACGACCCGCAGCTGCTCGGCGCCGCCATCAACGGGCTGCTGGACGAGGAGGGCTGGAAACTGGCCGCTGCCACCGGCTCGGTCTTCGGCCGGTGGGCTCAGATCGTCGGCGCCGACCTGGCCGCCCACACCAAGCCCGAGTCGCTCAGGGACGGCGAGCTTACGGTCGTGGCCGACTCGACGGCCTGGGCCACGCAGCTGCGCCTGCTGGCCGCCCAGCTTGTCCACAGGCTGAACGCCGAACTGGGGACAGGAACCGTCCGGAGGGTCAAGGTACTCGGGCCGGTCAGCGCCACGCGCCGTCCCGGGGAGTGGAGGGTACGCGGCAGTCGCGGCCCGCGTGACACGTACGGCTGAGTCTGAGCAGGTACGCAGGTAAAATAAAGGTGCGCACCAGGGCGCGCGCACAGCGGGGGGACTGGTCCGCAGTCCTGCGCGTGTGCCCTGTTCCAGGAGGAGCTTTTACTTTGTCCTATGATGCACGTTCGATCACGGTCTTGGAGGGTCTCGAGGCCGTCCGCAAGCGACCCGGCATGTACATCGGCTCAACCGGCGAGCGCGGACTCCACCATCTCGTCCAGGAGGTTGTCGACAACGCTGTCGACGAGGCCCTGGCCGGGTTCGCTGACCGCATCGAGGTTACCCTGCTGGCCGACGGCGGGGTCCGAACCGTCGACAATGGCCGCGGCATCCCGGTGGATAACCATCCGGTCGAGAACCGCCCGGCCGTGGAGGTCGTCCTCACCACGCTGCACGCAGGCGGGAAGTTCGACAGCCAGTCCTACGCGGTCTCCGGCGGCCTGCACGGCGTCGGCGTCTCGGTGGTCAACGCCCTGTCGAGCCGGCTGGAAGTCGAGATCGAGAAGGACGGCTATGTCTGGCGGCAGTCATATGCCGTCAGCGAGCCGACCGGCCCGCTGGCCCGGGGTGAGCAGACCGACAAGACCGGGACGATCATCACGTTCTGGCCGGACGGCTCGATCTTCGAGACGACGGAGTGGTCGTTCGAGACCCTGTCGCGGCGGCTGCAGGAGATGGCGTTCCTCAACCGCGGCCTCTCGATCACCCTCACTGACGAGCGACCCGAGCACATCAACGGCGAGCCGCACGTCGTCACCTACCGCTACGACGGCGGCATCGCCGACTTCGTGCGCTACCTCAACGCGTCCAAGGACCCGGTCCACGAGACCGTCATCGAGTTCGCCGACGAGACCGAGGGCATGGCCCTCGAGGTCGCGATGCAGTGGACGCAGTCGTACTCCGAGTCCGTGCACACCTTCGCCAACACGATCAACACGGCCGAGGGCGGCACGCACGAGGAGGGCTTCCGGTCCGCGCTCACGAACATCGTCAACCGCTACGCCAGGGACCAGAACTTCCTGAAGGAGAAGGACGACAATCTCCTCGGCGAGGACATTCGCGAGGGCCTGACCGCGATCATCCACATCAAGCTGGCCGAGCCGCAGTTCGAGGGCCAGACCAAGACCAAGCTCGGCAACACCGCGGCGAGGTCGTTCGTGCAGAAGGCCAGCAACGACCACCTGCGGGACTGGTTCGACCGCAACCCCGGCGACGCCAAGGGGATCGTCATCAAGGCCCAGCAGGCCGCCCGGGCCCGAGTCGCGGCCCGCCAGGCCAGGGACCTCACCCGCAAGAGCGCGATGTCCAACGCGGGCATGCCCGGCAAGCTGGCTGACTGTCAGTCCGGTGACCCGGGCGAGTGCGAGATCTACATCGTCGAGGGCGACTCCGCGGGCGGCTCAGCCAAGGGCGGCCGGGACTCCAAGTTCCAGGCGATCCTGCCGATCCGCGGCAAGA